>NZ_CP050022.2:7260000-7560000 GCF_011602485.2 Bradyrhizobium sp. 1(2017) | reverse complement strand
GTCCGACAAGGTCGACTTCATCGTCGGCTACATCTGGTCGAACGTGCTGCTGGCCTCGCTCAAGACCGCGGTGGACTCCCAGACCTTCCTGATCTCGGCCAATGCCGGCCCGTCGCAGCTCGCGGGCGAGCTGTGCTCGCCTTACGTGTTCTCGACCTCCTGGCAGAACGACCAGACGCCGCAGGCCATGGGCCTCTACATGAACCAGAAGGGCGTCAAGAGCGTGTTCCTGATCGGGCCGAACTACGCGGCCGGCAAGGACATGCTCGCGGGCCTGAAGAGCACCTTCAAGGGCGAGGTCAAGGGCGAGGAGTACACGGTCTGGCCGAGCCAGCTCGACTTCTCGGCCGAGCTCTCCAAGGCCCGCGCTTCCGGGGCCGAGTCGATCTTCGTGTTCTATCCCGGTGCCGCCGGCGTGCAGTTCCTCAATCAATATGCCCAGGCCGGCCTGAAGAGCACGATGCCGCTCTACACCGCCTTCACCATCGACGAGCTGTCGCTGCCGCTCCAGAAGGAGAACGCGTTAGGGGTTCCCGGCGCGCAGGAATGGGTCAACGATCTCCCCAACGAGCAGAACAAGCGCTTCGTTGCCGACTATCGCAAGAAGTACACCGGCCTGCGGCCGACCTATTACGGCGCGCAATCCTATGACGCGGCCCAGCTCATCAACAGCGCGGTGGTCGCGGTGAAGGGCGACACCAGCAAGAAGGACGCGATGAAGGCCGAGATGGAGAAGGCCAACTTCAAGTCGCTCCGCGGCGCGTTCAAGTTCGGCAACAACCACATCCCGGTGCAGAGCTTCTATCTCCAGGACGTGGTCAAGGACTCCGAAGGCCAGCTGGCGCTGAAGACCGTCGCCACCATCGTGGAGAACGATCAGGATCGCTTCCACGACAAGTGCAAGATGAAGTGAGGTGACGACCTCCCCCTCTCCCCGCTTGCGGGGAGAGGGGGAGGACCTTCTGTCGCATGCGGCGAGGTCCGCGCCCGATTTATGACAGCTTTCGTACGACCTGTGTCCGCGCACGGTCGCGGGGCGGTCCGATTTCAGACTCAAATTCGCCCGCGACTCACTCGAACCTGCCTGAATAAAGGCCGGGGG
The DNA here is from genome assembly GCF_011602485.2 of Bradyrhizobium sp. 1(2017). Taxonomy (NCBI): domain Bacteria; kingdom Pseudomonadati; phylum Pseudomonadota; class Alphaproteobacteria; order Hyphomicrobiales; family Nitrobacteraceae; genus Bradyrhizobium; species Bradyrhizobium sp. 1(2017). The sequence goes on along the minus strand of NZ_CP050022.2, from coordinate 7,558,898 downwards.
CATGTCCTTGGGGGACTTGCCAATGACTGATAAAGATTTGCCGCACAGCAAGACGCGGAAAATGAATTCAACCGCGGACGACGTTATGTCCGGTGATGCTCTCGAACGTCTGTCGCCACAGCTTCTGGATGACTTCGACGACGATGAAGCGCCGTCAAACGAGATCTTGCGGTTGCTCGAGGAGAATGCGCGGCTTCGGGCGCTCGCGGTCGAACTCTCGAACCTGCTCGGCAATCTGCCTGATGGCGAGTGGCGTGCTGCGTTGACGTCAGCGGACGCGATCCGCTCCATTCGCCGAAAGATTGCGACATAGCCGTTGCAGCGGGCGCGGCGCGACGGCCGCCGCACCCGCTTCACACCCGCGGCACGCTCGCGGGGCGCACTTCGCGGGCCTGCGCTGCGAGTCTGATACCCGCATTTGCCGCACCGAAGCCCTGATAGCTCCTCCGCTCGACGATCTCGAAGAAGAAGCGCTCGTCGAAGATGTGGGTGTAGACCTGGAAGAATTCGCCGTCGCCCTCGCGGTCGTAGAGGATGTGGTTGGCGCGCAGCTGGGCCATCAGCTCGGGCGCAAGGTCGTATTTGGCTTCGATGTCGTCGTAGTAATTGTCGGGGATATCCAGGAAGTCCGCGCCGCGCTGACGCATTTCGGCGACCGTCGCAAAGATGTCCCGGCACGAGAACGCGATGTGCTGGACGCCCGAGCCGAAGAACTCGGAGATGAAGCGCGACGGCAGGGTACGGTTGGCGGAGGAGCCGTTGAGCACGAAGCGTAGGCTCTGGTCGGCATTGATGATGGCCTGGCTCTGCACGAGGCCCCTGGGATCGGCGATCTCCATCTGCGGCAGTCGCTTGAGGTCGAGGATGCCGGTGTAGAACAGCAGCCAGGACAGCATCTCGTCATAGGGCATCGATTGCGCGATGTGATCGACGGCGATCAGCGCATCGTTGTCTGCGTTGCCCGCAACCGGCTCGAAATCCGTGTCCCAGTTCTTGCCGGCCTGATCCAGGAAATAGAGCAGGCTGCCGCCGACGCCGTGGATTGCCGGAATCTCCAGCTCGCCCGGCCCGACCGGCTGGTAGAAGGTGCGTGCCTTCAGCGCCTCGGCGCGCTGCATGGCAAGGCCGGCATTGTCGACGTCGAGCGCGATCGCGCAGACGCCGGGACCGTGCGTGACGTAATGCGAATGCGCAAAACCGTCGGTCTCGCAATTGATCACGAGTTCGACCTTGCCTTGCGACCAGCGCTCCACCGCCTTGCTGCGATGCTTGCCGGACTTGCGGAAACCGAGTTGCGAGAACAGGCGCGCGAGTTCGGCGGCCTTGGTCTCGTTGACGGCAAACTCGATGAAGCCCGTGCCGCCGCTCTTGGCCTTCGGCGCTAGCGGCTCGCGGACAAGCTTTGGCCAGTCCGGCGCAAGCTGGTCTTCCAGCAGGATCAGCGAGCGCAGGCCGTCGATCGCGGTCTGCGCGGCCGAGCCGGCGCGGAACTGGTCGTTGAAGATCTCCAGCGACAGGGGCCCGGCATAGCCGGTCGCCGCGATCGTAGCCATGAACTCGCCGACCGGCAGGTCGCCCTGGCCGGGGAAGGAGCGAAAGTGCCGGCTCCAGGACAGGATGTCGAGCTCCAGCTTCGGCGCGTCCGCAAGCTGGACCAGAAAGATCTTGTCGCCGGGGATCGAGGCCATTGCACGGGTCGGAAAACCGGGCGCCAGCGCGTGAAAACTGTCGAGGATGACGCCGATCGCGGGATGATCGGCGCGCCGCACGATCTCCCACGCATCGCGATAGTCGTTGACATGGCGGCCCCAGGCCAGCGCCTCGTAGCCGACGCGCAAGCCACGTTTCGCGGCGCGCTCGCCGAGCTCGCGAAAATCGTCAGCGGCGCGGTCGATGCCGCCGAGCGAGGCGGGCGAGACGTTTGAGCAGATCAGCAACAGATCGGTGCCGAGCTCCTGCATCAAATCGAACTTCCGCTCCGCGCGGGCAAAGTTGCGCGCACGCTGCGGCTCGGGCATGCCCTCGAAATCGCGAAACGGCTGGAACGCGCAGATCGCAAGATCGAGATCCTTGCAGAGCTTTGCGATGTCGCGCGGGCCCGCGCCGAACGACAGCAGATCGTTCTCGAAGATCTCGACGGCATCGAAGCCGGCGGCTGCGATGGCGCGGAGCTTTTCGTCGAGGGCACCCGAGAGGGAGACGGTGGCGATCGAACGTTTGCTCATGCAGCCTGCTCCATGATCCGCGCCGGCGATACTTTCTGGCCCGTGCGTGCGGCCTCGCTGATCGCCTCGACGACGGCGAGCGTGCCCATCGCGTCCGCGACGGAGATCAGCGGCTGCTCGCGGCCGGCGATGACGGCAAGGAAATGCCGGAGCTGCTCGACGAGCGGATCGTATCCAGCGAGCTCGACGGGCTTGCGCGACAGCGGGGCGTGCCAGCCGGGATCTTGGGGATAGGACCACAGCTCCATGGTCGGGACCGAGAGCGAGCCGTTGGTTCCGGCGAAGACGTAGCAGGGCTGATCTTGCCGCGGATAGACCGCGTTCTCGCCGGCGGTCAGCTCCCAGCTCCACGGTCCCGGCGTCGCATCCGACACCGTCACCGTTCCGAGCGCGCCGTTGGCGAAGCGCAACAGGAGCGCGGCCGTGTCCTCGACCGCGAAGCCGCGCGTCTTGTTCGAGGTCAACGCCTGCACCTCGACGATCTCGCCGCAGACGAAGCGGAGATTGTCGATATCGTGAATGAGGTTGATCAGCAGCGGCCCGCCGCCCTGCTCGCGCCGCCACGCAACCTCGAAATAGTCGTTGGGCTTCTTCAGGAGCCACAGCCCGACCACGGCGGTGAGCTGACCGAGCTTGCCGCTCGCCACGGTCTCACGTGCGGCCTTGATGATCGGATTGTGCCGGCGGTGATGGCCGACCAGCATCGGCACGCCAGTGCGTCTTGCCGCCGCGCACAGGCGCTGCGCGGTGGCGACCGTCTCGGTGACCGGCTTCTCGATCAAGACGGGCACGCCCGCTTCTGCGCAGTCGAGCGCCATCGGCAAATGCAGCGTGTTGGGCGAAGCGATGATCAGGCCGTCAGGCTTCTTCTCCGCCAAGAGGGCGCGATGGTCCGCGTAGCAGGGCGCGCCACGCGCCAGCGCATACGCCTTCGCGGCGGGCGAGGGGTCCGCGATGCCGGCCAGCACGCAGGCCCCGGAGAACTCGATCAATTCAATGTGGCGGCGGCCGATCAGGCCGGCCCCGGCCACGGCGATGCGCATTTGCGCGCTCATGCCGCGCTCTCCTCCATGGCGCCGCCGAGGAAGAGCTGGCCGATGCGGGGATCGCCCAGGATGCGCTTGGCGTCGTCGACCATGCGGGTCTGGCCGAGCTCGAGCACGATGCCGATGTCGGAGATCTCCAGCGCCGAGCGGGCGTTCTGCTCGATCATCAGGATCGTGACGCCGCGGTCGCGCAGGCTTTTCAGGATGTCGAAGGTCTGCTGTACCATCAGCGGCGACAGACCGATCGAAGGCTCGTCGACCAGCACCAGCTTCGGCTCGAGCAGCAGCGAGCGGGCGATCTCGAGCTGCTTCTGCTCGCCGCCCGAGAGCGTGGAGGCCTGCTGCGCCGACTTGCGCCGCAGCGCGGGGAACAGATCCAGCGCCGCTTCGATCCGCTTGGGCAGGTCGAGGCCCTTGCCGGCGGCGACGCCGCCGAGCTCGATATTGTGGCGAACCGACAGCTCGGGGAAAATGTTACGGCCCTGCGGCACGTAGCAGATGCCGGCATTGAGCAGCGCGCGCTGGCTCAAATTCGTGACATCGCGGCCAGCGAAACTGATCTTGCCCTCGCGCAGCCTAAGCAGGCCGAAGATGGCCTTGAACACGGTGGACTTGCCGGCGCCGTTCGGGCCGATGATGGTGGTGATGGTGGCCTGCGGCACGGCGAAATTCGTGCCGTTCAGGATCGTCATCTTGCCGTAGCCGCCGACGAGATTGTGAACCGAGAGGATGGGGTCGCTCATGATCGCCTCCTCAATGTCCGAGATAGGCTTCGATCACGGCGGGGTTCTTGCGGACCTCGTCCGGCCGTCCCATCGCCAGCACCTTGCCTTCCGCCATCACCATCACGCGCGAGCACAGCGACATCACGAATTCCATGTTGTGCTCGATCACGACGAAGGTGGCGTTCTTCTCGCGGTTGATCGCGACCAGACGGTCCTTCAGGTCCGCCAGCATCGACGGATTGACGCCGCCCGCGGGCTCGTCGAGCAGCACCAGGCGCGGTCCACCCATGAAGGCCATGGCGGCATCGAGCAGCTTTTGCTGGCCGTAGGAGAGGCCGCCGGCCGGCTCGTCGGCGAGATGGTCGAGCTTGAAGAAGCCGATCATTCGGTTGGCGGCCTCGGTCAACCCGGCATCGGAGCGGCCGACGAGGCGCGAGGCCATGTTGCCCTGGTGCTCCTGCCCGGCGAGGATCAGGTTCTCGCGCACCGAGAGCTTCGGGAACACCTGCAGGAGCTGGAAGGTGCGGCTGACCCCGAGCTTGTTGAGCTCCGCGGGCCGCAGGCCCGTGACGAGTTTGCCGTCGAGCTTGACCTCGCCGCCTGATGGCGTGAGCTGGCCGAGGATGCAGTTGAACAGGGTCGACTTGCCGCAGCCGTTCGGTCCGATCAGGCCGAGGATCTCGCCCTCGCGCACGTCGAAGCTGACGCCGTCGACGGCGCTGATGCCGCCAAAATTCTTCTTGATGCCGGTAACTTCGAGAACCGCACTCATTGCGCCGTCTCCAGGCGGGATTTTGCGACCGCGCGCAGTGCGGACGCCGCCTTGGTGCGCCGTTCGGCGAGATAGCGATCGAGGATTCCGAGAATGCCGGTCGGCGACCAGATCAGCAGCAGGATCACCGCGACCGCGTAGAGCATCAGATAGTAGCCCTCGGTGAAGCGCAGCCATTCGGGCAGCAGCACCGCGATCATCGCCCCGAGGAACGGGCCGAAATAGAAGCCGGCGCCGCCGACGATCACCATCATCAACAGATCGAGCGAGAGCGACAGGTTGAAGGGAACGGGGTCGATATATTGCGTCAGCGGCGCGTAGAGCGCGCCGGCGACGCCGCCGAGCGCCGAGCCGATCGCGAAGGCCATCAGCGTGTAACGGCGGGTGTCGACGCCGAGCGATTGCGCGCGCAACGGGTTTTCGCGCAGCGCCATGAAGGCGCGTCCCCATGGCGAGCGGATCAGCCACCATACCGCCAGCGACACGATCGCGAGTGAGCCGAGGCAGACATAGTAGAACGGCAGCGGCTTGTTGGTCGCGATGCCGAAGACGTGCGGGCGCGGGATGTTGGAGATGCCGTAGATGCCGCCGGTGAGCCAGCTCTCGTTGCGGAACACCAGGAAGGCGAGGGTGGAGAAGGCGAGCGTGACGAAGGCGAGGTAGTGATGCTGCACGCGCAGCGCGGGATAGCCGAGCACCCAGCCGACCGCGAAGCTCAAGGCGATCGCGACCAGAATCGCCGCCGGCAGCGGCCAGCCATGCGTGGTCATGATCGCGGCCGCATAGGCGCCGATGCCGACGAAGGCGCCCTGCGCCAGCGAGACCTGGCCGGCATAGCCGAGCGTGAGATTGAGCCCCATCGCGGCGATGCTCATCACCGCCCATTGGCTGAGGATGAACAGGCCGTAGCGGTTGAAGTTCATGGGGACGATGATCAACGCGGCGACGACGGCAAGGCCGAGCGCGATCTTGAGGGGTTTGGCGAAGCCGCTCATACGGTCCGCTCCTCGGCGCGGCCGAGCAGTCCTTGCGGCCGGAACAGGATGACGGCGATCAGGAAGATCATCGGTACGGCTGCGCGATACTGCGTCGAGACATAGGCAGCCGCGAGGTTGTCGAGCACCCCGATCAGGAGGCCGCCCGCGATCGCACCGCGCACCTGGTTGAAGCCGCCGACGATCGCGGCGATGAAGGCGGCCTGGCCCAGCACCTCGCCGGATGAGAACTTTGCAAGGTAGATCGGCGTGATCAAAAGCGACGCCAGCGCAACCAGGAAGGCGTTGATCAGGAAGGTCAGCATGATCATGCGCTCGACCGGCACGCCGATGATGCGCGCCACCGTCGGGTTCTGCGCGGCGGCCTGCATCTGGTGGCCGAGCGAGGTCCTGTTGAGCAGCGTGGTCAGGCCGACCACGGCGAGGATGGCGACGGCGAGCACGCCGATGCTTTGCAGCGACACCGCATGGCCGAGAATGGAGACGTCGCCGGTCGGCACGATCGACGGGAAGGGCGAGGCTTCGGCGCTGTAGAATTGCTTGACGGATTCCTTGATGCCGATGGCCAGCGCCATGGTCGCGATCGCGAGCGGCAACACGCCGTGGCGCATCATCGGGTCCACCAGCAGCAGCTTGAAGGCGAGGCCGAGCAGGATCATCGACAGGAGGATGCCGAGGATGATCGCGAGCCAGATCGGCGCGCCCACATGCATCGCCGCGAGCATCAGGAAGGCCGGCAGCATCACGAACTCGCCTTGCGCGAAATTGATGGTCTGCGAGGTCTGCCACAGCAGCGTGAAGCCGACCGCGACCAGCGCATAGATCGCGCCGGTGGCAAGTCCGGCGACCAGAAGATCGAACAGATGAGGCATGGGTTCTCTTTGATCGTTAGAGCCCGAAGAAACTGGGTCGACGCAAATTCAGCTCCATCGTTCCGTCTCCCCGCCAAGAGTGGGGAGACGGTGGGGCCAGGTGCTTTCTCCGCGTGCGCATTCTCACCGTCTATGCTGAAGCACCCTTCTCTCCCGCGAAACGCGGGCGAGGGAGAAGGGGAGACCTCACTTCACTTTCGGCAGTACCTGCTTCACCACCTGCTTGCCTTCGACCACCTCGACCAGGAAGCTCTGGCGGTCGATGTCGCCGGTGTCGCTGAAGGTCACGTCCATCAGGATGCCCGGCTCGTCCGCGGCCTTGATGGTGAGGCCGTGCAGCGTGTCGGCAAACTTCTTCGGGTCGACCTTGCCCATTTTCTCGGTGGTGGCCTTCACCATGTAGACCGCGAGATAGCCCTTCAGGCCGTTGTGGTCCGGCACGTAATTGTACTTCTTGGAGAACTTCTCGCGGAACGCCTTGATCAAATCGACCGGCGCGTCGGTGGTGAGGCCGACATGACCGCGCGCGCCGTTGGCGGCGTCGCCGGCGAGCTCGATCACCTTCTGGCCGATCAACGTGGTCTCGCCCATCAGCGGCGCGGTGACGCCCTGGCGCTTCAGCTCCTTGAGGATGCGCGCGCTCTCTTCTTCGTTCAGGTAGACGAACACGGCGTCGGGATTGGCAGCCTTGATCTTGCCGACGTCGGCGGCGAAATCGGCCTGGCCCGCTTCGGTCGAGAGGTCGGCGACCACCTTGGACCCGAGCCGGTCGAGCTCCTTGACCACGACGTCGCGGCCACCGCGGCCAAAATCGTTGTTGACCCAGACCACCGCAACCGTCTTCGCCTTCATCTCGTCGTGGATGTACTTTGCGACCTTCGGCATCGAGGATTGCTGGCCGAACGAGGTGCGGAACAGAAACTTGTTTCCAGTTTGCGTCAGCTCGGCAGCCTCGCCGCCCATGATCTGCGCGATGCCGGCTTCGGCCGCGAGCGGCGCGGTAACCTTCACGGAGCCGGAATAGCCGGGCCCGAGCAGCACGTAGGGTTCGGCATCGAGTGCCTTCTGCACCTGGGCGCGGGCGACGCCGGGGTTGGATTGCGAATCTGCGTGGGTGACCTCGAGCTTGCGACCGAGCACGCCACCCTTGGCGTTGATTTCCTCGATGGCGAGATCGATGCCGTTCTTCCAATTGGTGCCGACGGTAGCCCCGCCGCCCGAGAGCTCGGCGACGTCCGCGAGCTTGATCGCCTGGGCCAAGGCGCTCGTCGCCGTCATGGCGGTGAGCAGCGCACCCACCAGTAGCGTTGATTTCATCGTCCTCTCCTCCCGCTTCAAATTTTGCAAGCGGCCTTGTATCCGGCCGCTTCGCCTCAAGCTGCCTGGTAGGCAGCGCTGCGCGCCGCCATCACGGCATCAAAAGCCTCTCCCATGATCTCAGTCGATGGGGCAAGGCCGGTGAACAGTTCGAAGGCGTCGGCGGCCTGGTAGATGGCGAGCTCGCGGCCGGTCATGATCCGGGCGCCTTTCTCTTGCGCTGCGGCAAGCAGCGGCGTGATCAGCGGCGAATAGACGGCGTCGGCGACCCACAAGTCTGTCCTGAGCAGCACCGCCGGCACCGGCGTATCCCGGTTCGGGAGCATGCCGACCGGCGTGCCGTTGACGAGGCCGGTTGCACCATGAAGCGCGTCCTCGACGCTGGCGGCAACGCGGGCGCCGCCGCGCGGGGCGAGCAGGGCGGCCAGCTTTTCGGCACGGGCCGGCTCACTGTCGAAGATGCGGATGTCGGTCACGGCAAGGCTCGCCAGCGCAAACGCGATCGCCTTGCCGACGCCGCCGGCACCGATCAGGGCAACGGCATTGGCGGATGGTGCCAGCAGCGGCGCCACCGCGCGCGCAAAGCCGGTCGTGTCGGTGTTGTGGCCGGTCAGCCGGCCATCCCTGACGACGACGGTGTTGACCGCGCCCAAGGCGGCAGCCCCAGGTGCCAGCGTGTCGAGCAGAGGGACGACGGCTTCCTTATAGGGATAGGTGACATTGACGCCGGCAAAGCCGAGCCGCCGCACACCTTCGAGCATCATGGCAAGACCGGCCGGGTCGGCGCCGGCGACCTCGATGAGCTGGTAGTGGCCGCGCAGGCCCAGCGCATCGGCGGCGGCCTCATGCATGGCGGGGGACGCGGAATGCGCGATCGGCGCGCCGATCAGGCCGGTGAGAAGCTTCTTGCTGGCGGCGTATCCGCGCTTCGACATGGTTCGCTATCGTCTTGTTGGGAGCGTCCGGTCCCGGCCATTAACGGGGAAATCCACGCAATTCCAGCCAGGACGATAGTCTTTCCCTCGCCTAACACAATTACCCTTTTATCCGGCAAACCTAACATAATGTTATTTCCTTCGGCTGCGTGCCGGTGCGGCCCTGCCGTTGCCGCGGGCGGGCTCTACCGCGCGCATCTCGGTGCGCAGAGCGTCGATGAAATACTCGGCATGGAGCGACAGCGGCGCGCCGCGCTTCACGGCGATATAGGTGTCGAATCGCGTCGGCTCGGTGATCTTTAGCAGCTCGATTCCGGGATAGCCGCCATGGGCGACCGTGAACTGGTCGATGATGGCAATGCCGAGCCCCGCCTTCACCAGCGCGCAGACCGTGGTGCCGAAGCGCGCGCGGATGGTGATGTTGTAGTCGAGCCGGTTGCGCGCGAAGATCTCGGCCATGATGCGGCCATAGGGATCGTTCGGATCGATGCCGATCAGCGGATAGCGGGTGATCTCGGCGGCCGAAACCTGCTTGCGGCCGGCGAGCTCATGCCCCGGCGGCACGATGCAATAGAGCTCGCCTGAGGCGAGCGGCATGAAGTCGAGCCCGGAATGCTCCAGGCGGTAGCTCATCGCAACGCACTCGCCGCGGCCGAGCATCAGATAGTCGATAGCCTCCTCGAGCTTGAGGATGTTGATGTCGATGCCGAGATCCGGATAGCGGCGGCGGACGCGCTCGATCGCGCGGGGCACCATCACCTGCGAAATGCTCGGCACCGAGCCGATGCGCAGCTCCGACAAGCCGCCGCGGCCGATCTTGGAGATGATCTCGGAGAGGTCGTCGACCTTCTTGTAGACGCCGTTGATCTGCTCGAAGATGTTCTCGGCTTCCGGCGTCGGGAAATAGCGCCCGTTCTGGCGCTGGAAGAAGCGGATGCCGAGCGAGCGCTCGGTGTATTTGACGAGGCGGCTGATTCCCGGCGCCGAGACGTTGAGCAGCTTCGCCGCGCCACCGATGGTGCCTGTCACCATCACGGCGCGGATCACTTCAACCTGGCGCAGCGTCATCATGTCCTGGGCATCCGAGAGGATTTGGCGGCGATCATCTCATGAGAGCGGTGTCGTCATCCAGCGGCAAGTGTCCGAGGCAGCATGGACGCCGTCTTCCCCTCGCCCTTGTGGGAGAAGCTCAACTTCGCTGTCAGATTGTTTCGACCAAAATCAGCGCGTTCGAATAAAACGGCGGCATCGTCGCGCGATCTGCATCGGCGTCGGTTGCTGCAAGCGCTAACTCGCCGGGCCCTCGGGCAAACGGCTGCCGGCCAGCTCCGTGCGCTCGCTTTGCAGCACCTCGCGCGCGAACTCGATGATCTTCTGCTTGTTTGCCGTTTGGCGGACGGCGAAGAACACGCGGTTCAATTCCAGACCGAGCACGCTGTTGAGGGCAATGTCCTCATCTTGCATTTGGTTTTCCCGCTGCGGACGCCTCAGGTGTAACTTGACGTCAATTCTGCCACAAGTAGTTTAAATCTTCAGAGCAGAAGTGCACCGGGAAACTACGGCCACAGCGAATTGAGGCAGCACCCGAATACGTGCTATATGGAAGGGCAAGGTCAGGAAACGTACCGATGTCCGCCGCAAACGCCGTTGATTATGGCCGGGAGGCGCTCGACTTCATCGAAGGGCTCGGAGCCCATACCAACGTTCCGGACGCCATGGACGCGCTTGCAACCGCGTTCGGCCGGTACGGTTTCGAACATATCATCGTGACGGGCTTGCCGAATCCCGAGCAGCGCTTTTCCCAGATGGTACTCGCCAAGAAGTGGCCGGCGGAGTGGTTCAGCCTCTACACCCAGAAGAGCTACGACCGTGTCGATCCCGTGATCCGCAAGTGCCGGCAGACGGTCAATCCTTTCGAGTGGTCCGAAGCGCCGTACGATCCGGAGCTGGAGCCGGGTGCGCTGGAGGTGATGCGGCGCGCCGCCGATTTCCGCATGTCGCGCGGCTTCGTCGTGCCGATCCACGGCTTGACCGGCTACGAGGCCGGCGTCTCGCTCGGCGGCGTCCACCTCGATCTCAACGCGCGCAGCAAGCCGGCGCTGCACCTGATCGGGATGTACGGCTTCGATCACATTCGTCGTCTGCTCGACCCGGCACCGCATCCTTCGACGCGCCTCACGCCCCGCGAGCGCGAGGTGCTCGCCTGGGCCTCGCAAGGAAAATCCGCGTGGGAGATCGGCGAGATCCTGCACATCACGCAACGCACCGCGGAAGAGCATCTTGCAACTGCCGCGCGCAAGCTCGGTGCCGTCAACCGGACGCATGCGGTCGCGATCGCGATCCGGCACAGAATCATAAATCCCTGAAATCTTCGCCTACTGGGAAATTTCCCAATAGTCGATTTTGCCTTTTTCGCTGAGGCTCCCCTCATTTCGAACCATGGGGGGAGTTCATGATTCATGTGATTTCTGCCGCCAATCGGCACCTGTACGAGGACGTCCTCGAACAGCATTTTCGGGTTCGTCACGAGATTTTCGTCGAGGAGCGGAAATGGGAGGCGCTGCGCAAGCCCGATGGCCGCGAGATCGATGGCTACGACAATGAGGACGCGATCTATCTGCTGGCTCTCGACGACCGCCGGGTGCTCGGCGGCTTCCGCCTGTATCCGACCACCAGGCCGACGATGATGAGCGAGGTGTTCCCGCATCTCGCGGCGGTGCGCGGATGCCCTTCGGACCCGCTAGCCTGGGAGTGGTCGCGCTTCTTCGTCTCGCGCGAGCGCCGCGACGGCGCGTTCAATCTGCAATTGATGGCGGCTGCGCAGGAGTTCTGTCTCGATCAGGGCATCGAGCGTCTCTGCCTCGTCATGGAGACCTGGTGGTTGCCGCGCTTCCACGACATCGGATTCGCCGTCACGCCGCTGGGATTGCCAGCGCTGGTGGAAAATTCCTGGACCATGGCGGCGACGATCGAGGTCCGCCAGGAGTCGCTCGATGTCGTGTGTGACCGGATCGGAACGACGAGCGTCCTCCAGCACGATGGTCCGCGGATCGATTGCATTGCCCGTGCCAACCGCGGCGGCCTTGCCGCCGCACAACGAAAGAGCGTCTGAGATGTCGAACATGATGCGGGACAGCCAGATCATGGCGCAGACCAAGGACGAGAATCTCGGCTACATGTCCGACATGGCGCTCGAGCTGGCGCAGATGGCGGACGATTCCGGGTTGGCAACGCTGGCCTACCTGTTCCGGATGGCCGCCCTGGAGGCCTCGACGGCCAACAGCGTGCTCGGCGAACCCGACGACCTTGCCCGGCAGATGACGCACTAGAGCGCGATGAGGTTAGGACTCATCGTCCTCGCGCTTCAGATTATTGTTTGAGCATGATCTTTCTCGGAAAACCGCTGCACGCCTTCCGGATCATGTTCTAGACGCTCACGTTCGATGACGTTCGATCGCACCCTCCCCTCGGCAGCCGGCCGGAGGGAGGGTGTTCTTTTGGGTATTCTCTTGGGCGGCCTCTTACGCGGTCTCTCGGGTGCGGCAGGTTGCCCCATGCTGCGCGGCAGTTTTCTTGCAATGCCGTTATCTCATGCAACGGCATGCAACAAAGTGCATGTTTGGCGCAGAATCGCTCTTGCCTCGGAACGATACTGCCATTACCCATTTTTCCGCCTTGAACAGGCAGGGGGAGCTCTTTCACTGATGGCGACCGTGTTCGAACATCGGCGCGACTCTACGTGCGCCTGAAAGAGTCTTGATGCTGCTCGTCGTCGAACAATTCTTGAACGGATTGCAGTTCGGCCTGCTGCTGTTCCTGCTCGCCGCCGGCCTGACGCTGGTGTTCGGGATCATGGATCTCGTCAACCTCGCGCATGGCTCGCTCTACATGATGGGCGCCTATTTCGCCGCGACCTTCGCGGCGTGGACCGGCAGCTTCCTGCTCAGTGCGCTGATGGCGCTTGGCGCGACGCTTGTGCTCGGCATCGTGCTCGAGGTGTCGGCATTGCGGCATCTCTACGGCCGCGACCATCTCGACCACGTGCTCGCGACCTTCGGCCTGATCCTGTTCTTCAATGAAGCCGTACGTCTGATCTGGGGCCCGGCAGGCCTTGCGCTGCCGCTGCCGGCCTGGCTTACCCGTGCCGGTGCCGATCCTGCCCGGCATCCACTATCCCGCCTATCGCCTTGCCATCATCGCCGTCGCGCTGCTGGTCGCGCTCTTGCTCTATCTCGGCGTCATGCGCACCCGCATCGGCATGCTGATCCGGGCCGGTGCGTCCAACCGCGAGATGATCGGGGCGCTCGGCATCAACATCAAGCTGCTCTACACGCTGGTGTTCGGCCTCGGGGCCGCGCTCGCCGGCCTTGCCGGCCTGATGCAGGCGCCGATCCTCACGGTGCAGATCGGCATGGGCGAGAACATCCTGATCCTTGCCTTCGTCATTATCGTGATCGGCGGTATCGGCTCTATCCGCGGCGCGTTCCTCGCCGCGATCTTCGTCGGCATGATCGATACGCTCGGCCGCGCCTTCCTGCCGAACCTGCTCCGGCAGGTGCTGAGCGGCGCCGCCGCCTCCACCGCTGCGCCTGCGCTGTCGTCCATGCTGATCTATCTTCTCATGGCGATCGTGCTGGTGGTGCGGCCGGAGGGGCTGTTTCCGGCCAATCGCCGATGAAGGCTTTCACTGTGAGCAAGGCCGTCACGGCCCTGATGCTGGCGGGCCTCGCGCTGCTGCCGCTCTATTCGCACCTGACCGGCAACATCTTCATCCTGACGCTGTTCACCCGCATCGTCATCCTGGCGCTGGCGGCTGCGAGCCTCAACCTCATCATGGGGTTTGGCGGCATGATGAGCTTCGGCCACGCCGCCTATCTCGGCATCGGCGGCTATGCGGTCGGCATGCTCGCGCAGGAAGGCGTAGGTTCCGGTTTCGTCCAGTTTCCGGTCGCGCTGGCGGCCTCCGCTCTCTATGCGCTGGTAATCGGCGCACTCTCTTTGCGCACGCGCGGCGTCTATTTCATCATGATCACGCTGGCCTTCGCCCAGATGGCCTATTACGTCGCATCGGGCCTGGCGCGATACGGCGGCGACGACGGTCTCACCGTCTACAAGCGCAGCGACTTCTCCGGATTGATCGATCTGTCGAACCGCACGCAGTTCTATTATCTCTGCCTCGCCTGCCTGTTCGGCGTCATCTTCCTGATCTGGCGCATCGTCAATTCGCGCTTCGGCCTCGTCGTGCAGGGCCTGCGCTCCAACGAGCAGCGCATGCAGGCGATCGGCTTCCCCGCCAAGCGCTACCAGCTGGTCTGCTTCGTCATATCAGGCACGATGTGCGGCCTTGCCGGCGCGCTGCTCGCCAACAACACCGATTTCGTCAGTCCGGCCGTGATGTACTGGACCCGCTCCGGCGATCTCATGGTGATGGTGATCCTGGGCGGCATGGGCACCCTGTTCGGCCCGATCATGGGCGCGGTGGTGTTCCTGCTGCTGGAAGAGCTGTTGTCGCAGATCACCGAATATTGGGCGCTGATCATGGGCCCGCTGTTGCTGCTCATCGTCCTGTTCGGCCGCGGCGGCATCATGGGCGCGCTCGGGAGGGCTGGCCGTGGCTGAACCCTTGCTCCGCGTCGAAAAGCTGGTGCGCCGCTTCGGTGGCATCATCGCGACCGACAACGTCTCGCTCGACGTCGCCAGCGGCGAGCTGCACGCCATCATCGGCCCGAACGGCGCCGGCAAGACGACGCTGATCAGCCAGCTCACCGGGCATCTCGAACCGCATTCGGGCAGCGTCTCGCTGGCCGGGCGCGACATCACCTATTTGCCGGCCTATCGCCGTTGCGCGCTGGGCCTGGCCCGTTCGTTCCAGATCACCTCGCTGCTGCTCGATTTCACCGCCGCTGACAACGTCGCGCTGGCGGCGCAAGCGCATGCCGGTACTTCGTTCCGCTTCTTCGCCGATGCGCGCAAGGAGAAGGGCCTGCGCGATGCCGCCCATGCCGCGCTCGATCGCGTCGGCCTGTCGCATCGCGCCGACGTCGTGGTGTCCAGGCTCAGCCATGGCGAGCGGCGCCAGATCGAGCTTGCGGTCGCGCTCGCGAGCAAGCCGAAGCTGTTGCTGCTCGACGAGCCGATGGCCGGCCTGGGGGTCACCGAATCCCAGCGCATGGTGAAGCTGCTCCAGGAGCTGCGGAAAGAAGTGTCGATCGTGCTGGTCGAGCACGACATGCCGGCGGTATTCGCACTCGCCGACCGCATCTCGGTGCTGGTCTATGGCCGTGTCATCGCCTCCGGCGATCCGGCGGCGATCCGGGCGAACGAAGACGTCAAGCGCGCTTATCTCGGCGATCAGCATGTGGTGACGCATCATGGCTGACACGCTGCTCGACGTCGACGGCATCGAAACCTGCTACGGCCTGTCCCAGGTGCTGTTCGGCCTGTCGCTGGCGATCAAGCCGGGCGAGATGGTCTCCCTGATGGGCCGCAACGGCATGGGCAAGACCACGACCATCCGTTCCATCATGGGCCTGACGCCGGCGCGGGCAGGCGCGATCCGCTTTGCCGGCGCCGAGGTGCGGCAGCTGCCGTCCTACAGAATCGCAAAGCTCGGCGTCGGTCTCGTGCCTGAGGGACGCCAGATATTCCCGAACCTCACCGTGCGCGAAAACCTGGTCGCGGCCGCCGCTGATCGTTTCGGCAGTCCCAATCCCTGGACGCTGGCCGCGATCTACGTGCTGTTTCCGCGTCTCGCCGAGCGCGCCGCCAATATGGGCAACCAGCTCTCCGGCGGCGAGCAGCAGATGCTCGCCATCGGCCGTGCGCTGATGACCAACCCGAAGCTTCTCATTCTTGACGAAGCGACCGAAGGCCTCGCGCCCCTGATCCGCGAAGAGATCTGGAATTGCCTGTCGCTGCTCAAGAGCCGGGGCCAGTCGATCCTGGTCGTCGACAAGAACGTCGACCACCTCGCCCGCATCTGCGATCGCCACTACATCATCGAGCGCGGCAAGACGGTGTGGAGTGGCACCTCCGACGAGCTGATGGCGGAGCCGGATCTCCAGCACAAATATCTGGGAATCTGACGCGTCCGTTGTCTTTGACCACGCGCAGCCGCGTTCACCAATAGATCCCGTGGCGGTGCAACTCGCGGACCACGCGAGACTCGACGGACGGCGCGCGTCGCTTCGGCTTGGCGGTGGCCTGGGTCGGAGCCTCTGATGCGGCTGTCGTTGTCGTCGCGGTCGTCTTAGGCGTGTTCGGCGCAGTCGCCGTTGCCGTCTGATTGGTCGCAGGCTGTGCCGCTGCCGGCGACTGCATCGCTTGCGGCGTGCCAGCCGCTGGTGCGGCCGGCTGCTCGCTTGGCTGTTGATTCGAGGTGCTCGCCGCAAGGCTGAGACTGCGCGAGCCACCGGCATACGCCTGGCTTGCGACCAGCGACAGAGCGGCGATCAGGATCAGTTTGCGCATGGCCATGCCCATTAACCGGTCAATCCGTCTTACCTAATCTCACCCACAAGCCGCTAACGCGCCAGCCGATGGGCACCGATTTCGATCAGGGTTGTCCGGCAGGACAGGCGATAGATCAGGCTGAACAATCGACCCCACATGATCGAACTCCTCTGTTGATCATGGAGGGCAGGCTAGACCCCGCGTCTTTCCGGCCGTTTTCGCGGCGAGGGGAAAAAGGCTTCGTCGACGCCTGCGGTGATGTCGTCGGAACAGGCCGGACGAAGTCGCCTCACGCCCGCGTGAGGCGTATCGCCATCAGAACACCTCGAAATATTCGCGGTGCTCCCAGTCGGTCACCTCGGACAGGAAGCGGTCGATCTCCGCGTTCTTGATGTGGGTGTAATAATCGATGAATTCAGGCCCGAACTTCTCGCGGAAAAACGGATCGTCCTTCAGCGCGCTGACCGCATCGCGCAGTGACCTCGGCAACAGCGGCGCCTTGGTCTCGTAGGGCGTGTCGGCGGACGGGCCTGGATCGAGCTTGCGATCGACGCCGTCGAGGCCCGAGAGGATCTGGGAAGCCATGTAGAGATAGGGATTGGCAGCGGGCTCGCCGATGCGGTTCTCCAGACGCGTGGCGGCATCATTGGCCGCGCCGAGCACGCGGATCATCACGCCGCGATTGTCGCGGCCCCAGATGGCGCGGTCCGGTGCCAGCGAATAGGACCGGTAGCGCTTGTAGCCGTTGATGGTCGGCGTGGTGAACACGGCCGACGCGCGGGCGTGATCGAGCAGGCCGGCAAGGTAGGCCTTGCCAAATGCGCTGAGCGGCTCGCCGCCGTCTTTCGCCATGAACAGATTGTCGCCGCTCGCGCGCGACACGATCGACTGGTGCAGGTGCCAGCCGCTTGCGAACACGTTCGGCAATTTGGGTCGGCACATGAAGGTGGCGTGATAGCCGTGCCGTCGCGCGATCTGCTTCACGGCAGAGCGGAACAGCACCATGTTGTCGGCGGGCTCGAGCCCCTTCTTGGGCGCGAAGGTGAACTCGCACTGGCTCGGCCCGAACTCGACCTCGACCGAGCGCAAGGGCAGTCCAAGCGCCACGATATCGCGCCGCAAGATCTCCAGCACCGGCTCCATCTGATCGAAGCGCTGCTCGGTGAGATATTGATAGCCGTGGCTGAGCAGGCTCACGGAGGGCGGCGTGCCGGGCTGACCGGCGTCCTCGGGCCGCATATGTGGATCATCGAGCTTGAAGATGTGGAATTCGACTTCCAGGCCCGCGACGAAATCATGGCCGCGCGTGCCGAGCTCATCCAGCACCCGCTTGTAGAGCGCGCGCGTGGCGAAGGGCACCGGGCGGCCATCGCTGAAATAGAGATCGCACAGCACCCAGCCCGTCGTGGGTGCCCACGGCAGCACGCGAAACGTCGTGGGATCGGCGACCATCAGCACATCGGCCGCGCCCTCCATTTCCTTCATGCCGAAGCCGCCGCCCGAGGTGAACACCGGGAATACCGTGCGGTGCGAGGTGTCCTTGGCGAGCATGGTGGTGGTGATGGAGCACCCGCTCTCCAGCGCGGCAATCGCCTCCGAGGCGATGATGGTCTTGCCGCGCAAGATGCCGTGCTGGTCGGGGAAGGCGAGGCGGATGACCTCGAGGTTCTTTTCGGTGGCGATGCGGCGCATGCGCGCCGCCGCGTCTTTCTGCTCGTCCGACCACAGCGCATGACGCGCGACGAAAGTCACTTTGGCTGCTCCTTGCTGCTCTGTCATTCCGGGACTCGCGAAGCGAGTACCCGGAAGCTCGAGTTTTCCGGGTTCGATGCTAGCGCATCGCCCCGGAACGACGGTGCCTCAATTTACTCCGCCGCCGTCAGCCGGTGCACGTTGTCGGCAATGTCCTTCGGCACCGGCGCGGTCCACGGCGCGCCGCGGCGGCGCTTGACGTCGACCTCCATCCAGTAGGTCTCCCAGCCCCGGGTCGGCCCGATGCCGTCCATGGTCGCCGGACCCTGGATCGAGCGAGCGTTGGCTTCGTCGAGATGCAGCATCGGCTTCTTGCCGCCCGAGACCTTCTCGATCTCCTGCCGGAGCAGACGGCGATACTGCACGATCGCCTTGTCGCTCTGACCGAGATGCTCCTTGGTGCGGTCCTGGATCGCGCCCATCGATTCCACCGCCCACTGGTCGTGGACGTTGATGTCATTGCCCATGCCGGTATAGGTCGCGGTCTGCTGCTCGTGCGGATCGAAACCGTAATCATTGCTGCGGTTCTTGCGCGATTTGTAGTCAGGCAGCTCATAAAGCTCGAGGCGCTGCTCGCGCATCTTCTGCTTGTCGACCGGGTTCGAATAGCTGGTGAAGATCGCGTACCAGTAGCAGTTCTCGTCGTCGACCGGCACGTGCCACTGCGTGATCGTCATCTCCGTGCTCATCGGGATGACGAAACCGTGCGGGAAGAGCTGGTTGGTGACGCGCACATGGGTGCGCTCCTCGTCGATCTCGCGCAGCGCGATCAGCCTGAGGCCATATTCGGTGTGCTCGACATTGATGATCGGGCGATCATATTCGCGCAGGATCTTCGTCATCGGCAGGTCGGAGCCGGCGGAGGCACCGCGGAATTGCTTGCCGTAGGCGGTGGACGTGTCCTCGTCCTCGAAGAAGCGGTGCAGATAGGAAGCGTGCGCGGGATCGATGCCGACCTCCAGCGCCTGCAGCCAGTTGCAGGCCATGTGGCCCTTGAACGCAAAGGTGTGCGTGCCGGGCGCGACGAAACAGTCAAGCTCCGGGAATGCGGGCGGCTCACCCTCGCCGAGATAGGCCCAGAGGATGCCGCTCTTCTCGACCACGGGATAGGAGCGCTGGCGGATGTTCTGGCAGAGCTTGGAATCCTTCGGCTCGGCCGGCGTCTCGATGCACTGGCCGGTGGCGTCGAACAGCCAGCCGTGGAAGGCGCAGCGCAGGCCGCCATGTTCGAGCCGCCCGAAGGCGAGGTCGGCGCCGCGATGCGCGCAATGGCGATCGATCAGGCCGTAGCGGCCGGCTTCGTCGCGGAACAGCACCAGATTCTCGCCGAGCAGTTTTAAGGGACGGATCGGTCGCGCACCCTCCAACTCATCGACCAGCGCCGCCGGCTGCCAGTAGCTCCGCATCAGCTTGCCGCAAGGGTCCTTAGGCCCGGTGCGGGTGATCAGGTCGTTCTGCTCCTGGCTCATCATGGCGCATGCATCCTTGTGGAGTGGCGTTTGTTCGCCTATTGAACGAATGGGCGAATTATGACATGCCTTGGAGCGGCAGCAAGCACTATTTTGCAGGATTGTCCCGAGGTCATGCCCAAGCTGAAGCGAAGCGAGAGCGACGAGCGTGCGACCGATTTCGTCGAGAGCCTCGATCGTGGCCTCCGTCTGCTGCAATGCTTCGGCACCACCACCGGCCCGATGACGCTGAGCGATCTTGCCCGGGCCGCCGATCTGCCGCGCGCCACCGCGCGGCGCATGCTGTTCACGCTCCAGCGCGGCGGCTTCGTCAGCGGCGACGGAAAGCTGTTCTCGCTGACGCCGCATGTGCTGACCCTGGCGGCGTCCTATCTGCGCTCCAATCAGCTCGTCGCGGTGCTCCAGCCGGTGCTCGATCGCGTCGCGACCGCGGCAAATGAAATCTCCTCGCTCGCCGTGCTCGACGGCGATGATGTCGTATTCGTCGCACGCAGCAGCCCGGCGCGGATGTTCTCCGGCGGCCTCGAGATCGGCTATCGTCTCCCGGCCTTCTGCACCTCGGTAGGCCGCGCCATGCTCGGCCAGCTCGACGATGCCGAGCTCGCTGCGCGTCTGAAGGCGATGGCGCGCGCGGCGTTGACGCCGCTGACGGTGACGGACCCGAAGGCGCTGCTCGCGCGCATCGCGTCCGACCGCGCGCAAGCCTATTCACTGGTCGATCGCGAAGCCGAGCCGCATTTCCGCTCGATCTCGGTTCCCGTGCATCGTTACGACAATGTGATCGTCGCGGCCATCAACATGGGCGCCCACGTCGATCGCGTGACGGAACGGGAATTGATCGATCGTTTTCTGCCGTTGCTGCGCGACGGCGCGGAGTCGGTGCGCTCGCAACTGCTGTGAGCTTGGCTGACCGCGCGCACAGGTCGCGGTGCACCCGCGCACCTGCTGTGTCAAAAGGAAAAAATGCCGCATGACACACCTCTCATCGCCACCATCGTCGCTGGACTTGGATTAGCCTTCGTACTTGGAACAATCGCGCAGCGGTTCCGTGTGCCGCCTCTGGTCGGCTATCTCCTCGCGGGTGTCGCAGTCGGGCCGTTCACGCCGGGTTACGTTGCCGATCAAGCGCTTGCCACCGAGCTTTCGGAACTCGGCATCATCTTGCTGATGTTCGGCGTCGGGCTGCATTTCTCGCTTCAAGATCTGCTCAGTGTCCGCAACATCGCCGTACCCGGCGCCGTCGTGCAGATCGCGGCTGCGACGCTGATGGGGCTTGGCCTTGCGTTCCTGATGGGCTGGAGCGCCGGCGCCGGCCTCGTGTTCGGACTGGCCTTGTCGGTCGCGAGCACCGTCGTCCTCCTTCGCGCGCTTCAGGAGCGGCGCTTGATGGAAACCGATCGCGGCCGCATCGCCGTCGGCTGGCTCATCGTCGAGGACCTCGCGATGGTGCTCGTGCTGGTGCTGTTTCCGGCTATCGCGAGCCTTCAGGGCGGCGCGGACGGCCAGCCAGCTTTCGATCCACTGGCCGCACGGCTGGGCCTCGGACTCGCCGGGGTCGTGATGTTGACGGTCGTCAAGATCGTCGTGTTCATCGGCCTGATGCTCGTGGTCGGACGCCGGCTCATCCCTTGGATCCTGCACTACATCGCGCACACAGGCTCGCGCGAGCTGTTTCGCCTGGGCGTGCTCGCGATAGCGCTGTGCATCGCGTTCGGAGCCTCGAAGCTGTTCGATGTCTCGCTGGCGCTGGGCGCCTTCTTTGCCGGCATGATGCTGCGGGAATCGCCGCTCAGTGCACGCGCCGCGCAGGAATCGCTCCCGCTGCGCGATGCCTTCGCCGTGCTGTTCTTTGTCTCCGTCGGCATGATGTTCGACCCTCTCAGCGTCATCCGCGAGCCCTGGCCTTTGCTGGCGACGCTCGCGATCATCATGCTCGGCAAATCGGCTGCGGCATTTTTGATCGTGATCCTGTTCCGGCATCCGGTCGCGACCGCGCTGACGATCTCGGCGAGCCTGTCGCAAATCGGCGAGTTCTCCTTCATCCTGGCCGAGCTCGGCGTCGCCTCGCAGATTCTGCCGAAGGAGGGCCGCGACCTGATCATGGCGGGCGCGATCCTTTCCATCATGCTCAATCCGCTGATGTTCGCGGCCGTCACCTGGCTCGCGCCGCTGCTGGATCCGCGCCGGGATAAGCCGCAAGCCGCGGCCGCCGTGCCCGAGCCGATCCGCACGACCGAGCTGACCGACCATACAATCGTGATCGGCTATGGCCGCGTCGGCGCGCTGGTGGGCGATGCCTTGACGCAGCGGCAATTGCCGTTTCTCGTCGCCGAAGTCGGAGAGCGCGCGCTCGAGAAGCTGAAGCAGGGCGGCATCGAAACCATCATGGGCAACGCCGCGCAGCCCGAGATCCTCGGCGCGACCAACCCCTCGCGGGCGAGACATTTGGTGATCGCGATCCCCGAAGCGTTCGAGGCGGGACAGATCGTGCAGCAGGCGCGTGCGGCCAATCCCGACATCCAGATCATCGCGCGGGCGCATGCGGATGCCGAAGTCGATCACTTGAAGGGACTGGGAGCTGATGTCGTGATCATGGGTGAACGCGAAATCGCGCGCGGCATGATCGAGGAGCTGGAAAGGAGATATCCAGATGCTGCCCAAACTCCCCGCGCGCGCGCGGCCGGTTCGGTCGTTTGATCTGATTACGCCTGCGGGACGGATCTACCGGTTTCCGCCGCCGACCTTGTCGCAGCGGCTGCTGCGGTGGGGGCTCGCACATGCGGAAACGGTGGCGATCTCGGTGGCAATCCTGGCCTTGATCTATGTCGCGGGCTTTGCCGCCGAGGCCTTGGATCGGTCGGTGTTTGACGCATGCAACGATAGGGCGCGGCAGCCTGTCGGAATGTCGTAACCCGGGCAAGCGAAGCGATACCTGCGAAAGTGTCGCAAGACCCCGGATGTCGCTTCGCACATCCGGGGGTGCGGGCCTATAATCCGCTCCACACGAGTCCAAGGGAGCACGCCATGCAACACACCATGGTTCCCAGCGACCGCGTCGAGCACGTCGCCGTCTTTGGTTGCGACGGCAGCAAGCTCGGCACGATCGAGCGATTGATGCTCGACAAGGTGAGCGGAACCGTCGCCTATGCCGTCATCAAGACCGGGCGGCTGCTCGGCACCCATCATCATTATCCCGTGCAGTGGAGCGCACTCAAATATGATCCGGGACGTCAGGCCTTCCAGGTCGATCTGACGCCGGAACAATTGAGCAGCGGCCCCTGCGAAGTCGATGGCGATGAATTCGACTGGGGCGACCGCTCGCGGCCGTACCAGCATCCGAATTACTGGTCGATCTAGCGGAGCAGCAATCGTTGTTGCCCGGGCCAGCCCGGACGTCGCTGCGCTCATCCGGGAGACGGCATCCCGCGCCCGTCCTTACCGCTCAGCCGCCTCACGCTCCATGTCGCGCCCGGAGAGATCCTCGCCCTGCATGTTGGCATAGTCGCGCGCCATCTCCCGCATCAAGAACTTCGCCGGCACGTCGTGATAGGTGCCGCGGTCGTTGACATATTGCATGTAGGCGCGTCCTTCGCCGTCGAAGGGATGTAGCAGCGCGTCGGTGTGGCCGTCGAAATCGAGTGGGGCCACGCCGACCTTGGCGCAGAGCGTATCGTTGAAGGTCGGCGTCGCCTTGCGCCAGGCGTCATCGACATAAACCTCGGTAAAGCCATGCCAGGTGAAGATGTCCGTGCCCATGCTCCGGCGCAGCTTCTCGGTGGTGAGGTGGTTCTTCACATCCGCAAAACCGACGCGGGCCGGAATGCCGTGGACGCGGCAGACGGCCGCATAGAGCGCGGCCTTGCCGACGCAATAGCCCTGCCCTGCGGCGAGCACACTCGACGCTCGGAAGGTCTCGGCGGCGCGCATGCTGACATAGGGATTGTAGCGGATGCCGTCGCGCACCGCCTTGTAGAGCACGCTCGCCTTGCCGCGCACGCTCGCATCCGTGCGCACGGCTGTCTCGGCGAATTGCTGCACGGCGGGGTGGTCGCTGTCGATGTACTCGCCGGGGTCGGTGTAGAGGCGGCGGATGGTATCGGGCAGGGTTTCGGTCATGATCTGAGCTTAGCAGCCGGCTTTCGCCGGGCTCAATTTCATTCGTTGCAGGCCGCCCATGCTTGCGGCACTACCCCGTCACCGCTTGCGTCGAGCCGCTACCGCTTTTGCAAGCGGCGACGCTGCGCTAGGATACTGGGACCGTCGACCCCTGGGGAGACGTAGCGTGCTGAGATGGTGTGCCCATTGCCAGCAGTTCATTGGGGAGATGCCGCCGCACGCGGACCTCAGCATCACGCACGGGCTGTGCCGGAAATGCGCGGGCGAGCAGCCGGATCTGCTCCGCGACGATGAGTATGCCCATGCGGTGGTGCTGCGGGACATCTTTCAGGCGCTGTTTGCCGCCGGTCGCAGCAACGATTTCGATGCGGCCGGGCCGCTAGTCGACCGGGCCATCGTCGCCAATTGCCGGCCGGTGGACATCCTCGTCGGCATGATCGCGCCGATGCTCTACGAGATCGGCCGCGCCTGGGAGCGCGGCACGCTCACGGTCGCGGGCGAGCACGAGTTCACCGCCTTCGCTGAGCGGGTGGTCGATCTTGTCGAGGCGCGGATGAAGCAGGCCTGGTCACAGCCGGCGCGGTTTGCCGGTGACGGCCGCTATTTTCTGATGAACGCGCCCGGCAACGCCCATGTGGTGGGAATTCGCATTCTCGCGCTCTGGCTGCAGAACCAGGGATGGCCGACGCGTCATGTCGACGAGCGTACGGTTCTCGATGCCCTGTCCGAGCCTTCGCTTGCCGGCGAATCCAAGACGCTGCTCGTCTCGATCGCCCTGCCCGAGCAGTGCGATGCCGTCAGAGCGCTCGTCGAGCGCGTGCAGGCGTTGCCGGCACCTCGTCGTCCAAAGATCGTCCTCGGCGGCTACGCCGTCAAAACGCGCCTGGTGCCTCGTATCCCCGGGGTGATGCTCGCCCGCGACATCAGCGCGCTGGGCCTCGACTGAAAGCGGCTAGCTGCGGTTGCGCATCCAGTCGGCGAGGCCGGACAGCGCCTTGTCGAGATCCTGCCGCGCGGCGCGATCTGCCACCGTCTCCTCCAGCGCGCCGCGCATGCAAATCATCCAGGCGTCGCGCTCGGCATCACCGATGGCAAAACCGATGTGCCGTTGCCGTAGCCGCGGATGGCCCTTCTCGACGGAGTAGAGTTTTGGGCCGCCGGTCCATTCCGTGAGATAGCGCTTCAGTACGTCCCTGATCAGGCCGAGATCGTCCGCGTGCATCGCGCGGACGACTTTCGCCTCCGGCAGGGTGTCCATACGCTCGTAGAAGCGGTCGACCAGCCGGTCGATCGTGGCGCTGCCGCCAATCCGTTCGAACATGGAGATTGCGACATCGCTATCGGTCATCTCTACAGCGCCACGCTGCGCAGTCCGAAACTGCGCGCTTCGTTTTGCAGGACCGGTCGCACCGCATCGATCAGCCGGGCGGCGGCGGCGTCGACGGACAGGCCCGCAGTATCCACCACGGCCGTCGCGCGCGAATACAGCGGCTCGCGGCTCAGCAGGATGTTGCGCAGCTCCGCCATCGCGGAGCGATCGTCCGCCATCGGGCGCAGGTCGCCCTGGCGACGGACGCGGGCCATGTGCTCCTCAGGCTCGGCCTTCAGCCAGATCGTGTAGAACGACGTCAGGATCTGGTCGAAGGTCAAAGGCTCGGACACGATGCCGCCGCCGGTCGCCAGCACCAGCAGCTCGTTGCGCGCGAGCAGCTGTTGCAGCGCCGCCTGCTCCATGCGGCGAAAGCCTTCCTGGCCGTAGAGCGCGATGATCTCTGCGACCGAGAGTCCGTTCTGATGCTCGACCTCCTTGTTGAGCTCGACGAAGCTCCAGCCGATCTTCTTTGCGAGCATCCGCCCAAGCGTCGATTTGCCGGCGCCGCGCAGGCCGATCAGCGCGATGCCGCAGAACGGCGCGCGCCGCGGCGCCGACGCGCTGCCGCCGGCGAGCAGGTCTTTTGCCTGTGCAATCTGCGCCGGCGTCGCCTTGCGCAGGAGGTCGCGAAACATCGGCCAGTCCGGCGTCGGATCGGCGCTAGGAAGCAGATCTTCCAGATGCGCGCCCATCGCGTCGGAGACGCGGCGGAGCAGCACGATCGAGACATTGCCCTTGCCACTCTCGAGCTGCGCGATGTAGCGCTCCGAAATTCCTGATACCTTGGCGAGCACTTTGCGCGACATGCCGCGCAGCGCGCGCATGGTGCGCACACGCTGGCCGAGCTGTTCGAGGAATTGGGATTCGGCGTCGGGACTGTCGGTCATGAGCCTTCTTTAACGGGTGTCCTGCGGCGCGTTTTAATGAAACATAGTGCCTGATGGCATTGACAGCAAGCCGCCACAGTGTCTTTCTATGAATTATAATTCTAAATTCTGGGGAGACGCCCGTGAGCGAGGGATCCTACAATGCGGTGACCTGGCTGCTCGACCGTAACGTCGAGGAGGGCAGGGGAAGCAAGCTCGTCTTCGACGACACCGTCTCGCGGCTCACCTATGGCGAGCTCCAGTGCGAGAGTCGCCGCGCTGCCAACATGCTGCGCCGGCTCGGCGTCCGCCGCGAGGAGCGTGTGGCGATGATCATGCTGGATACGGTCGATTTCCCGATCGTTTTCCTGGGCGCGATCCGCGCCGGCATCGTGCCGGTGCCCCTGAACACGCTGCTCACCGCGGACCAGTACGCCTACATCCTCGCCGACTGCCGCGCCCGCGTGCTGTTCGTCTCCGAAGCGCTCTATCCCGTCATCAAGGACGTCGTCGGCCGCATGCCCGATCTCGAGCATGTCGTGGTCTCCGGCGCCAAGCAGAACGGCCACAAGCAGCTCACTGAGGAGATCGCTGGCGAGAGCGATCAGTTCACCACCGCGGCGACGCACCCGGATGAGCCGGCGTTCTGGCTCTATTCATCGGGCTCGACCGGCATGCCCAAGGGCGTGCGTCATCTGCATGCGAATCTGCAGGCGACCGCGGACACCTACGCCAGGCAGGTTCTCGGCATCCGCGAGAGCGACGTCTGCCTCTCCGCGGCAAAGCTGTTCTTCGCCTATGGCCTCGGCAATGCGCTGACCTTCCCGATGTCGGTCGGTGCCACCGTGGTCCTCAACAGCGAGCGGCCGACACCGGCACGCATGTTCGACCTGATGAACCGCTACAACCCGTCGATCTTCTACGGCGTCCCGACGCTGTTCGCGGCGATGCTCAACGACGAGGCGATGAAGGCCGAGCGTGGCGGCAAGAGCTTGCGCATCTGCACCTCGGCCGGCGAGGCGCTGCCGGAATCCGTCGGCAACAGCTGGAAGGCACGCTTCGGCGTCGACATTCTCGACGGCGTCGGCTCGACCGAGCTCCTGCACATTTTCCTGTCCAACGCGCCCGGCGACATCAAATATGGCTCGTCCGGCAAGCCGGTGCCCGGCTATGCGGTGCGGCTCGTCAACGAGGCCGGCCAGGACGTCGCCGACGGCGAGGTCGGTGAGCTCCTGGTCGACGCGCCCTCGGCCGGTGAGGGCTACTGGAATCAGCGCCACAAGAGCCGCCGCACCTTCGAGGGTCCGTGGACCCGCACCGGCGACAAATATGTTCGCGACGCAGAGGGCCGCTACACCTTCTGTGGCCGCGCCGACGACATGTTCAAGGTCTCCGGCATCTGGGTTTCGCCCTTCGAGGTCGAAAGCGCGCTGATCACACACCCGGCCGTGCTGGAAGCTGCCGTTGTACCCGAGGCCGATCCGGAAGGATTGCTCAAGCCAAAGGCCTTCGTGGTGCTGCGGCCCGGCGCCAAGACGAGCGACCTCCAGGACGTGCTGAAGGAGCACGTCAAGCAGAAGATCGGCCCTTGGAAATATCCGCGCTGGATCGACGTGGTGGACTCGCTGCCGAAGACCGCGACGGGCAAGATCCAGCGGTTCAAGCTGCGCGAAGGGGCGAATTGAGCACGGCCGTCATGGCCGGGCTTGTCCCGGCCATCCACGTGCCGCCGCGAACGAGGAAAGACGTGGATGCCCGGGTCAAGCCCGGGCATGACGACGGAGAGAGAAGAGCGCAAGCATGACCAACCTCACCCCCACCGGTTTCCTCAGCATCGGCAGCGCCAGTCTCGAATACAAATGGCTCGCGCCGCAATCTGCTGACGCTCCGACGATCGTGATGCTCCACGAAGGCCTCGGTTCGGTCGGGCAGTGGGGCGATTTTCCGGAGACGCTTCAGCGGGCGACCGGCGCCGGCATCTTCGTCTATTCGCGCGCGGGCTATGGCCAGTCGAGCAAGGTGACGCTGCCGCGTCCGCTCGACTACATGCAGCGCGAGGCGCTGGATGTGCTGCCCAAGTTGCTCGATGCCATCGGATTCAAGCGCGGCCTCCTGCTCGGCCATTCTGACGGCGCCTCGATCGCGACGATCTATGCCGGCGCGCATCAGGATCATCGGCTGAGCGGCCTCGTGCTGATCGCGCCGCACTTCATCGTCGAGGACATCTCGGTCCAGTCCATCGCCGCGATCAAGACCGCCTTCGAGACCACGGACCTCAAGGCAAAGCTCGCGCGCTGGCACCAGGATGTCGACAACGCCTTCTACGGCTGGAACGGAGCCTGGCTCGATCCGAAATTCCGCGACTGGGACATCTCCGAATCCCTCGCCTATGTCCGCGTTCCCCTCCTGGTGGTGCAGGGGCAGGATGATCAATATGGGACACTGCGTCAGCTCGAAATTGCGCAAGAAGAATGCTATTGTCCGGTAGATTTTAAAGTCATTTCAGGCGCGGGGCATTCCCCGCATCGTGAAGCGCCGGGGGCGACGCTTGACGCGATTGAGCAATTTGCAAGAGCGGCCCTGCGCGACGATCAGGGACTTCAGGGACGCGCCGCATGATGTTGCGGAGGCACACCTTCAATGAGTGTGCCTTCGAACGCGAGCGGGCCATTGCCATGGCCGCAATGGGCCTATGTGCCGGGCGAGACCAGCGCCAATGCCGACTACGAGACGCTGGACCTGGCCAAGGCGCTGGTGCCGTCGGCGTTCCGCGGCTATGTGCCGGCGCGGCATCCGGCGCTGCGCTACGCCCTTGCGCTCAACGACCGCGGGTATTTCTGGGAAGCGCAGGAGGTGCTCGAGGCGGTGTGGGCAGCCGCGCCTCAAGGCGGCCGCGAACGCATTCTATTGCGGGCCTGCATCCACATCGCCAACGCCAATCTGCGACTGCGGATGCAGCGGCCGCGCTCGGCCGTGCGCCTGTTCGGGGATGCGCTCGGCGAGCTGCGGACGCTGAATTCGCGCAAGGCGGCTGCGGCCGGTGACGGCTTCGTCGAGACCCTCCCTGTCCCGGCCCTGATTGCGCTGTTGCAAGCCAAGCTCGGCCGTCCAGAGCTCTCCAAGGCGGACTGGATCGGGCTCGGGGCAATCGTGCGGTCATAAACCCGCTCATGAAACAAAGTGCATGTGATGGCCGTTAAGGACTAGACGCGTTTAAAAAGATGCATTATTGTGCATCTAACGCTACGGCGGCAATGTAAAACCAAGCTCAGGGATGACCCATGGCCGGGGAAGATCGGCGCCTCGCAGGCGGCGCGACATTCATCGATTTCCAGACCGAACCGTCCCGCTACAAGCACTGGAAGCTTGCGGTCGACGGCGACGTCGCGACATTGACCATGGACGTCGACGAGAACGGCGGCCTGTTCGAGGGCTATCTGCTCAAGCTCAACTCCTACGATCTCGGTGTCGACATCGAGCTCGCCGACGCGGTCCAGCGGCTCCGCTTCGAGCACCCGGAGGTGAAGGTCGTGGTGATGCGCTCGGCCAAGAACCGCGTGTTCTGCGCCGGCGCCAATATCCGCATGCTCGCCGGCTCGACGCATGCTCACAAGGTCAATTTCTGCAAATTCACCAACGAGACCCGCAATGGCATGGAAGATTCTTCCGAGAATTCCGGCCAGCGCTTCATCACCGTGGTGAACGGCTCCGCCGCCGGCGGCGGCTATGAGCTCGCGCTCGCGACCGACCACATCATCCTCGCCGATGACGGCTCGTCCGCCGTTGCGCTGCCCGAGGTGCCGCTGCTCGCGGTGCTGCCGGGAACAGGCGGGCTGACGCGCGTCGTCGACAAGCGAAAGGTGCGCCGCGACCATGCCGATTTCTTCTGCACCATCGAGGAGGGCGTGAAGGGCAAGCGCGCCGTGCAATGGCGCCTCGTCGACGAGATCGCGCCGAACTCCAAGCTCGAGGCCAAGATCACCGAGCGTGCCAAGGAGTTCGCAGGCCAATCGAAACGCAAGGGCAGCGGCAAGGGCATTGCGCTGACGCCGCTCAAGCGCGTGCTCGACGAAACCAGCATCCGCTACGGCTTCGTCACAGTCGATATCGACCGCACTGCCCGCATCGCCACCATCTCCATCAAGGCACCGGAGGCGGCACCGCCGGCCGACATCGACGGCATGATGGCGCAGGGCGCGGCGTTCTGGCCGCTCCAGGTCGCGCGCGAGCTCGACGATGCCATCCTGCACCTGCGCATCAACGAGCTCGAGATCGCGATGCTGGTGTTCAAGAGCCACGGCGAGCGCGCCCATGTGCTCGCCTCCGACGCCTTCCTCGAGGCCAACAAGGCGCACTGGCTGGTCAACGAGATCAGGCATTATTGGAAGCGCGTCCTGAAGCGCATCGACGTCACCTCGCGCACGCTGGTGACGCTGGTCGAGCCCGGCTCCTGCTTTGCCGGCACGCTCGCCGAGCTCGTGTTCGCCGCCGACCGCTCCTACATGCTGATCGGCACGCGCCAGGGCGACAACCGCCCGCCGCCGTCGATCGAACTGTCCGCGATGAATTTCGGCTCCTATCCGATGAGCCACGGCCTGACACGGCTGGAATCGCGCTTCCAGGCCGATCCGTCGGACGTTGAACGCGCCGAAGCCACGCTCGGCACCGCGCTCGATGCCGAGCAGGCGGAAGAGCTCGGTCTCGTCACCTTCGCGCTCGACGACATCGATTGGGACGACGAGGTCCGCGTGTTCCTCGAGGAGCGCGCCAGCTTCTCGCCCGACAGCCTCACCGGCATGGAAGCCAGCCTGCGCTTCGTCGGCCCCGAGACGATGGAGTCGAAGATCTTCGCGCGCCTGACGGCGTGGCAGAACTGGATCTTCCAGCGCCCGAACGCCGTCGGCGAGGAAGGCGCGCTACGCCGCTACGGCAGCGGGCAGAAGCCGAAATTCGATATGACGCGGGTTTGATGACTTCTGTGTCCCGGGCGCGGCGCAGCACGGAGTGATGCGACGCAGAACCGGGACCCATAGTGGACCGAACAATGGGTCCCGGCTCTGCAGCGCACCGCTTCGCGCCGCACTACGTCCGGGACAAGAGACGGAGCAAGGAGCACGGCCATGAACATGAACATCATGAACGTCGACTACTCGACCAAGATTCCGAACAACGTGAACCTCGCCGAAGACCGCCAGGTGCTCAAGGCGCTGGAGGGATGGCATCCCGGCTACATGGACTGGTGGAGCGACATGGGACCCGAGGGCTTCCAGGAATCGCTGGTCTATTTACGTACGGCGTATTCGGTCGATCCGCGCGGCTGGGCCAAGTTCGACTATGTCCGCATGCCCGACTATCGCTGGGGCATTTTGCTGGCGCCGCAGGAAGAGAACCGCGTCGTGCCGTTCGGCGAGCATTATGGCGAGCCGGCCTGGCAGGAAGTCCCGGGCGAGCGTCGCGCCATGCTGCGCCGCCTGATCGTGATCCAGGGCGACACCGAGCCGGCCTCGGTCGAGCAGCAGCGCCATCTCGGCAAGACCGCGCCCTCGCTCTACGACATGCGCAACCTGTTCCAGGTCAATGTCGAGGAAGGCCGCCACCTCTGGGCGATGGTCTACCTGCTCCAGAAATATTTCGGTCGCGACGGCCGCGAGGAAGCGGATGATTTGCTGCGCCGCCGCTCGGGAGACGCCGATGCGCCGCGCATGCTGGGCGCCTTCAACGAGGCGACGCCGGACTGGCTGTCCTTCTTCATGTTCACCTATTTCACCGACCGCGACGGCAAGATGCAGCTGCATTCGCTGGCGCAATCGGGCTTCGATCCCTTGTCGCGTACCTGTCGCTTCATGCTGACGGAAGAAGCGCACCACATGTTCGTCGGCGAGACCGGCATCACCCGTGTCGTGCAGCGCACCTGCGACGCGATGCGCGAGGCCGGCATCACCGATCCCACCGACATCGCCAAGGTCCGCGCGTTGGGGGTGATCGACCTGCCGACCATCCAGAAGAAGCTGAACCTGCACTATACACTGTCGCTCGACCTGTTCGGCTCGGAAGTCTCGACCAACGCGGCCAATGCCTTCAACGCCGGTATCAAGGGCCGTTATCACGAGACCCAGATCGAGGACGATCACCAGCTCAAGAACGCCACCTATCCGGTGCTCAAGTTCATCGACGGCGAGATCAAGCTGGTCGACGAGCCCGCGCTGACCGCGCTCAACATGCGTCTGCGCGACGATTACAGCCAGGATTGCGTCAAGGGCATGCTGCGCTGGAACAAGGTGATCTCGACCGCGGGCTACGATTTCAAGCTGACGCTGCCCAACGTCGCCTTCCACCGCCATATCGGCGAGTTCAAGGATATTCATGCCACGCCCGACGGCATCCTGATTGACGAGGCCACCTGGTCGAAGCGCAAGGACGACTGGCTGCCGTCGACCAGCGACGGCGACTTCATCACCTCCTTGATGCAGCCCGTCACCGAAACCGGCAAGTTCGCCTCCTGGATCTCGCCGCCGAAAGTCGGCATCGACAACAAGCCCGGCGATTTCGAGTACGTGAAGATCGAGTCGTGAGGGCTGTTCGCGAGACGCGACGGTTGCGCAACACACTCACCTGTCGTCCCGGCGAAAGCCGGGACCCTTAACCACAGGGAGTGGTTTAGCGAAGACTCATGGTTCGGTACTTCTACCGATCACAATCGATAGTTTCCGCGGTATGGATCCCGGCTTTCGCCGGGACGACAGCGGAGAGTGACGCGGCGGCTTACCCCGCAATCTCCAAGCCGGCATTCGCGTACACCACACCACCATCGACGGCGATGGTGTTGCCGACCACGTAATCGCCCGCGCGCGAGGCGAGATAGATCGCCACGCCAGCCATGTCCTCGTCGGTTCCGATCCGCCGCGCCGGGATGCGCTTTGCGACCTCGTCCGCGTGGTCGCGGGCGGCCCGGTTCATGTCGGACTTGAAGGCGCCCGGCGCGATCGCGGTGACGTTGATGTTGTCCTTGATCAGCTTCGTCGCCATCCGCCGCGTCAGATGGATCACGGCGGCCTTGCTGGCGGCGTAGGAATAGGTCTCGCTCGGATTGACGAAAATGCCGTCGACCGAGGCGATGTTGATCACCTTTGCCGGCCGTTCTGCGCTTGCCGCCGCGCGCAGCGGCTTTGCCAGCGCCTTGGTCAGGAAGAACAGCGACTTGACGTTGAGGTCCATCACCTTGTCCCAGCCGCTCTCGGGGAATTCGTCGAACTCCGCGCCCCAGGCCGCGCCGGCATTGTTGACGAGGATGTCGAGCTTCGGCTCCAGCTTGATGATTTCGGCGGCGAGCCTGTCGCAGCCTTCGACCGTCGAGATGTCGATCGGCAGCGCGATGCACTCGCCGCCATATTGCGCAGTGAGCTCCTTTGCGGTCGCCTCGCACGGCCCGGCTTTGCGCGCGGTGATGTAGACCTTAGCAGCGCCTTGCGCCAGGAAACCCGCTGCGATCATCTTGCCGATGCCGCGCGAGCCGCCGGTCACGAGGGCGACGCGGCCCTTGAGCGAGAACAAATCGTTGAACATGGTGCCTCCCTTGGTTGTTGCGCGTTGTGGGCGCGGCGGGGAGGGGAGTCAAGGAACGCGCCGGGACGAGCTGGGAGTCTGGCGCAGCAGCCGCCCAACCAACTCAATGTCGTCCCCGCGAAAGCGGGGACCCATAACCCCAGGGAGTGGTTTGGCGAAGATTTGTGGTGCGGTCCGTCTACCGATCACAACCGGTAGATTCCGCGGTATGGGTCCCTGCTTTCGCAGGGACGACAGCGAAGGCTAAGCCGCCGCGATGCGGCGAAAGCCGTTCCACATCGCCGTTGCCGCACCCGAGGTCAGCACCGGCAGAATCCGCGCGTCCTGGTAGTTGCCGTTGAGCGAGACGCGCGGCAGCGCGGTCATGTGGTCGGCGTTCTCGGCGAACAGCATGCCCGGCCGCGTGGTCACCGCGGTCTTGAACCCGGCTGCGGCAGCCAGCGCGAATTCGCGCTCGCCCGCCGCCTCGCGGTCGCCATAGGGATAGGCGAAATGCAGCACCGGCCGCTCCAGTGCCTGCTCGATCCGTGCGCGGCTCACCGCCATCTCCTGCGCGGCGATCTCTTCGGCCTGCTTGGCGAGATTGCAATGGCTGATGGAATGTGCGCCGATCGTGACCAGAGGATCGGCGGCCAATGTCTTCACCTCGTCCCAGGACAGGCAGAGGCTGCGGCACAGCGCTTCCATGTCGACGCCGTAATTCGTGCAGAGGGCTTCGATCTCGCGCTTGAGGTCGTGCTCACCCGGTAGCGCGCGCAGCCAGTCGTGCAGGCGGTCGAACGCCACGCGCTTGGCAGCAGGGGTCGCCGCATCGAGCCGCAGCGCGGACGAGCCGATTCTCACCTCGATCTGCGCGGCCTTGGCGATCACCGCTTCCAGCGCGATCCACCACAGACGTCCGGTGCCCTCGGCGAAATCGCTCGCGACATAGACGGTCAGAGGCGCGTCAAATTCGCGCAGCACCGGCAGCGCATGCTCCAGATTGTCGCGATAGCCATCGTCCAGGGTGAAGGCGGCAAAGCGGCGCGCGAACCGGCCTTGCACCAGCCGTTCATGCAACTCGTCCATGCTGACGATGTCGATGTCACGCGAGCGCAAATGACACAGTGTCGCGCGCAGGAAATCGGGGGTGACTTCGAGATGCCGGTTTGGCTGGAACTCAGCCTCGCGGGCAGGGCGCACGTGATGCAGCATGAAAACGGCGCCGACGCCCGACAGCAACGGGCGCAACAAATGGTGCGCCCCGCTGAAATAGAGCGCCTCCAGCCCGGCGCGGATCACATTGTTGCGGAGTTGTTTCATTACGGCTGGTCGATCCCCGGGCATTCCACCCACAACTTACGGAAGGACCCTTGAAGAAAAAGTTATTCCAGTTGTCCACGCGGGGCCTCCAGAAGGGCACCATTTCCGGTTTGACAGCCTGCCAAGGGTTTGTTTTGTCTCCGGTTCCAGAGTTCGGGTCGTCGAATGCAGAAGCTTTTCAGGTGGGCCAGCAAATGGTGGCCGGGGCTGATTCCCCTGGCCGTCATGTGGGGATTTGCGGCCTGGAATAATACCTTGCCGGTCGAGGCGGACCTGTCCGCCCGCAGCTCGGCGGCGTTGAAGGATACCGTTCTGGACAAGACCCGGATCGCGGTCGACGGCCGCGATGTCAGCCTGGCCGCGGACGCCTTCTCCGAGGAGGGGCGCCGCGACGCTGTGATGGCGGTCGAAACCGTCCCCGGCGTGCGGCTGGTCGACGACCGGACTCGCCTTGTTCCCGAGGCCAAACCCTTCGTCTGGAACGCCGAACGTGACGTGGTGCGGGTCACCCTGTCGGGCTCCGCGCCGCTGCCCTCGATGCGGGCGCGCCTGACCGAGGCGGCGCGCAAGGAAGTCGCCGGCGTTGAGGTGGCCGATCAGATGGGTCTGGCGCGGGGTGCGCCGGCACGGTTCGAGGCTGCCGCGATGTTGCTGCTCGACCAGATCGGCCGGCTCAAGGACGGCAAGATCACGATCACGGACACCAAGGTCAATCTGTCGGGCATGGCGCGCGATCTCGGCGGCCGTGAGGCGATTGCGGCCGCACTGAAGAACCTGCCCGAGGGCTTCTCGATTGCCGCCAACGAGGTCAAGGCGCCGCCCTACATCTTCCAGGCCTACAAGGACCCGGTGGCCGCGACGGTGACGCTGACCGGCTACGTGCCGGACAACGCCGTCCACGCCGCGATCGCTACCAGCGCCTCGCGAAAGTTCTTCAACGAGAAGGTCGTCGACAACCTCAAGGCCAGCATCGGCGCGCCCGGCTCCTTCAACATCGCCGTGGTCGCAGCGCTCGGCGCGCTGTCGCGACTGTCCACCGGCACGCTCGTGGTCTCCGATCGCGAGGTGAAGCTGTCGGGCGATGCGCTCTATGAGGGGGCAGCCAATGACATCCGCGCAGGGCTCGGCAAGGACTTTCCGAAGAATTGGCAATACAAGCCGGAAATCACGGTAAAGCCTGCGGCAGGGCCGGTGGATGGCACCGTGTGCCAGCAATTGTTCACGGACCTGCTGGCCAAGGGCAAGATCCGCTTTGCGGCGAAGCGCGCCGACATCGATCCGGATTCCGCCGGCATTCTCGATCATCTGATCGAGACGGCGCTGCGCTGCCCCACCATCAACGTCGAGGTCGCCGGGCATACCGATGCCGACGGCGAGGACGGCTTCAACAGGGCTCTCTCGGAGAAGCGCGCGCAGGCGGTGATCGATTACCTGGTCAAGGCCGGCCTGCCCGCCAGCCGCTTCACGGCGGTCGGCCACGGCAGCACGCAGCCCCTCGCCGGCAACGACACCGACGAAGGCAAGGCGCAGAACCGCCGCATCGAATTTCTGGTGAGGTGATGATGCCCTATCTCGTCTCGTTCCATATGGGCTGGCTGATCGGCTCGTTGCTGCTGGGCTTTTGCATGGGCTGGATCTCGGTGGTCCAGCGCGGCAACGGCACCTCCAAGGTGACCGCACGTTGGCTCGCCGCCCTTGCTGCCGCCCTGGTCGCGGCGTCGTTCGCCCATGTGATCCCCGGCCGCTTCGGCTACTGGCTCGACCTCGGCCTGATCATGTTCGCCTGCTACCTGGTCGGCTGCACCATCGGCGCGTGGCTGCGCGACCGGGTGGTGTCACGGAGCGCGCCTCCGGCCGCCCCGTGATGTTGCCGTGCACACTTGCTCCGGGGCCGGGGACGCGGTCGCCGCGGCCTTTCGGCGCATCAGAAACCCGTGACCGGCCGCCTCGATGATCCCCTCTTTCAAGAGGCCGGCGTGCCCCATAGATTGACGTCGGCTTAAGCCGTGACGGAACATTGTCCGCTCGAAATCATCAAAACTTCATGGCGTCTGCGCAGGATTGCCAAGGAGATTCGCGTCAAGCCTTGCCGCCAAATGCGCCAAACCGTGCATCAGGAGCCCGCAACCCTGCCTAAAATATTGAAGGCACGTGTTTTTGTTCGAATTGGCGAATTCCACTTCGCCCGAAAACGCGCTAGTGGAGGGCAGGGGGGCATGCGCGAGGCCGGAGCCGGCGGCGAGGGTTCGTTGAGTGCCTGTGCGTCGTCCGCCTGTCCGCCGGCCACCCTGGCCGCTGAAGCGTTGTTCGAGGTCTAGATGCTGGAAGCCATACGCAGGGCGATGACGTTTCTGCGCCAGAAGCAAATCCTGCATAAGCTTGGAGTTGTGATCAGCATCGCGGTCATCGGCGTCGCTTGCTATGTGCTCTACCACATGCTGCGGGGCATCGATCGCAACGAGGTCATCGAGGCGATCAAGAGCACGGAGCCGAGCCAGATCGCGATGGCGGCGCTGTTCGTCGCTGCGGGCTATTTCACCCTGACCTTCTACGACCTGTTCGCCACGCGTGCGATCGGCCACGCCCACGTGCCCTACCGCATCAACGCGCTCGCCGCCTTCACCAGCTATTCGATCGGCCACAATGTCGGCGCTTCCGTCTTCACCGGCGGTGCGGTGCGCTACCGCATCTATTCGGCCTACGGGTTGAACGCGATCGACGTCGCCAAGATCTGTTTCCTCGCCGGCCTGACCTTCTGGCTCGGCAATGCCGCCGTGCTCGGGCTCGGCATCGCCTACCATCCGGAGGCGGCCGCCTCGATCGATCAGCTGCCGGCCTGGCTGAACCGGACCCTGGCGCTGATGATCATCGTGGCGCTGATCGCCTATGTGGTCTGGGTCTGGACCCAGCCGCGGGTGGTGGGCCGCGGTCCCTGGACCGTGGTGCTGCCGGGCGGCCCGCTGACGCTGCTCCAGATCGCGATCGGCATCGTCGATCTCGGTTTCTGCGCGCTTGCCATGTACGTGCTGGTTCCGGACGAACCCAATCTCGGCTTCGTCGTGGTCGCAGTGATCTTCGTCTCGGCGACATTGCTCGGCTTCGCCAGCCATTCGCCCGGAGGACTCGGCGTGTTCGACGCCGCCATGCTGGTCGGCCTCTGGCAGATGGACCGGGAGGAGCTGCTGGGCGGGATGTTGCTGTTCCGCGTCCTCTATTATCTGGCGCCCTTCGTCCTATCTGTAATCTTGCTGACGTTTCGCGAAGTTATAATCGGCGCACGTTCGAAGCGCTTGCAGCAGGCGGCGCTCAAGCTCGATCCCGGCCCGGCGCGCGAGGCCGCCTATGTGAGAGAGCGTAGCGACAGCGGCGCCTGACCGGCGCAAGCCCTTAAGGAGAAGCCCTCCCCGATGGCGATCGACGCCCCATCTTCTCCCAATACCCAGCCCTGGTCCGATCGGCTGCGGCACTCGACCATCATCCTGATCGCTGCGGCACTGGCGCTGTCGGTGGTGGTCTCGCTGGGTGAGTTGTCGGCCCTTCACGCCGCCATCGTGTTCCTCTGCATTGCGGCGGCCGCGCTGATCCCCTGGCGCCTGCACGACCCCGCCGCATCGCGCGACGACGTCAGGCGCATCAATCCGGTCGAGAGTGCGGCGGTGGCCGCAGTCGTCGCGGGCATGCCGGATCCTGCGGTGCTGCTCGACCGCGCCGGCCGCGTCATCCATCTCAATGCCGCCGCCGCCCAGCTCGCGCCGGCGCTGCGAAGGAACGAGCTCGCCCAGTTCGCGCTGCGCTCGCCGGAGATCATCACGGCCTTGCGCGAGGCGATCGCGACCACCGAGCCGCGGCGTGCGACGTATCTCGACCATGTTCCGGTCGATCGCTGGCTGGAGCTCATGATCACGCCGGTGCCGGTGCCGACGAGCTTCGGCGGCGCCGACAAATGCATGCTGATGACCTTCCACGACCAGACGCCGCTGCGGCGGGTCGAGGAGATGCGGGCCGATTTCGTCGCTAATGCCAGCCACGAGCTGCGCACCCCGCTCGCCGCATTGTCCGGTTTCATCGACACGCTCCAGGGCCAGGCCAAGGACGATCCGAAGGCGCGCGAGCGCTTCCTCGGCATCATGCACAACCAGGCCACCCGTATGGCGCGCCTGATCGACGATCTCTTGTCGCTGTCCCGGGTCGAGCTCTCGGCCCATGTCCGGCCGGACACGCTGGTCGACCTGCTGCCGATCATCCTCCAGGTCGCCGACGGGCTCGAGCCGCTGGCACGGGAACGCCAGGTCGATGTCGAGACCCATCTGCCGGAACTCCCCGTGATGATCGCCGGCGACCGCGAGGAACTGCTCCGCCTGTTCGAGAACCTGATCGAGAACGCGCTCAAATACGGCGCTTCGGGCGGACGCGTCATCGTGTCGCTGACCTCGAGCGCCGCCACTGATGGAACTCAGGAAATCCGGGTCATGGTCCGCGATTTCGGGCCTGGCATTGCGCCCGAGCACCTGCCCCGGCTGACCGAGCGCTTCTACCGGGTGGACGTCGGCGACAGCCGCTCGCAGGGCGGTACCGGGCTCGGATTATCGCTGGTGAAACATATTCTTAACCGTCATCGCGGCCGGCTTTTGATCGAAAGCGTGCCCCGGCAGGGCGCCACTTTTACCGCCTGTTTTCCCCAGGCCAAGGCAACGGCATTGGCCTAAAAATCAAGCGATTTCAATTGCTTGACTGTGTCATCCACCTGTCACGAAACCTTCGTAAAAGCACAGCCGACCGCTCCTAAAGGGGCGGCGCGGGGAGCGCGATCGGGCGCCTATGGCGCTTCGCTCCCCTGTATGGAGACCAGCATGAATTTCCTCAAAACTATCGTCGCTGCTGGCTTGGTCGCCGCATCGGCGACGGCAGCCTTTGCTGCCGACATCACGGGTGCCGGCGCGACGTTCCCGTTCCCGATTTATTCGAAGTGGGCTGACGCCTACAAAAAGGAGACCGGCAATGGTCTCAACTACCAGTCGATCGGCTCGGGCGGCGGCATCAAGCAGATCCAGGCCAAGACCGTGACCTTCGGCGCCAGCGACGCGCCGCTCAAGGCCGAGCAGCTCGAGAAGGACGGCCTCGTCCAGTGGCCGATGGTGATGGGCGCCATCGTCCCCGTCGTCAACCTCGAGGGCGTGAAGCCGGGCGAGCTGGTGTTCGACGGCGAGACGCTGGCAAACATCTATCTCGGCAAGATCACCAAGTGGGACGATGCCGCGATCAAGAAGCTCAATCCGAACGTGAAGCTGCCGTCGGACGCGATCACCGTGGTCCGCCGTTCGGATGGTTCGGGCACCACCTTCAACTTCACCAACTACCTCTCCAAGGCCAGCGCGGACTGGAAGAGCAAGATCGGCGAGGGCACCGCGGTCGAGTGGCCGGTCGGCGTCGGCGCCAAGGGCAACGAAGGCGTGTCGGGCAACATCAGCCAGACCAAGAACTCGATCGGCTATGTCGAGTACGCCTATGCCAAGCAGAACAAGCTGACCTACGCCGGTCTCGTCAACAAGGCCGGCAAGCCCGTGCAGCCGACCGTCGAGGCCTTCCAGGCGGCCGCCTCCAATGCCGACTGGTCCAAGGCTCCCGGCTACTACGTCATCCTGACCGACCAGCCCGGCGACAAGTCCTGGCCGATCACGGCGGCGACCTTCATCCTCATGCACAAGTCGGCCACCGACAAGGCGGCCTCGCAGGAAGCCATCAAGTTCTTCCGCTGGGCCTTCAAGAACGGCGGCAAGATGGCTGAGGATCTCGACTACATCCCGATGCCCGACAGCGTCGTGCAGCAGGTGGAGAAGACCTGGGCTGCCGAGATCAAGAGCTGAGCGCGCTCTCTCGCGTCCCCGCCACGGCGCAGCCAGAGGTGCTGCGCCGCTGACCGGGGCCCACAAGAACCAGCCCCGGATCGGCGAGCGCCGCATCCGGGGCACCGAACCACAAAAACAAGCGTATACATAAACGGGTACAGGGGATCGGCGTGGCAGATATGGCCGTTCAGAGCGATGTAATCGACAGCGCCGGACCTTACGATCGCGCCAAGGCCTTGGGCGCGTTCAAGCTCGGCGACGTCACCTTCTATTGGATCACACGGCTTTCCGCGATCTCGGTGCTGCTGATCCTCGGCGGCATCATCATCTCCTTGATCGTCGGCGCCTTCCCGGCGATCAAGGAATACGGCCTGCCGTTTCTGTGGACGCAGCGCTGGGCCCCATCGGCCGATCCGCCCGTGCTCGGCGCGCTCGGGCCGATATACGGCACGCTCGTCACCTCCTTCATTGCGATGCTGATCGCCATTCCGGTCGGTCTCGGCATTGCGATCTTCCTCACCGAGCTCTGCCCGCAATGGCTGCGCCGCCCGATCGGCATGGCGGTCGAGCTGCTCGCCGGCATTCCCTCGATCATCTACGGCATGTGGGGCTTCTTCGTGCTCGGCCCGTTCCTGGCCAACACCTTCCAGCCGTTCATGATCAAGATCTTCGACGGCGTCCCCGTGCTGGGCGCGATCTTCGCAGGGCCCCCATCCTATCTCAGCCTGTTCAACGCCGCGCTGATCCTCGCCATCATGGTGCTGCCCTTCATTACGTCGATCTCGGTCGACGTCTTCAAGACGGTGCCGCCGGTGCTGAAGGAAGCCGCCTACGGCGTCGGCTGCACCACCTGGGAGGTCGTCCGCAGCGTGGTGATCCCCTACACCCGCGTCGGCATCATCGGCGGCGTCATGCTGGCGCTGGGCCGCGCGCTGGGTGAGACCATGGCGGTGACCTTCATCATCGGCAATTCGTTCCGCATCTCCTCGTCGATCTTCGCGCCGGGCACGACGATTTCGGCGGCGATCGCCTCCGAATTCGCCGAGAGCGACGGCCTGCACCAGTCCGGACTGATCCTGCTCGGCCTCCTGCTGTTCGTGCTGACGTTCTTCGTGCTCGCGGCCGCGCGGTTGATGCTGCTGCGCCTGGAAACCAAGGCCGGGAAGTGAAGCCATGAACCCGATCTATTCACGCCGCCGCCGCTGGGACATCGTCATTCGCGGGCTCTGCATTGCAGCCGCCGCCTTCGGCGTCACCTGGCTCGCACTGATCCTGGCCACGCTGCTCTACAACGGCCTGGCCGGGCTCAACCTCCAGGTCTTTACCGAAAACACGCCGCCGCCCGGATCGAACGAGGGCGGCCTGCTCAACGCCATCGTCGGCTCGCTGATCATGACCGTGATCGGCGTCGGCATCGGCGCGCCGCTCGGCCTGTTCGCCGGCACCTATCTTGCCGAGTACGGCCGCAACGACAAGCTGACCTCGGTCATCCGCTTCATCAACGACATCCTCCTGTCGGCGCCCTCGATCATCATCGGCCTGTTCATCTATGGCGCCGTGGTGGTGCCGATGCGCGGCTTCTCGGCCATCGCCGGCGCGCTGGCGCTCGCCGTGATCGTGATCCCGGTCGTGGTGCGCACCACCGAAGACATGCTGCTGCTGGTGCCGAACCCGCTGCGCGAGGCGGCCTCCGCGCTCGGCCTGCCGCGCTCGCTGGTGATCAAGCGCATCGCCTATCGTGCCGCGCGTTCAGGCCTCATCACCGGCGTGCTGCTGGCGACGGCCCGCGTCGCGGGCGAGACCGCGCCGCTGTTGTTCACGGCGCTGTCGAACCAGTTCTTCAGTCTCGGCCTGAACAAGACGATGGCGAACCTGCCGGTCACCATCAATAACTTCGTGCAGAGCCCCTACGAATATTGGAAGCAACTCGCCTGGAGCGGCGCGCTGCTCATTACCCTGACCGTGCTTGCCTTGAACATTGGCGCGCGCATCCTTGGCGCCGAGAGGACCGCAAAATGAGTGAAATGTCTGTTTCCGTAAGTGCGCCGACCGTTCATCCCGGCTCGCAGCCGCTGCCCGAGGCCCCTGCCAAGGTCACCGTGCGCAATCTCAATTTCTATTACGGCGAGCATCACGCGCTGAAGAACATCAATCTGACGCTCGGCACCAACCGCGTCACGGCCTTCATCGGCCCATCGGGCTGCGGCAAGTCGACCCTGCTGCGCATCTTCAACCGGATGTACGATCTCTATCCGGGCCAGCGCGCCGCCGGCCAGCTTTTGCTCGACCAGACCAACATCCTCGATCCCAAGCTGGACCTCAATCTGCTGCGCGCCCGTGTCGGCATGGTGTTCCAGAAGCCGACGCCGTTCCCGATGACGATCTACGAGAACATCGCCTTCGGCATCCGCCTCTACGAGAAGATCTCGAAGTCGGAGATGGACGACCGCGTCGAGAAGGCGCTGCGCGGCGGCGCGTTGTGGAACGAGGTCAAGGACAAGCTCAACGCCTCCGGCCTGTCGCTCTCCGGCGGCCAGCAACAGCGCCTCTGCATTGC
The DNA here is from genome assembly GCF_011602485.2 of Bradyrhizobium sp. 1(2017). NCBI lineage: Bacteria > Pseudomonadati > Pseudomonadota > Alphaproteobacteria > Hyphomicrobiales > Nitrobacteraceae > Bradyrhizobium > Bradyrhizobium sp. 1(2017). The sequence continues at coordinate 7,515,716 of NZ_CP050022.2, read as the reverse complement.
CCGCACGGTCGCGGTGCGGCCCGAGGTGATCCTGTTCGACGAGCCCTGCTCGGCGCTCGATCCGATCTCGACTGCCAAGGTCGAGGAGCTGATCCAGGAATTGTCCGAGAATTACACGATCGCGATCGTCACCCACAACATGCAGCAGGCGGCACGCGTCTCCGACAAGACCGCCTTCATGTATCTGGGCGAGCTGATCGAGTTCGACGACACCAGCAAGATCTTCACGTCGCCGACCGATCGGCGCACGCAGGATTACATCACCGGCCGGTTCGGCTGAGGAGACGGGACATGGGTTCTGAACATACCGCAAAGGCCTTCGACACCGACCTCCAGGAGCTCACCCGCCTGGTCGCAGAGATGGGCGGCATCGCCGAGCGCATGATCGTCGATTCCGTCGACGCGCTGATCCGCCGCGATGTCGCGCTCGGCCAGCGCGTCGTCACCATCGACGCCGAGCTCGATGCGCTGCAGAAGCGCATCGAGGAGCGCGCCGTGCTCACCATCGCCCGGCGCCAGCCGATGGCGGTGGATTTGCGCGAGATCGTCGGCGCCATGCGCGTCGCGACCGATCTCGAGCGCATCGGCGACCTCGCCAAGAACATGGGCAAGCGCGTCGCGGCGCTGGAGACGGACTTCCATCCGCTGAAACTGTTCCGCGGCCTCGAGCACATGACCGATCTCGTGCAGCAGCAGGTCAAGTCGGTGCTGGACGCCTATGCCGCGCACGACCTGCCGGCGGCGATGGCGGTGTGGAAGGGCGACGAGGAAGTCGATGCCATCTGCACCTCGCTGTTCCGCGAGCTCCTCACCTACATGATGGAGGATCCGCGCAACATTTCGTTCTGCATCCATCTGATGTTCTGCGCCAAGAATATCGAGCGGATCGGCGATCACGCCACCAACATCGCCGAGACCGTGTTCTACATGATCGAGGGGCAGGCGATCACCGACAAGCGGCCGAAGGGCGACATGACGACCTTCGCCACGACGGTCCCGAATACCTGATTGCTTAAGGAGCGACGACCACATGGGCGCACGCATTATGGTGGTTGAAGACGAGGAAGCTCTCACCGAGCTTCTGCGTTACAACCTCGAAGGCGACGGCTATGACGTGGAGACGGTGATGCGCGGCGACGACGCCGACACCCGCCTCAAGGAACACATCCCCGATCTGATCGTGCTCGACTGGATGCTGCCGGGGCTATCGGGCATCGAGCTGTGCCGGCGGTTGCGCACCCGTCCCGAGACCAAGCAGCTTCCTATCATCATGCTCACCGCGCGTGGCGAGGAGAGCGAGCGGGTGCGGGGGCTCGCGACCGGCGCCGACGACTACATCGTCAAGCCGTTCTCGGTGCCGGAGCTGCTGGCGCGCGTGAAGGGCCTTCTGCGGCGGGCAAGCCCGGAGCGGCTGGCCACCGTGCTCGCCTATGGCGACATCGAGCTCGACCGCGACAAGCGCCGCGTGGCGCGCTCGGGCCGGCCGATCGATCTCGGCCCGACCGAATATCGCCTGCTTGAGTTCTTCCTGGAGCATCCCGGCCGCGTGTTCTCGCGCGAGCAGCTGCTCGACAGCGTCTGGGGCCGCGACATCTACATCGACGAACGCACCGTCGACGTCCACATCGGCCGCCTGCGCAAGCTGCTCAATCTCGGCCGCGAGCAGGACCCGATCCGCACCGTTCGCGGCGCAGGCTATGCGCTCGATGATCGGTTCGCGAAGGCCGAGCAGACGTAAGGTTTACGAGCTTTTGGTTGGCAGCTGTGTCCACAATCTCAGCTGTCGTCCCGGGGCGCGCGCTGCGCGAGCCCGGGACCCACAACCACAGGACGTGGCTTGACGAAGACTCGGAGTGACCATCTCGCGCAACAATTGCGCGCCTTGTGGTTATGGATCCCCGCGTTCGCGGGGATGGCACCGAGGAGTTGGAGCCGTCATCGTGTGACGGCTGCAGTCTTGTCGATCAGAGAATTGCTCTAACTCACCGCGTGCTCGGCTTGGCCGGTGCACGCCGGCGATCGGCGGCCGGCTGATAGGCGACGCGCGAGTGCTGGGCGCAGTAGGGCAGGCCGGACAACGCCTTGCCGCCGCAGAAGAAGAAGTCCGGGCTCGAGGGATCGCCGACCGGCCAGTGGCAGGTCGCCTCGTTCAATTCCAGCAGCGACAGCCGCTGGCTCATCGGCACCACGTTGTCGTAGGTGACGGGCTCGGCCTCAACCTCGACCTCGAAGGCTTGGGCCAGCGCGGTGTTGCCGCGCGAGATCGGACGGGTCACTCGCATCATATGCTGCGCCGGGCGCGCCTTGCGCGGCCGGGGCGCGGCAGACGACGGACTCTTGGCGCGGCCGGACAGGCCGAGCCTGTGGACTTTGCCGATCACGGCATTGCGGGTCACATTGCCGAGCTCGGCCGCGATCTGGCTGGCCGAAAGTCCGGCCTCCCAGAGCTTTTTCAGCTGCTCGACGCGATCGTCGGACCAGGTCAAAACCGTCATTGCACCCTTTCCCTCGCTGCCAGGCCAGCCATCCTGGGGCCTCACAGCGAATGCCTAAGCCTTGAAAAACCCGTGCCGCCAGAATCCCTTAAGGCTCGCCGGGCGCGTGACTAACGCCCGAACGTTTACGCCGGTACATGAGGACTCTTGGGATCAGAACCGCTGCACGAGATGTCGTATCTGACAGGCCAAACGCTACAATATGGCGTGACTCCCGCGCAAGAGTCCGCCGACTCGCTTCCACATGTTCCGTGGTGAAAACCCCGCAAAATCGGCACCGCAAGACTACGGATTCAGCGTTTCGCCAGGCTTTCCGGGCGGCATTGACACCCGTCTTGCCAGGCATAAGATAGTGACGCGTGCCGCCCTTAAAAGGCGGCACGTTTCGTTTTCCGGACCGGTCGATGGTGCGCTGCGCAAGGCATGCCAGGCAGGTCTCAACGTCCAAATTCAACATCCAAGTGATGATCATGACCAACAGCGCCGCGCCGCATCTGCTTCCCGTTTTTGCCAGGGCCGACCTTGGTTTCGAGCGCGGCGAGGGCTGCTGGCTGATTGCGACCAATGGCGATCGCTATCTCGATTTCACGTCGGGTGTTGCGGTGAACGCGCTCGGCCATTGTCATCCGGCGCTGGTCAAGGCCTTGCAGGAGCAGGCGACGAAGCTCTGGCACATGTCGAACCTGTTCCAGAGCCCGGACGGCGAGAAGCTCGCTGCGCGTCTGTGCCATGAGAGCTTTGCCGACTTCGTTTTCTTCTGCAATTCCGGTGCGGAGGCGCTGGAAGGTGTGGTCAAGCTGGTCCGCCATCATCACTTCTCCAAGGGCCATCCGGAACGTTATCGCATCATCACCTTCGAAGGCGCCTTCCACGGCCGCACGCTGGCAACGCTGGCCGCGACGGGATCCGCAAAATATCTCGAAGGTTTCGGCCCGCCGATGGACGGCTTCGACCAGGTCGCGCACGGCGATATCGAGGCCGTGAAGAAAGCGATCGGTCCGCAGACAGCCGGCATCCTGATCGAGCCGATCCAGGGCGAGGGCGGCGTGCGTTCGTCAACGCCGGCCTTCCTCAAAGCGCTGCGCCAGCTTTGCGACGAGAAGGGCTTGCTGCTCGCCTTCGACGAGGTCCAGACCGGCATGGGCCGCACCGGCGATCTCTTTGCCTATAGGCGCACAGGCGTCACGCCTGACGTGATGTCGCTGGCCAAAGCGCTTGGCGGCGGCTTCCCGATCGGCGCGGTGCTGGCGACCGCTGAGGCGGCTTCCGGCATGGGTCCCGGCTCGCACGGTTCGACCTTCGGCGGCAATCCGCTCGCGATATCGGCTGCGAACGCCGTGCTCGACGTCATGCTCAAGCCCGGCTTCTTCGATCACGTGCAGAAGATGTCGCTGTTGCTGAAGCAGAAGCTCGCCTCCGTGATCGATCGTCATCCCGATGTCGTCAGCGAAGTCCGCGGCGAGGGTCTCCTGATCGGTATCAAGGCGGTGGTGCCGTCGGGCGATCTCGTCGCCGCCTTGCGCAACGAAAAGCTGCTCACCGTCGGCGCCGGCGACAATGTCGTGCGCTTCCTGCCGCCTCTGATCGTCACCGAGGCCGAGATCGAGGACAGCGTCGGGCGGCTCGAGCGTGCCTGCGCAGCGATCTCGTCCAGTCAGACCAAGCGGGCGGCAAGCTGATGAGCAACTCGCCGAAACACTTCCTCGACATCAACGAGCTCCCGTTGTCGGAGCTCAAGCGCATGCTCGCCGCATCCTCCGCCATGAAGGCGAAGCAGAAGGCGCACCAGCCGGTCCGGCCGCTCGAAGGCAAGACGCTGGCGATGATCTTCGAGCGCCCCTCGACGCGGACGCGGGTGTCGTTCGATGTGGCCATGCGCCAGCTCGGCGGCGAGCCGATCATGCTCACCGGCGCCGAGATGCAGCTCGGTCGCGGCGAGACCATCGCCGACACCGCGCGTGTGCTGTCGCGCTATGTCGACGCCATCATGATCCGCATCCTTAATCACGAGGCGCTGCTGGAGCTTGCTGCCCATGCGACCGTGCCCGTCATCAACGGCCTGACGCGGCGCTCGCATCCCTGCCAGGTGATGGCCGACCTCATGACCTACGAGGAGCATCGCGGCCCCATCGAGGGCAAGACGGTGGCCTGGACCGGCGACGACAACAACGTGCTGGCATCCTGGGCTCACGCCGCCGAGCGCTTCAAGTTCCAGCTTAATGTCGCGACGCCGCCGGAGCTCGCCCCCAAGAAGGTGATGCGCGACTGGATCAAGGCGACCAACGCGCCGATCGTGCTCGGCTCCGATCCCGAGGCCGCCGTGAAGGGCGCCGATTGCGTCGTCACCGATACCTGGGTGTCGATGGGCGACAAGGAAGGCGAGCATCGTCACAACGTGCTCAAGCCCTATCAGGTCAATTCCAAGCTGATGTCGCTGGCCAAGCCCGACGCGCTGTTCATGCACTGCCTGCCCGCTCATCGCGGCGAGGAGGTCACGGACGAAGTGATCGACGGCCCGCAATCGGTCGTGTTCGACGAGGCAGAAAACCGTCTGCACGCGCAGAAGGGCATTCTGGCCTGGTGCTTTGACGCGGTGAAGTGATCTCGGTGGTGGGGCTGCGTCGCCGGCCCCATTATCCGCTGTCGTCCCGGACAAGCGCCGCACAGCGGCGCGCCGATCCGGGACCCATAGCCACAGGCAGTCGTGTGGCGAAGACTCGGAGTTGTCATCGCCAGCGATAACATGGTCCTGTGGCTATGGGTCCCGGGCTCGCGCGTTGCGCGCCCCGGGACGACACTGAGTTTGAGGCCGCGCCACGCCCCCTTCCAATCCCCCACCTCCGACCCCAGATAGAGCGCCATGGTTTCCCAATCTCCTGACATGAAAACCGGGCTGGAAGGCCCGGTTCGCGCACCATCAGCGGTTCCGATCGATGACGCCGTGCTGCCCTACGAGGTCGATGCGCTCGACGTGCGCGGTCGCCTGGTGCGGCTTGGCCCTGCGCTCGACGAGATCCTGACCAAGCACGATTATCCCGCGCCCGTCGGCAAGCTGCTCGGTGAGGCCATCGTGCTGACGACGCTGCTCGGCTCGGCGCTGAAATTCGAGGGGCGCTTCATTCTTCAAGCCCAGACCGACGGTCCGGTGTCGTTCCTGGTCGTCGATTACACGGCGCCGGATCGCTTGCGTGCCTACGCGCGCTACGATGCCGCGCGGCTTGGAGACGTCAGGGATTCCGGCGCGCTGCTCGGCCGCGGCCATCTCGCCATGACCATCGACCAGGGCCCCGACATGAGTCGCTACCAGGGCCTGGTTGCGCTCGACGGCGGCGGTCTGGAAGAGGCTGCCCACGAATATTTCCTGCGCTCCGAGCAGATCCCGACGCGCGTGCGCCTTGCGGTCGGCGAGGAATGGCGCTCGAGCGACGGCGGCAAGCATCGCTGGCGTGCCGGCGGCATGCTGATGCAGTTTCTGCCGAAGGCGCCGGAGCGCGCGCGGCAGGCCGATCTGCATCCCGGTGACGCGCCCGAAGGCACCGAGGTGCACAGCGTCGCTGAAGACGACGCCTGGGTCGAGGCGCGTTCGCTGATCGAGACGGTCGAGGACGTCGAGTTGATCGATCCCGAGCTGTCCGGCGAGCGGCTGTTGTTCCGTCTGTTTCACGAGCGCGGCGTGCGCGTGTTCAACCCGCTGTCGCTGAGGGCGCAATGCTCCTGCTCGCGGGATGCGGTTGCCGCCATGCTCAAGAGCTTCTCGTCCGACGACCGCGCCGCGATGGTCAAGGACGACAAGGTCGTGGTGACCTGCGAGTTCTGCAGCTCGGTCTATCAGTTCACGCCGGATGAAGCGGGCGTCGAGGACGCGTAAACCTATCGTCCGTCATTGCGAGGAGCCCTTGCGACGAAGCAATCCAGACTGTCTCGACGGAGGGATTCTGGATTGCTTCGCTGCGCTCGCAATGACGACGGAGAAGCGGCACGCCACATACGCGGTGTCATCGCCCGGCTTGATCGGGCGATCCAGTACTCCGAGAGGGTTGCGATTCAATCGATGGGCTGCGGCGTACTGGATTCTCCGCCTGCGCGGGGAATGACACTGGAGGCTAATTCAACACCCGCTTGTTGTCGGGGCTGTCGAGCGAGAACGTCGGCACGTCGATCTCGAAGCGTTCGCCGCTTTCGCTGACCATCTGGTAACGCCCGGTCATGAAGCCGGAGGCGGTCGTGAGCGGGACGCCGGAGGTGTATTCGAAGCGCTCGCCGGGGGCCAGGATCGGCTGCTCGCCGACCACACCCTCGCCCTTCACCTCCTGCTGGCGGCCGGAGGCGTCGGTGATGATCCAGTGCCGCGTCTTCAGCTGCACGGTCTCCCCGCCGGAATTGATGATGACGATGGTGTAGGACCAGAAATAGCGGGAGCGGTCCGGCGACGACTGCTCCGGAACAAAGTTCGGCTCGACGGTCACTTCGATCTGGCGGGTCACGGCGCGGTACATGGTGGTCATCATACCGAATCCCGGCTGGGAACCAAACGCCGCAACACGGCTTTGGCGACATCGTCCCGCCAGAATTCGCGGGGAAGGACACCTCGATGTGATCCGGCCGCTTTGCGAGACATCGGCCGGACCGGTACACTGCCTGACACGTCGCGATTTGCGGAAGGGTTTTTGGGTCCCGATGACCATTGCCGACCAAGTGACGGGATCGACGATCGCGGGAACCGCGGGTGCCAAACCCGCAGGCACCAAGCCCCGCGCCGCCGCGCCGGCCATCACGCTGCCGGCCATCGGCGAGCGCGAACTGCGGCTCGATCTGTTCCGCGGGCTGGCGCTCTGGCTGATCTTCATCGACCACCTGCCGCCCAGCCTGCTGACCTGGTTCACCATCCGCAATTACGGCTTCAGCGACGCCACCGAGATCTTCATCTTCATCTCCGGCTACACCGCCGCCTTCGTCTATGGTCGGGCGATGCTGGAGAGCGGCGTCGTCATCGCCACCGCGCGCATCCTGCGGCGCGTCTGGCAGATCTATGTCGCCCACGTCTTCCTGTTCACCATCTTCCTCGCCGAAATCTCCTATGTCGCGACCAGCTTCGAAAACCCGCTCTACACCGAAGAGATGGGAATCCTGGATTTCCTCAAGCAGCCCGACGTCACCATCGTGCAGGCGCTGCTGCTGCGCTTCCGTCCCGTCAACATGGACGTGCTGCCGCTCTACATCGTTCTGATGCTGGCGCTGCCGCTGATCCTGTGGTCGATGAAGTGGCGGCCCGACGTCACGCTCGGCCTTTCGGTCGTGCTCTACGCGGTTACCTGGGAATACGATCTTTATCTTTCGGCATATCCGAACGGCTTCTGGGCCTTCAATCCCTTCGCCTGGCAATTGCTGTTCGTCTTCGGCGCCTGGTGTGCGCTGGGAGGCGCGCGGCGCATGTCGCGTATCCTGGCGTCACCGGTGACGATGTGGATCTCGATCGCCTACCTCGTCGCGGCATTTTACGTGACGCTGACCTGGTACGTGCCGCAGCTCGGCCTCCTGATGCCGAAGCGCATCGAGCAATGGATGTATCCGATCGACAAGACAGATCTCGACGTTCTGCGTTTCACGCATTTCCTGGCGCTGGCCGCGCTCACCGTGCGCTTCCTGCCGCGGACCTGGCCGGGCCTGAAATCGCCCTGGCTGCGGCCCCTGATCCTGTGCGGCCAGCATTCCCTCGAGATATTCTGCCTCGGCGTCTTCCTGGCGTTCGCCGGCCATTTCATCCTGGCCGAAGTCTCGGGCGGCGCAGCCATGCATGCGTTGATTAGTCTCTCCGGAATCCTGATCATGTGGGGGGTGGCCTGGGTCATTTCATGGTACAAGCGGGTAGCTGACAAGAGCGGTGCGAAAACCAAAAACGCCGTCGGCAACGCCGATCTGGCGGGAGGGGGCTGATGAAGGCGAAGGTTCTCCTGAGCCTGATCCTGCTATGCGGTAGCCTCGCCGCGCCCACGGCGCGCGCGGGCGATGCTGCGCCTGCGGCCTCCGCCGTGCCCCCTGCGTGCGAATTGCCGTCCTATCTGCTGACCAGCGAAAGCCAGCTTCCCAAGGTCGCCGATGCCGTCAAGGCCGGCAAGCCGCTGGAGATCCTGGTCATCGGCAGCCGCTCGACGACGATTCCATCCTCGGAGAGCAGCTCATATCCGGCGCGCATGGAGGCGAGCCTCAAGGACAAGCTGCCCCCCTCGGAGGCGGTGCACGTCTCCGTAGAAATACAGAGCAAGAAGACAGCAGAGGAGACCGCGGCGACTTTCGTTAAGCTGATGGAAGCAAAAACGCCTACTTTGGTCATCTGGCAGACCGGGACCGTGGATGCTATCCGCGCCATCGATCCCGACGATTTTCGCGGCGCAGTGACCGAAGGGGTTACTGCGTTGCAAAAGGCAGGGGCCGACGTCGTCTTGATGAATTTGCAGTACAGCCCGCGTACCGAAACCATGATCTCGGTGCCGCCATACCTCGACAACATGCGGGTAGTGGCGCAGGAGCATGATATCCCGCTGTTTGACCGTTTCGCGATCATGAGGCAGTGGAATGATCAGGGCCAGTTCGACCTGTTCAACCCGTCCCGCGGGCCCGAGCTGGCGAAACAGGTCCATGATTGCCTTGGCCGGGCGTTGGCACAATTCGTGATCGACGCTGCCCATCTGGAGCCGGCCCAGCAGCAAAATTGAGGTCTAGCGTTAATGAGTTCTCTCCGCCCTTTTTGCCTGACGCCATGGCTGGCTGCGCCCGCAGCGGCGATGCTGTTGTTGCTGATGCCCGCTTCGCAGGCCGGCGCGCAGACGCACGCCGCGCAAGCGGCTGATCCCGCGTCCGCGGCGCCCTCCCAAACCACCGTCGCAGCGACGTCCCCCGAACACCGCGGCGTCGCGGCGCGGGCCATCGACAAGGTGAAGGAGGTCGCAAAATCCGCCGGCGACATCTTCAGCCGCGTGCCCTGCCTGCCGCCGAAGGGCGCCTCGAAGGCGATGGGCTCGCTGCCGCATGTCGCAAGCAAGCTCGTCGCCGGCCAGCCCGTCGTCATCGTCGCGTTCGGCTCGTCGTCGACCGCAGGTTTCGGTGCGAGCTCGCCGGACTTCAACTATCCGAACCGTCTCGCCGCACAATTGCGCCGGCACTATCCGACCGCCGACATCACCGTCATCAATGCCGGCGTCGGCGGCGAGGATGCGCCCGAGATGATGAAGCGCCTCCAGACGCAGGTGATCGACGTGCATCCGGATCTCGTGATCTGGCAGGTCGGCACCAACGCCGTGCTGCGCAACCTCGATCCCGGCGAGACCGCTAAACTGGTCGAGGACGGCATCAGCCGCATCCAGGCTGCGGGCGGCGCCGACATCGTGCTGGTCGATCCGCAATATTCGCCGGCCGTCAACCAGCGCAAGGAGAGCGCCGGCAAGATGGTGACGCTGCTCGGCAAGGTCGCCGAGCTTCGCCACGTCGGCATCTTCCCGCGCTTCGAGGTGATGCGCGACTGGCACGAGAACCAATCGATCCCGGTCGAGAGCTTCGTCATCGCCGACGGCCTGCACATGAACGATTGGGGCTACGCCTGCTTCGCCCAGCTCCTCGGCGACGACATCATCCGTTCCGTCGGCCAGATCAAGCTGGGCGTGAACGTGCCCGCGGATGTGAAGACGTACCGGCCGATGTGATATCGGTGCCGTAGGTAGGGTGGGTTAGCCGAAGGCGTAACCCACCTCTTGTGTGCCCGCGGTAACAGAAGTGGTGGGTTACGCCGAGCAGATGCGCTTCGCACATCTGCAGGGCTAACCCACCCTACGATTTCCAACCCTCACGCCTTCTCCAGCGCCGCGGTCAGATCCTCGATCAGGTCATCCGCATGCTCCAGCCCCGTGGAGAAGCGGATGAAGCCTTCGCTGATGCCGAGCGCGGCGCGGTCTTCCGGCTTGAGGCGCTGATGCGTCGTCGTGGCCGGATGCGTGACAAGGCTCTTGGCGTCGCCGAGATTGTTCGAGATCTTCGCCAGCTTCAACTCGTTGAGCACGCGAAACGCGGCCTGCTTGCCGCCCTTGACCTCGAAGCCGACCAGCGTCGAACCGCCGCGCATCTGCTTCTTCACCAGAGCTGCCTGCGGATGATCGGCGCGGCCGGGATAGACCAGCCGTGAAATCTTCGGATGGCTCGCCAGCACCTCGGCAATACGCGCTGCGGTGTCGGTCTGCGCGCGCACGCGCACGCCCAGCGTCTCCAGGCCCTTGAGCAGGACCCAGGCGTTGAACGGCGAGATCGACGGGCCGGTCTGGCGCATGAAATTATGGATGTGCTCGGCAATGAAGGCTTCCGAGGACAGGATGATGCCGCCGAGACACCGGCCCTGGCCGTCGATGTGCTTGGTCGCGGAATAGACGACGACGTCGGCGCCGAGCGCAAGCGGGCTCTGCCAGATCGGGGTCGCGAACACGTTGTCGACGACGAGCCGCGCGCCGCCCTTGTGCGCGATCTCGGCGATGCCGGGAATGTCGAGCACGTCGAGCGTCGGGTTGGTCGGGCTCTCCAGGAAGAACGTCTTGGTGTTCGGCTTCACCGCCCGCTGCCACTGGTCGAGATCGAGCCCGTCGACCAGCGTGGTCTCGATGCCGTAGCGCGGCAGCAGATCCTGAATGACGTAGAGGCACGAGCCGAACAGCGCCCGCGAAGCCACCACGTGATCGCCGGCCTTGAGCGGCGCCAGGATCGCAGTCGTCACCGCGGCCATACCGGTTGCCGCCGAGCGGGCGGCTTCAGCACCTTCGAGCTCGATCATGCGGCGCTCGAACATCGCGATGGTGGGGTTGGAATAGCGCGAATAGATGAAGCCGGGATCTTCGCCCTTGAACCGCGCCTCGCACTCCTCGGCGCTGTTGTAGACGTAGCCCTGCGTCAGGAACAGCGCCTCTGACGTCTCGCCATATTGCGAGCGCAGGGTGCCGGAATGGACCAGGCGGGTTTCGGGGCGGTAAGTGGCAGTCGGCTTCGACATAGGACCCTCCGAAATGACCGTCTCGTCGAAAACGGTCACAAAAAAACCGGCCTGGATAAAACCACGGGCCGGGATCACAGAGGTCCCCGGCCTGTTTAGCGACTTATTTAACGTGGCTGCAAGCCGGCCGGCTCAAATCACCACGGGATAAGTGATGCTCATATTCCGCATTGCCCTTTTCGTCAAGGCGTCCATCGGATAGCCGTAAAAGGCTAGTATTTCCGGCATGTCCGGATGCACTGGACCCCTGATGAGGACCCCGGGTTGACGTTCACGGTCGCTGCCGACGCCAATGGTATCCTGCCCGACCGCATGATCGCGGCGATGGCGGAGGCGGGCCTCATCCTGCCCGCTTACGATTTCGTCGAAAGCCAGATCCAGCCGGCGAGCCTCGATCTGCGCCTCGGCGACATCGCCTATCGCGTCCGTGCCAGCTTCCTGCCGGGGCCCGGCGCCACCGTCGCCGAGCGCATCGACGAGTTGAAGCTGCACGAGTTCAGCCTCGCCGACGGCGCGGTGCTCGAGACCAACTGCGTCTACATCGTGCCGCTGTTGGAAAGCCTCGCGCTGCCGCCGGAGATCGTCGCGGCCGCGAACCCCAAGAGCTCGACCGGCCGGCTCGACGTCTTCACCCGCGTGATCGCCGACGGCACCCGCCGCTTCGACATGATCGGCGCCGGCTATCACGGCCCCCTCTATGCCGAGATCAGCCCGAAGACGTTTCCGGTGCTGGTGCGCGAGGGCTCGCGCCTGTCGCAGGTGCGCTTCCGCACCGGCGATGCCATCCTCAATGCCGACGAGCTCGATGGCTTGCACGCCGCCGAGCGCCTCGTCGACATCGACGATGCCGATCTCTCGGGCGGCGTCGCTGTGTCGGTCGATCTGTCGGGCGAGAAGGTGAACGGCTTCGTCGGCTATCGCGCCAAGCGCCATACCGGCGTGGTCGACGTCGATCGCCGCTCCGGCTACGCGGTGGAGGATTTCTGGGAGCCGATCTCGGCCCGCCCCGACGGCAGCCTGATCCTCGATCCCGGCGAGTTCTACATCCTCGCCTCCAAGGAAGCTGTGCAGGTTCCGCCCGACTACGCCGCGGAGATGGTGCCGTTCGATCCCCTGGTCGGCGAATTCCGCGTGCACTATGCCGGCTTCTTCGATCCCGGCTTCGGTTATGCCGGCGCCGGCGGGCTGGGATCGCGCGCCGTGCTGGAGGTCCGCTCGCGCGAGGTGCCGTTCATCCTCGAGCACGGCCAGATCGTCGGCCGCCTGGTCTACGAGAAGATGCTGGCCCGGCCCGATGCGATGTACGGCCAGCGCATCGGCTCGAACTACCAGGCACAGGGCCTCAAGCTATCGAAGCATTTTCGGGTGTAGCCACATCCGTCACTGTCATGCCCCGGCTTGACCGGGACATCCAGTACGCCGCGGCCAATCTGCGCTATAACAATCGCCTCTGGAATACGGGATCACCCGATCAAGTCGGGTGGCGACACCGAATGTGTCGGGACGCAAAGCGCATCCAGGGTGCACGCGAGGTGACGAGATGGCCGATCAATCCGAACTCGACGCGCAGATTCTCAACGACGTCGCCGACGCTCTGATCTATTCCGATCGCTCCGGCACCATCACACGCTGGAATCGTGCCTCCACCGCGCTGTTCGGTTTCACGGCGGAGGAAGCGCTCGGCCAGAACCTCGACCTGATCATTCCCGAACATCTGCGGCCTGCGCACTGGAAGGGTTTTGAAGCCGCGCTCGCCAGTGGCGCGATGAAGCTTGCGGGGCGGCCGACGCTGACACGCGCGCTGCACAAGAGCGGGCGCAAGCTCTACATCGAGATGACCTTCGCGCTCGTGCGCGACGCCGGCGGGCTTGTGCAAGGGTCGGCGGCGATGGCGCGCGACGTGACCGAACGCGTCGAGCGCGAGCGAGCGGCCAAGGCTTCACGTAATTAAGGCTTTACATGATTAAGGCTTGGCAAAATTCGTGATGCGGAATTGACGGCGCGCCGTGCAGGGCGGCCTGCACCCGCGTCATGTTGCCTGCTACCCGACGCAGTGACACACTCGATCAAAATGACGATCGGGAGCGAACATGACGGCCGCCGCATCAGACCTCGCGCAGGAAGCTCAATGGAAGCGCTGGCGCGCGGTCGCCGATCTCTATCACGCTTACTTCACCGGCCTCATCCTCACCGTAGTCACGCGGCGCGGCACGGCGGATGCCGCTGAATTCGTCTTTCGCGTGTTCCGCCGACAGCAGCAGGAGCGCTTCCTGCCGGGGCTCGAAAAGCTCGGCCTCCGTCATCTGCCGCCGGCGGTGGCCGCTGCGCAATATCACTATCTCTCCAACTGGATCGGCGGCGTGCACGTCGAATACATGTATGAGAGCGACACCAAGGCCTGGATCCGCTATCCGCCGCCGCGCTGGATCTGGAAGGGCACCGCGATCTGCGGCGTGCCCGGCGAGGTATCGCGCGCCATGCTGCGCGGCTGGCACGCCAACAACGGCGTCGCGCTCGGCGATCTCCGCCTGGGTTTCGTCTGCACCAAGCAGAGCGTCGACGGCCAGGACGGCCTCGAAGGCTACTACCATCAATACGACCACCCGCTCGAGCTCGACCAGCGGCTTGTCTTCGCGCGTCATCTCGAGGCGCCGTTGTTCGATGCGACGAGCGCGCCGGCGCTGCCGGTCGCGAGCTGGCCGAAGCCGCGGCTCGAAAAAGCCTATCGCAACTATGCGATGGAATATGTCCGCACCGCAGCGCCCGTCATGGTGCAGCTGTTCGGCCCCGAGGATGCCGGCTATCTCCTGCACCTCACCGGCAAATTGATCGGCATGCAATATTTCGACGAGGTCGCAGCCGCGCTGTCGATGAGCCGCGGTGGTGCGGCCGATTTCGCAACGTTCCTGAACGCGCTGTTCGCCGCGCAGGATGATGCAGCCGAGATGACGCAATCAGCGGGCGCGTTCGAAACAACTCAGCAGAGCTGGAAACTGATGGACGACGTCACCGACTATCATCCCGCCTGCGCCAAGGTGCTGGAGGGGCTGTTCGAAGGCCTCGCTGCGGGATGCGGGCGGCACATCGGCGTGCATCCGCGGCCATCTGCAGGCGGCCGGCCGCCGTTGGTGTGGACGATCCGGTAGTTTCACCTGTCGAAATGCGCTGCCGCAGGGCACGCCTGCACCCTGCGCAGGAGGAATCGGCGCGCACCGTGCTAACAAGCCCCGGTCGCGCGCTCCGCGCGAATAGATTTCTTGGCACACCTGTTCATTGCCGCGCCGCAAATGGCGCTCGCGCCCCGGAGAGGACATGTCCGACATCGCCGAAATTCCGGTCGATGAACAAGAGCGTCCGCTGCCGCCGCCACCGCGGCCGATCATGAGCGCGCTGACCGACGGTCCGATCCTGCGCACGCTGCTCTCCCTCACCTGGCCGAATGTCATCGGGCTATCGGCCGGCATCTGCGTGGTGATCGCGGAGACCTCTTATGTCGGCCGGCTCGGTGTCGAGGCGCTGGCCGCGATGGCGCTGGTGTTTCCGACCGTGATCCTGACCATGACGATGTCGGGCGGCGCCATGGGCGGGGCGGTGGCCTCCGCCATCGCGCGCGCGCTCGGCGCGGGGGATCGCGAACGCGCCGGCACGCTCGCGATGCATGCGCTGCTGATCGGCATCAGCTTCGGTCTCGTCTTCATGCTGGGCATGCTGATCTTCGGGCCGCGCGTTCTGGAATTGCTCGGCGGCCGCGGCAACGTGCTGAGCCACGCCATCGCCTACACCCAGGTGTTTTTCGGCGGCGCGGTGCTGCCCTGGCTGCTCAACACCATGGCCGGCGTCCTGCGCGGCACCGGAAACATGAAGCTGCCGTCGTTCCTCATTCTCAACTCGGCGGCCTGGCAGATCGTGCTCGGCGGCACCCTGGGCCTCGGGCTCGGCCCGGTGCCGCAGTTCGGCATGCGCGGCGTCGCCGCCGGTGCGTTGATCGCCTATTGCATGAACATCTGCATCATGGGCTGGTATCTGTTCTCGGGCCGCGCCGGGATCGTGCTGAGCTTGCGGGGCTTGCGCATCCAATGGGCGATGTTCTTCGACATCCTCAAGGTCGGCGCCATCGCCTGCTTCTCGCCGCTACAATCGGTGCTGACGATCTCGATCTTCACCCACATGCTGGCGCAGTTCGGCACCGCGATCCTCGCCGGCTACGGCATAGGCGCCCGCCTGGAATTCCTGCTGACCTCGATCGCGTTCTCGTTCGGCATTGCCTGTGTGCCGATGGTCGGAATGGCAATCGGCGCGGGCCGCATCGCGCGGGCCCGGCGCATCGCCTGGATCGCCAGCGCTGCCGCCTTCGTGGCGGTCGGCGCGCCGGCATGCCTGGTTGCGATCTTCCCCGATCTGTGGGTCAACATCTTCACCGACAGCGTGGCCGTCCGCGCGGCGAGCCATCAATATCTCTCGACGGTCGGACCGTTCTACGCCTTCTTCGGCCTTGCGACGACGATGTATTTCTCCTCGCAAGGTGCGGCCAAGGTGATCGGGCCGGTGCTGGCGCAGACGGCGCGGCTGATCTACATCGCGGCCGTCGGCTGGTGGCTGTCGACCCACGACGCCACCGCGCAGAGCTTCTTCTGGCTCGCCGCAAGCTCGATGGTGGTGCTCGGCCTGTTGTCGTGCTCCAGCGTGGTGTTGACGCGCTGGGGACCGCGCGAGGGCAGGCCCGCGATCAGGCCGGCACTGTCGGGCGCTGCGGATTAGCGACGCTTGTGGCGGCGATGGCCGCCTCCGCCTCCGCCGCCGGCATTGGCGAGCCGCATCAATTGCGGGATCATCGCCATCATGTCGCTGCCTCCGGAACCGCCGAGCATGCCCATGACGTCGCCGCCGCCCATGGCGCCGAGCCCGGCCGGCATATAGCCGCCTCCGCCCATCGGCGTGTACCCGCCATAATTCGGCGCACCAAAGCCGCCGCCAAGACCGCCACCGCCCATCATGCCACCAATCCCACCGCCGCCATTCTCCATCATGCGGCTCATCATCGGACCCATGGTCTGCATCAGCATCGCGAAGCGGCGCTTGCCCATCTTCGCCTTCATCATCTCCAGCATCGGGGCCATCTGGGTCATCATGTCCTCGCCGCCGGCGCCGCCAAAGCCGGCGAACTGCGCCTTCGCCGGCGTGCTCGCGACGGAAAACAACAGCAGCACGGCGGCCGCCTGGCAGATCACCTTGTCCGCACCTCTCATGGCATGCTCCTCGTGTGCGTGGCTCCGCCGGGAGAGCGGAGCCAACCGGGCGCACGTCGCCATGGTTACGGCGGGCGAGGATGAAGCTCTGTGAGAAAACGCACAGAGGAGGATCAAGCCGCCGGCGGAAACGCGTTGTGTATCGCGGCCACGGCCTCCTTCGTCTGCCCCTGAACATAGGGCGCAAGCTCGTTCGGCAACATGTCGATGGTCCAGACCAGGCGGCACCGCGTCTCACCGTCGGCAACCACCTGCACCGAAGCGCTGTAGTGCTTCAGTCGCTCGTTGCTGATGGCATAGACGAGGCGCCGTCGCGCATCGTCGCAATCGACCAGCACCTCGCGCGCCACCGAGCCGTTGGCGAAGGTGACGATGCGCGCATCGCCGTCGAGGGTGCAGGCGGTGACGAAGCCCGGCACCAGCCGCTGATGCAGCGCGCCGAAATCGCGCACCGCCTCCCAGACGTCGTGCGCGGAGGCGGGGAGGGGGATGTCGTTGTGGATGGAGGCCATGAAAGATGTCCTTGATTGCGTTAGGTGCAGGAACTCCGTCATTGCGAGCGCCAGCGAAGCAATCCAGTGCTGTCTCTGCGGAGACAGTCTGGATTGCTTCGTCGCATCAGCGCAAAATTGCTTACGCAATTTTGTCGCGAGCTCCTCGCAATGACGGGAGCAAGCGGAAAATGCTCAGCTGCACACCGCCTCGACATTGTTGCCGTCGGGATCGATCAGGAATGCCGCATAATAGGTCGGGCTGTAATCCTTGCGCGGACCCGCGCCGCCATTGTCGCGGCCGCCGCTCTTCAGGCCCGCGCTGTGAAAGGCCTTCACCGCGTCATGGTCCTTGGCGCGGAACGCGACGTGGACGCCGTCGGCCTTCCGGCCCCTGTTGAGATGCAGCCAGAGTGCGGGCTCGCCCTTCGGGCCGAAGCCGGCATAGCCGTCGCCGCTCGAGCACAGCACATGGCCCAGCGGCGCCAGCACTGCGGTGTAGAATCGCGTCGCGGCGTCGAGGTCGGCAACGCGAAGTCCGATGTGGTCGTACATGCTCGTCTCCATTTGCAAAGCGCGCCGCAACGGGCGCGCGCCGGAGCCGAAGCTAGGCGAGGGAGGTGAGGGGCTCTTGGAGAATCTTGCGCTCGATACCCAGTTACGTCGCCGGCGTCTCCGCTTGCCACCGGATCACCCGCTTCAGGTGATGGACCTGGACCCACATGTTGGTTCCGATCACGCTGACCGTCGCGACGATCAACGCGGTGAGCTTCTGCGGTTCAAGACAGGCGAGGCCGAGCAGGAACGCGGAAAGGGCCGCGGTGACACCGAAGCTGGACCAGAGCCCGATGAGGCGCGGTGCAAACCAGGTTGGCTCTCCGTCGGGACCCCATTGCATCGGAATCCTGCGCGAGCTGATCCGGCGGCCGTAGTAGACGGCGCAGCCCGCGATGAAGGCGAGCCCCAGGGCGAGCGCGATCAGCGCGGCCGCAATCACGTCCCCTGAGGCAATGTCCATCCGCCGGCCCGCCGCCTTGGAGGGGCGCCGATTCGCCCTCCGGTTGTAGTACAGCGCGATGAGCCGCGAGCGCCAGCGCATCGCGCCTGTCTGGTCAACAGACGGTTACTGCAACGCGGCCGGCCTGTCTCAGTTGAGGACGAGGCGTTCCCCGAAGATTCCGCGCTCGCCTTTCGAGGCCTGGCGAAACTTGGTCGGCGACACGCCGGCGGCGCGATGGAAGGTGCGGACGAAGTTGGAGAGATCGCCGAAGCCGACGTCATAGGCGACGTCGGTGACTGCGATATCCTCGTCAGCGAGCAGCCGCGCGGCGCGCCGTAACCGCGAGCGCACCAGATATTGATGCGGCGTGACGCCGAGCACGCTCGAGAACAGTCGCAGGAAATGAAACGGACTGAGGCCCACCTGCCGCGCGGCCTGTTCCAGATCGACCTCGGATTGCGAATGGTCGTCGATCCACAGCGCAGCTTCCACCGCGCGCCGGCGGTCGCGCGCGGTCGGCGGCGTCTGCTTGCGTGTCTTGCCCGAGGCGACGTCGACGAAACGGCCGGCCAGGATGTGGCCGATTTCGTCGAGGCCGAGATCGCTGTTGCCATCTGCCGCCGTCTGGGCGAGTTCGCCGAGCACCATCAGCTCGGGCAGCGGCGGCGTCGCGCCGACCTGCCAGACCTCGCGACGTCCGCCGAGAGCATCGACCAGCCCGTCACTCAGGAAGAAGGACAGGCAGACGTCGCCGGACACGTGCTCATGCGTGCAGGTGTATTCCTCGCCGGGGGCGCCGACCAGCATCGAGCCCGCCACCAGCTCGAAGAAGCCGGCGCGGCAATGGCAGCCAAAGCTGCCCGAGCGGACATAGGCGATGGAATGGCCGGTGCGGCACTCCGCAAACGGCGTGTCCTCCGGTCCCGCATCGCAGCGAAACTCGGAGACGATCATCGAACGTGTCGTCAGCAGCGTGGTCGCGTCCATCCGGCCTATCTAGGCATGATCCCGACGAGTGTGTAGCGGTCGTCCGGCAAGTCATGCCCAAAAAATCAAAGCTCAGGTGCGGTCAGGACCGCGCCTTAGCTGGGCGCGCGCGGCGGAGCAACGGGCAGCAGCACCTCGAACAGCGTCTTGCTGGCGATCGGATGGGCGCCCTCGAGCGCCAGCAGCCGCCGCTTGGAGATCACCCCGCCGTAAGGCGAGAGCCGGTCGGCATAATTGCCGGCCTCCAGCACCCGGTGGCAGGGCACGATCAGCATGTAGGGATTTTTGGCGATCGCCTGCGCCACCGAATACGCTGCGCCGGAGGCGCCGAGCGCCTTGGCGATCTCGTGATAGGTGCGCGTCTCCCCGCGCGGGATCGTGCAGGTGTACTCATAGACACGCCGGCTGAAGCCGGGCACGCCGCCAGCATCCAGGCTGACCTCGGAAAAATCGGGGTCGCCGCCTTGCAGCAGGCCTGTGATGCCCTCGATGGCAAGGTCGGCACTTTCGGACGGCCGCTGCTCGCGCGCCTCGGGATGCACCGCAAAGATCCGGCGGCGGGTGTCGATCTCCCGCGCCTCCGGCAATTGCACGCAAACCACGCCAGTGCTGCTCCAGACGATGCCGCAGCGGCCGATCGCCGTGTCGAATATCGCGTAAGCACGCCCCACCATGCACACGCCCCACTCAGTGCACGTTACTCCCCAGACCTACGATCATAACACCGCCACAATCCAGCGCACCTGGAATCTTACCAGAAAGTTAAGGAGCGTCGGGCGCGCCGCCGCCAAAGCGCTTGGCGAGGCGCGCCGTCTCGGCTAATCAGGACGGGCGCGAAGCGCAATAAGCGGGCGTAGTTCAATGGTAGAACGGCAGCTTCCCAAGCTGCATACGAGGGTTCGATTCCCTTCGCCCGCTCCAGCTTCCTCGCATCGGCACGTGCCGGCTGCTCGCCGAGCTAGTTCGGCAGGCTCCGCAAGAACTCGATGATCGCGGCGTTCACCTCCTGCGGTCGTTCCTGCTGCGTCCAGTGTCCGCAGCCGGGCAGCATCTTGATCTCGCGCAGTTGCGGCACAAACTGCTTCATATTGGCGAGGTGCTCGGCGGCACCGGGGAAGGCGAGGACCATGTCGTGGTCGCCGGCGATGAACAGCGTGGGCACGTTCACCTTCACGCCCTCGAATGCGGCCATCAATTCCCAATTGCGATCGACGTTGCGGTAATAGTTCAGCGGGCCACGGAAACCGCTGCGGGCAAACTCGGCGGCGTAAACGTCGAGATCGGCGGCGCTCAGCCATGACGGCAGCGGCACCTGCATCTTCGGCAACATGCCGTCCTTGCGCGGGACCATGCCGACGCCGACGGTCCGCCCCTGACGTTCGGCATTGGCGCGGATCGCCATCACTCCGTCGCCTGAACCGCCGTAGAGCATCGCGGCCAATGTGGCTCGCGGATCCCGTTCGAACTCGGCCTCGGCAACGCCCGGCTCCTGGAAGTACAACTGGTAGAACTGCGCATCGACCGTGTGTGGCATGACGCTGGTCGGCGCCACCGGACCGCGCGGGCGATAGGGAACGCTGAGGATGGAGGCGGCGCGGAAGCGATCGGGACGCAGGCGCGCGGCGTGCCAGGCGATGGCCGCGCCCCAGTCATGGCCGACGATGACGGCCTCGCTCACCGAGAAGGCGTCGAGTGTGCCGACGAGGTCGCCGACCATGTGGAAGACCGTGTACTGGTCGACCGCCTCGGGCCGGTCGCTCTTGCCGTAGCCGCGCATGTCGGGCGCAACCGCATGGAAGCCGGCCGCCGCCAGCGCCTCGAGCTGGTGGCGCCATGAGTACCAGCCTTCCGGAAAGCCGTGGCAGAGCAGCACCATCGGCCCCTTGCCTTGCTCCGCGACGTTGAGGCTGATGCCGTTGGCCTTGATCGTCCGCTGCGTCGGCCCGCTCATGTCATCGACTCCCCGCTGCATTGTCGTTTTGGCGCATCCTAGACGTTGCCGCCTGGCACGCAAAGATTCCAATATATTAGCTCCTCGCTCCCGGCACGCATCGCTTCCCCGACCTAAGCTCCTCTCGCCCGGCGGATGCGGTCCAGGTGCCGGGCAATGTTTGGATAGAGGCAATGGACCAGCAGAAACTCGACCGTGCGATCGGTCGCCGCTTGAAGACCCTGAGGACGCAGGCCGGCATGACGTTGAACGAGCTCGCAGCGCGCTCCGGTGTCAGCCGGGCCATGATCGGGCGGGTGGAGCGGGCGCAGAGCAGCGCCACGGCGGCGCTGCTCAACAAGCTCTGCGCGGCGCTCGACGTCACCCTCAGCGACGTCGTCGCGCTCGCGGAGAAGCCGCCGGAGCGGCTGATGCGGCTTGCCGACCAGCCGCACTGGCGTGATCCCGACAGCGGCTATCGGCGGCGTCACGCCTCGCCGCCGGATGCGGCGAGCGGGATCGAGATCATCGTCGTCGATCTGCCGGCCGGTGCCCGCGTCTCCTACAGCCCCTGGGGCCGCAACGCCTTCACCCAGCAGCTCCTGATGCTGGAAGGCGCGGTCTGCGTGCATATCGACGCCAAGACGGTGCGCCTGCGTGATGGCGACTGTCTCGATTTCGACGTGATGCGGGCGGTGACCTTCGAGAACGAAACCAAGCAGGAGGCGCGCTACGTCATCATCACGCGGCGCGGATCCTCATACGGGAAAATGTGATGTCGCTGATCGTGCGGGATGCAACGCTGGAAGACGCCGAGGAAATCCTGGCCATCTATAACTACGCTGCGATCAACACCACGGCGGTATGGACCGACGGCCCGGCCGACCTCGACTCGCGGCGCGCGTGGATTCGCGCACGGCAGGAGGCCGGCTACCCCGTGCTGGTCGCAACGAAGGGCAGGGACGTCGTCGGCTTCGCATCCTTCGGCGATTTCCGTCCCTTTCCAGGCTACCGCCACACCGTGGAGAATTCGGTCTATGTCGACGAGCGGCATCATCGGCTCGGCATCGGCCGCGGCCTGCTGGCCGCACTGATCGATCGCGCCAATGCGATGAACAAGCATGCGATGATTGCGGGCATCGACGCGGCCAACGCCGGCTCGATCGGCCTTCACGGCTCGCTGGGTTTCGTCGAGGTTGCGCGCATGCCGGAGGTCGGCTGCAAGTTCGGCCGCTGGCTCGATCTCGTCTTCATGCAGAAGCGACTGGCGAGCGAGGTCCGGCCGTGACGATGCAGATCCGCACCGGCGACACCTATGATCCCCGCGTGATCGCGCTGCTCGATCATCACGTCACGGCGGCGCGGGCGCAGACCGCGCCGGGCAGCGCCCATGCGCTGGATCTCGCCGGGCTTCGCGCGCCCGATATCGCGTTCTGGACCGGCTGGGACGGCGAGACGCTGGTCGCCACCGGCGCGCTGAAAACACTCGCGGCCGGCCACGGCGAGGTGAAGTCGATGCACACGCTCCAGACCACGCGCCGGCGCGGCTTCGGCGGCCAGATGCTTCGCCATATCATCACGGAAGCGCGCGCCCGCGGCATGGGGCGCGTCAGCCTCGAGACCGGCTCGTGGGATTATTTCAAGCCGGCGCACGCGCTCTATCAGGCCCACGGCTTCGTCCCCTGCGGTCCGTTCGAGGGCTATGTCGAGGATCCCAACAGCCTGTTCCTGACGCTCGACCTGATCGGACGCTGAGGCCGGCGGGGCGCAGCGCCGGCTCGAAAACGCGGCTTCTTTCCTCAAAATGAGTTGCGTACCTCAAAATACCTCTGCTAGCCTTCAGACATGGCCGAGACGTTCACTCCGACTGCGCTGACATTGAAGGACATCGCCCGCGAGGCCGGCGTCAGTCTCGCGACGGTCGACCGTGTCCTGCACAATCGCCCGGGTGTCCGGCCGGACACGGTGCGGCGCGTCAAGGACGCGATTGAGCGCAATGCGTTCCAGCCGCATGTGGCCGCCGCCGAGCTCGCGCGCAGCCGCGCCCGCCGCTTCGCCTTCGTGATGCCGTCGGGGCCGAACCCGTTCATGCAGCAGATCGAAGCCTATCTCGGCGAAATGGCGTCCTGGCTGTCGGCCCGCCGCCTCGGGGTCGAGACGGTCGCAACCGACGTGTTCGATCCCTCCGCGCTCGCATCGTCGCTGGAGGCGCTGTCGGGCGATTACGACGGCGTTGCCGTGGTGGCGCTGGACCATCCGAGTGTCCGCGCCGCCATCAACGATCTCGTCGATGCCGGAAGCAAGGTGGTGACGCTGGTCTCGGACGTGCCGTCCTCGCGCCGCCACCATTACGTCGGCATCGACAACATCGCTGCGGGCCGCACCGCCGGCGCGCTGGTGGGACGGCTGGTCGGCCAGCGGTTGGGCAAGGTAGCGATCGTTGCGGGTTCGCAGGGCCTGCGCGACCATGCCGAGCGCATCTTCGGCTTCAACCAGGTGATGGCCGCGGAATTCCCCGGTCTCAGCGTGCTGCCGGTGCTGGAAGGGCGCGACGAGGACGGCCGTTCGGAGCAGCTGCTGACGCGGCTGTTCGGCAGGCATGCTGACATTGTCGGCCTTTATAACGTCGGCGCCGGCACGCAGGGCGTGGCCAAGGCGTTGGGCGACAGGGCATCGAGCGCTGCGGGCCGCGACAGGCAGGTGGTGTTCGTTGGACACGACGTCACCGCGCTGACACGGCGGCTGCTGTTGCAGGGCGTGATGGATGCGGCGATCTCGCAAAATCCGGGACATGAGGCGCGTGCCGCCGTGCGCGTGCTGCTCGCGCTCGCCCGTGGCGAGCCGATCTTGCGCGAACAGGAGAAGATCAGGATCGATATAGTGATGCGGGACAATCTGCCCTAGCGCAGGTGGATTTCGAAAGGGCCCCGCTGGTGAACGCGACTTCTTCAAGATCGCGCACTGCGAACAGGGCGAAAGGGAGGATGGCGTGTATCTCGGACTGGACATCGGCACCTCCGGTGTGAAGGCGGTGCTCGTGAGCGAAGCCGGCGCGATTGTCGCGACCGCCGCGCGCGAGCTTGCGCTGTCGCATCCGGCGCCGCTGTGGTCCGAGCAGGACCCCGATTCCTGGGTCGATGCGGCGATCGGCGCGGTCGACGATCTCGCCAGCCGTCATCCGCGCGATGTCGCGCAGGTCCGCGGCATCGGGCTGTCGGGCCAGATGCATGGCGCGACGCTGCTTGGCGAGGATGGACGGCCGCTGCGCCCGGCCATTCTCTGGAACGACGGCCGCTCGCAGGCCGAATGCGTTGCGCTGGAGCGGCGCTGTCCATCGCTGCACGCGATTGCCGGCAATCTGGCGATGCCCGGCTTCACCGCGCCAAAGCTGCTCTGGGTAGCGCGGCACGAGCCAAAGATCTTCGACCGCGTCGCAAAGGTGCTGCTGCCCAAAGCCTATGTGCGCTATCGCCTCACCGGCGAGATGGTCGAGGATATGTCGGACGCGGCCGGCACGCTGTGGCTCGACGTCGGTCTGCGCCGCTGGTCGGCCCTGCTGCTGCATGCCGCCGGGCTCGATCTGCATCACATGCCGCGCCTCGTCGAGGGCAGTGCGGCGAGCGCGATGCTGGCGCCGGTCTACGCGCAGCGATGGGGCATGGCGGGGAATGTCGTGGTTGCCGGCGGCGCCGGCGACAATGCAGCGAGCGCGATCGGGCTTGGCGCGATCGCGCCCGGCGATGCCTTCCTGTCGCTGGGCACATCAGGCGTGGTGTTCCGCGTCACCGACCGGTTCGCGCCGGCGCCGGCCTCGGCCGTGCATGCGTTCTGCCACGCGCTGCCCGGCCTTTGGCACCAGATGGGCGTGATGCTCTCGGCGGCGGCCTCGCTGGCCTGGCTGTCGGGCGTGATGGAGACGCCGGCGGCAGGGCTGCTGGCGCCGCTTGGTGAGTGCGTCGACGGGCCGAGCCCCGTCAAGTTCCTGCCCTATCTCGACGGCGAGCGCACGCCGCACAACGATGCCGCCGCCAGCGGTGCCTTCGTCGGCCTGCGCGGCGCGACCGGGCGCAGCCAGATCGTCCAGGCCGTGCTCGAAGGCGTCGCCTTTGCCGCGCGCGACAATCTGGCGGCGCTGAGCGCGGCAGGCGGGTCGATCACTGAACTCGATCTCGTCGGCGGCGGCTCGCGCTCGCCGCTGTGGGCGCAGATCTGCGCCGACGTGCTCGGTATTCCCGTCCATCGCGTCGAGGAAGGCGAAGTCGGAGCCGCGCTCGGCGCCGCGCGGCTCGGCCGGCTCGCCGTAACAGGCGAAGATCCGGCGGAGGTCTGCACCCGTCCAAGACGGCTCGCGAGCTTCACGCCGCGCACGTCCGTCACTGCGGCCTATGGCGAGGCCTATCGTCGCTGGCGCGCGCTCTATCCCGCATTGAAGGAGTCGTCCTAAGTGAACGCGTCAGCCAAATTCTTCGAGGCCAGTGCAGCCGTCGCCTTTGCCGGCCAGGATGCGGACAACGCGCCCGGCTTCCGCTGGTACGACAAGGACCGCCTCGTGCATGGCCGCCGGCTGGAAGACCATTTGCGTTTTGCAGTCTGCTATTGGCATTCCCTGTGCTGGCCCGGCGGCGATCCCTTTGGCGGCGAAACATTCTTGCGGCCCTGGCATCACGGCAATGATGCGATGGCGCAGGCGCGCGCCAAGGCCGATGTCGCCTTCGAGCTGTTCCGTCTGCTCGACGTGCCCTTCTTCACCTTCCACGACGTCGACGCGGCGCCGGAAGGCGCCTCGCTCCGCGAGTCCGTTGCCAATCTTAACGCGATCGCCGATCTGTTCGAGCAGAAGATGGCCACGAGCAAGGTGCGCCTGCTTTGGGGCACCGCCAATCTGTTCACGCATCGCCGCTACATGGCGGGCGCGGCAACCAATCCCGACCCCGAGATCTTCACCTATGCCGCCGGCCAGGTCCGCGCCGCGCTGGAGGTGACGCACCGGCTTGGCGGCCAGAACTATGTGCTGTGGGGTGGACGCGAGGGCTACGAGACGCTGCTCAACACCGATCTCAAGCGCGAGCTCGACCAGCTCGGCCGCTTCGTCTCGCTGGTCGTCGAGCACAAGCACAAGATAGGCTTCAAGGGCCCGGTCCTGATCGAGCCGAAGCCCAAGGAGCCGACCAAGCATCAATATGATTTCGACGTCGCCACCTGCTACGGCTTCCTCGAACGCTACGATCTCCTCAAGGACGTCAAGCTCAACATCGAGCAGAATCACGCCATCCTCGCCGGTCATTCCTTCCATCATGAGGTCGCGCTGGCGGAGGCGCTCGGCGTGTTCGGCTCGCTCGACATCAACCGCGGCGACGATCTGCTCGGCTGGGACACCGACCAGTTCGCGATGAACGTGCCGGAGCTGGCGCTGGTGTTTCACGAGATCCTGAACCGCGGCGGCTTCACCTCGGGCGGCCTGAATTTCGACGCCAAGATCCGCCGCCAGTCGATCGACCCCGACGACCTGATCCATGCCCATGTCGGCTCGATGGATGCCTGCGCGCGCGCCTTCCTGGCCGCGGCCGACATGCTCGATGCCGGCGCGCTCACCACGCCGCTCGCCAAACGCTACGAGGGATGGGCTGGCCCTGAGGGCCGCGCCATTCTCGGCGGCCAGCGTTCGCTCGCCGATCTTGCCGACCGCGCGCTTGCGCCCGGTTTCGATCCGCAGCCGCGTTCGGGCCGGCAGGAATATCTGGAATCCCTGGTCAACCGCCATGTCTGAGGAAGTCCGCTGATGGCAAATGCTGACGCGAGCCCGGTCCTCGAGCTGACCGGCATCGGCAAGGAGTTCGGCGCGATCCGCGCGCTGCACGACGTCGACATGCAGGTTTTCCCGGGCGAGGTCGTCGGCCTGATGGGCGACAACGGCGCCGGCAAGTCGACGCTGGTCAAGATCATTGCCGGCAATTTCCGCCCCAGCCATGGCGAGATGCGTTTTGCCGGCAATGCGGTCCATTTCAACCGCCCGGTCGATGCCCGTGCCGTCGGCATCGAGGTCGTCTACCAGGACCTTGCGCTCGCGGACAATCTGACGGCCGCGGCCAATGTCTTCCTCGGCCGCGAGCTGAAGCGCAAGTTCGGACCCGTCGCCCTGCTCGACCACAAGGCGATGGCGGCGCGTGCGCTGGAGCTGTTCGGCGAGCTGCGCTCCGAGACGCGCCCCGACGACCTCGTCAAGCAGATGTCGGGCGGCCAGCGCCAGGCGGTCGCGATCGCGCGGACGCGGCTCTCCAATGCGCGGCTGGTGATGATGGACGAGCCGACCGCCGCGATCTCGGTGCGCCAGGTCGAGCAGGTGCTCGGCCTGATTCACCGGCTGAAGGAGCAGGGCGTCGCGGTGATGCTGATCTCGCACCGCATGCCCGACGTGTTCGCCGTGTGCGACCGCGTGGTCGTCATGCGCCGCGGCGAGAAGCGCGCGGACAA
This sequence comes from Bradyrhizobium sp. 1(2017), assembly GCF_011602485.2. Lineage (NCBI taxonomy): Bacteria > Pseudomonadati > Pseudomonadota > Alphaproteobacteria > Hyphomicrobiales > Nitrobacteraceae > Bradyrhizobium > Bradyrhizobium sp. 1(2017). The sequence continues at coordinate 7,488,071 of NZ_CP050022.2, read as the reverse complement.
GCCGATCCACCAGACCTCCCCGGAGGAGATCACCGCCCTCATCACCGGCGCGAAGGAGGCGGCGTGATGGCCATGCCCATGGAATCCCCGATCAGCTTCACCAATGTCGGCCGGATCAAATGGTGGCAGCGCGGCATCTTCGCCTCCCAGACCGGCTATGTCCTGCTCGCGCTGGCCATGCTGCTGGTGATCATGCATTTCGCCAGCCCGTACTTCTTCACCGAAGGCAACATGCAGAACGTGGCGAAGAATTTTTCCTTCATCGCCATCGCCACCCTCGGCGTCACCTTCGTGATCATCACCGGCGGCATCGATCTCTCGGTCGGCTCGATGATGTGCTTCTCCGCCATGATCACTTCGATGGTGATGACCGAGCTGTCGGCGCCAGGCTCGCCCGTGGGATCGCTGTTCGTGCACGTGGCGGCTGACGGCAAGACCGTCGTTGCCAACGTGCCGGGGCTGATCCTGCTGGTCTCCGTTCTCGCCGGCCTCGGCGTCGCGCTTCTCGCCGGGCTCGTCAACGGTTTCTGCATCGCCGTGCTCGGCCTGTCGCCCTTCGTCACCACGCTCGGCATGCTCTCGATCGTGCGTGGGCTCGGCTATGTCGTCTCCAACGGCCGCGGCAGCTTTCCGGGCGGGCCCGACGCCGATTACTTCTACGCGGTAACCTCGGGCGACGTGCTCGGCGTGCCCGTGCCCTTCATCTATCTCGTGATCCTTGCGCTCGCGATGGCCGTGGTGCTGCACCATACCTCGTTCGGTCGCCACGTCTTCGCACTCGGCGGCAACGAGAAGGCGGCCGAGCTCACCGGCATTCCGGTGGTGCGGGTGAAGATCGAGGTCTACGTGATCTGTGCGCTCGCCGCAGGCCTGCAGGGCATCATCATCTCCGGCTGGCTCGGATCGGCGCCCGCCAACATGGCGACGTCCTACGAGCTCAATGTGATCGCGGCGGCGGTGATCGGCGGCGCCAACCTCGCCGGCGGCATCGGCGGCCCGCTCGGGGCCATCGTCGGCTGCGTGCTGCTGGAGGTGATCCGCAACGGTCTCGTGCTGGCGCAGGTCTCCTCCTATTGGCAGCAGACGCTGGTGGGCGTGATCATCATTTTAGCCGTGCTGGTCGATCGCATCCGCTCGCGGATGACGTGACGTCGTTCCGGGAAGGCAACGAAACGCCGCCTGTCCGCTTCCCGGACGCTCCCAACAGGATGGGCGCCAGACAAGGGTGGAGGAGACAATGAGGAAACTTCTTCTTGCCGGCATCGCGCTTGCGATGATGGCAACGCCGGCGTTCGCCGCGAACTACCGCTTCGTCATCGTGCCCAAGGCGATGAACAACCCGTTCTTCGACTTCGCGCGCGACGGCTGCCTGAAGCGCGCCAAGGAGCTCGGCAATATCGAGTGCATCTACAAGGGGCCGGTCGAGCACGAGCCGGCGACGCAGGCGCAGATCATCCAGGACTTCGTCACCCAGAAGGTCGACGGTCTCGCCATCTCGGTCGCCGACGTCGCCGCCATGACCAAGTCGATTGAGGCGGCGACCGCCGCCGGCATCCCCGTCATCACCTTCGATGCCGATGCGCCGGGCTCCAAGCGCATCGCCTATATCGGCACGAACAACAAGGAGTTCGGCACAGCCCTCGGCAAGCAGCTTCTGAAGATGCGGCCCGACGGCGGCAAATACGCCATGGTCTCGGGCGGTCCCGGCGCCAAGAACCTCGCCGAACGCGTGGATGGCGTGCGCGAGGCGCTGAAGGGCTCGAAATGGACCGAGGTCGCGGGCTCGCCGACCTTCTGCAACGACGACCCCGCGCTGGCGGTGCAGCAGATGACGGACATGCGCACCGCAACGCCGGATCTCGCCGCCATCGTTCCGGTCGGCGGCTGGCCGATGTTCGCCCCGGAAGGCTTCAAGGCGTTCGCCTCCAGGAACAAGAAGGACATCGATTCCGGTAAGTTCACGCTGGTCGTTGCCGATACGCTGAAGATGCAGCTCGAGTTGCTGCGCGACGGCTATGCCAATGCGCTGGTCGGCCAGCGTCCGTTCGAGATGGGCGAGAAGGCGATGGACACGCTGCTCGCCATCAAGAAGGGCGAGAAGGTGCCGGAGATCGTCTACACCGGCCTCGATCTGGTGACCAAGGACAACGTCGCACAGATGTTGAAGTAGGAGCGCCGCCAGCCCCGCGCTCCTGCATGCCTCCCCCGCTTGCGATTTCCGCGAGCGGGGGAGATGATTTGGACTGTCGGAAAGAACACTCCTGGAAGGCAATGGGAATGAAACGGTCGCGGCTCGGCTCTCTCGACGTCACCTCAATCGGCCTCGGTTCCGCTCCGCTCGGCGGATTGTTCACCCCCGTCAGCGATGCCGATGCGCAAGGCACGATGGAACGCGCCTGGTCGGCCGGAATCCGCTTCTTCGACACCGCGCCGCTTTACGGCTTTGGCCTCGCCGAGCGGCGGCTGGGCGCCTTCCTGCGGCAACAGCCGCGCGACTCCTACGTCATCTCGACCAAGGTCGGACGCCTCTTGCGCACGCCCGATGGCGCTGCTGCCGAGGACGAGCACTACAAGGGCACGCCGCGCGAGCGGCCGGTGTTCGATTTCAGCCATGACGGCGTAATGCGCTCGGTCGAGGAAAGCCTCGCCAGGCTCGGGCTCGATCGCGTCGACGTCCTGCTCGTGCATGATCCCGACGACCATCATGACGATGCCGTCACGGGCGCCTTCCGCGCGCTGCAGCGGCTGCGCAGCGAGGGCACGGTCAAGGCAATCGGCGCCGGCATGAACCAATCGGAGATGCTGGTTCGTTTCGCAGAGGCGGTGCCGGTCGACTGCTTCCTGCTCGCCGGCCGCTACACGCTGCTGGACCAGGGGGCGCTGGATGCGCTGTTTCCGGTCTGCCAGGCAAAGGGCATCGGCATCCTGCTCGGCGGCATCTACAACAGCGGCATCCTGGCCAATCCCAATACGAGCGCGAAGTTCAACTATCAGGACGCCGATCCGGCACTTATCGCGCGTGCGCGCGAGCTCGACGCGTTCTGCCGCAAGCACGGCACGGAGCTGAAGGCCGCTTCGTTCCAGTTCTGCATGGCGCATCCGGCGGTGACGGTCGCCGTGATGGGCGCGCGCAACGAAGCGGAAGTGTCCGACAACATGGCGATGTCGACGCGCGCGGTGCCGCCGGCATTCTGGCAGGAGCTGCGCGCGCGCAATCTCGTCGACCCCCGCGCGCCGCTGCCGGGCGGGGCGTAAGCCATGATCATCGACGGCCATCAACATTTCTGGGATCCGGCGCGCGCCGACTATCCCTGGATGGAGGCGCCCGAGCTGTCACCGATCCGACGCGCCTTCGGTCCCGCTGATCTCGCGCCGCTCCTGACAGCAAACGGCATCGACGCCAGCATCTTGGTGCAATGCCGCTCCGCGCTGGAGGAGACCGAGCAATTCTTGCGCATCGCGCATGCGACGCCGTCTGTGATCGGCGTCGTCGGTTGGGCCGATCTGACCGACGCTGCGCTTGACGAAACCCTCGACCGCCTGCGGGCTTCGCCCGGCGGCGACAGGCTGGTCGGCATCCGCCATCAGGTTCACGACGAGGCCGATCCCGAATGGTTGCTGCGCGAAGACGTTCAGCGCGGCCTTGCCGCCGTGTTCGCCCGCGATCTCAGCTATGACTTCTTGGTCCGCACCCGCGAGCTTCCCTCGGCCGTCGCAACCGCGCAGGCCTTCCCGCAAGCGCGTTTCGTGCTCGATCACGCTGCCAAACCGCCGATTGCCGATGGCGGCAGCGACGAATGGAGCGATCGCATCGCAGCGCTCGCCGCCTGCAGCAACGTCTGGTGCAAGATATCGGGCCTGGCGACGGAAGCGGTCTGGAACGATTGGGATGCGGCGCGGCTGTTCCCCTTCGTCGCGCATGCCGCGAATTGCTTTGGCGAGGATCGCCTGATCTTCGGCTCGGACTGGCCGGTGTGCCTGCTTGCGGGCAGCTACGGCGAGATCAAGGGCGCGCTGGAGGCGTGTCTGGCAAGACTTGGGCCCGGTGTGCGGGAGAAGGCGTTTGGAGTGAATGCCAAGGCTGCGTATCGGTTGGCGATGACGTGAGTGAAGCCCGCGCCCAACCACAGGTGTCGTCCCGGCGAACGCCGGGACCCATACCGCGTGATCTCTCGGGTTGCCCAAGGCAGCAGTACCCAACGACGAATCTTCGCCAAACTACTCCGGTGGTTATGGGTCCCGGCTTTCGCCGAGACGACGACGGAGTTTGAGGGAGCGCTCGAGACCTCACGCCTCCGTGGGCACCTGATCCAGAAATCCCGTCACGCTCTTGATGCGCCCATCCTTGAGCACGGCAAAATCCGTGCCCTTGATCGGGCTGTCGACGCCGTCGGGACCTAGGCCCCAGCTGAAGCGCACATGGTCGCCGAAGCCGTTGGGCTCGCCGATCAGCTTGAATTTGAAATCGGGAAAGCGCTGCTGAACGCCCGATATCAGCGCGTCGATGCCGTCCCGGCCGTCGCCCTTCATCAGCGGATCGACATAGCTTGCGTCTGCGGTCCAGGTCACGCTCAGCAGCTCGCGCCGGCGGCTCGTCGTGCGCTCGTTCCAGAGATCGATATAGCAGTGGGCGATCGCGCTATGGTCGGTCATGTTGCTCTCCTTCGATGAAGCCGTGTGTGGCTGACCGTCACTATCGAAGGTTTGCTCGCTCGGATCGATTACCTCGGAGGTCATCGATGGGCGCAAAAAAAAAAGCGCGATGATGGCCTCATCGCGCTTCATTCGCATTTGTCTGCGAAAATCACTTCGCCGCGGTCACCATGATCTCGACGGTGTATTGCGGCGCCGCCAGCTTGGCTTCGACGGTGGCGCGGGCCGGGGTGTTGCCGGGCGAGACCCAGGCGTCCCACACTGCGTTCATCTCGCCGAAGGTCTTCATGTCGGCGATGTAGATCGTGGCCGAGAGCAGCTTCGACTTGTCGGTGCCCGCCTTGGCGAGGTGGCCGTCGATGGTGGCCAGGATGTCCTGGGTCTGCTTCGTCACGCTTTCGCCGGCAGCCTTGTTGGCGACGACGCCGGCGAGATAGACGGTGTTGCCGTGCACGACGACCTGGCTCATACGCGGGCCGGTTTCAAAACGCTGAATGCTCATTGGGGATCTCCTGGTGGAATGGCGGCCCTGTCTAGCCCAGCGTCCCGCGCTCTGCCACCCCAGGCACGCATGCGTTGCCAGGCACGCATGTGTTGCCCGCTTAGCGAGACTGGCTGAAGAACGACCAGATCGTCTCGGCGCCGTCGATGGCGCCGTTCTGCGGGCCGAGCAGTTTGGTCGCGACTCTCGGGAAACGCGCGTCCGGTGCGAATCCGGGCATGCGATGACCGCCCCCGTTGATGCGGTAAAGCACGACGTCGTGTCCGGTCGGACAGCGTGAGGAAATCCGCGTCACGGTGGATTGGTCTGCGGCATTCCTGGCAGGCAGGTTAGTCTCGGTCGCCTCGTCCGCGTCGCAGCCATTGAGCCTGCGCCAGAACGCCAGCGTCTCGTCCGTCGACCAGAACCCATCTGCGGCATAATAGCTCGATCCCCGCCCGCCCTCATAGGGCACCAGCGGGTCGGCCGTACCGTTCATGAGCAGCATCGGCAACGGCCGCGACGGATGGCACGTGACGGCGGCCTCGTCAGTGAGATTCATGATCACGCTCGCGCCCGCTGCAAACAGATCGGCGCGGGCGCAGACCAGCGTCATCGCCATGGCACCGCCGTTGGAGACGCCGGTGACGTAGACTCGTTTTGCATCGGCGGTGCCGTCGGCCACCAGCTTCTCGACGAGCTTTGCGATGAACGCGACGTCGTCGGTGCCGGCCGGTGGTCCGCGCAGGGCCGGCCCCGCCTTCGTCCGCGCGTCCGCCCAGGCATTGTTGAGCCCGTCGGGAAACACGACGGCAAGACCCTCGCGCTTGGCAATCTGCGGCCATGCCGTGCGCGTGATCATGTCGGCCCCGCGCTGGGTCTTGCCATGCAGCACGATCACCAGCGGTGCCGGCTTCCTGGCCGGCAGCTGCGCGGTGTAGGAGCGCTTCACGCCGTTGATATCGATCGTGTCAGCGGATGCAGCGGAGCCGGCGGCCAATGCCGCAACGAACGTCGCGATCTGCAGCCACCTTCGCATGGTCTAGCCCACGGCCTTTGCCGCGGCGCGGCCGGCATTGCGGCCCGAGAACAGGCAGCCGCCGAGGAACGTGCCCTCCAGCGAGCGGTAGCCGTGCACGCCGCCGCCGCCGAATCCGGCGGCCTCGCCAACTGCATAGAGACCGGGGATGACGCTGCCTTGCTCGCCGAACACGCGGGAGTCGAGATCGGTCTCGAAGCCGCCCAGCGTCTTGCGGGTGAGGATGTTCAGCTTCACCGCGATCAACGGTCCGTGCGCGGGATCGAGGATCTTGTGCGGGGAGGCGGTGCGGATCAGCTTGTCGCCGATATAGCGGCGCGCATTGTGGATGTTCATCACCTGCGCGTCCTTGACGTAAGGGTTGGCGATCTCGCGGTCTCGCGCCTCGATCTGCATCTTGATGTGCTCGAGCTTCAAGAGGTCGCTGCCGGCGAGCTTGTTCATGGCCGCAACGAGCTCATCGAGCTTGTCGCGCACGATGAAGTCGACACCATGGCTTTTGAACGCCTCGACCGGCGCGGGTGCCCCCTTGTTGGTGGCGCGGCGAAGGGTCATGCGCCAGCTCTTGCCCGTGAGATCGGGGTTCTGCTCCGAGCCCGACAGCGCAAACTCCTTCTTGATGATGCTCTGGGTCAGGATGAACCAGGAATAATCATAGCCGGTGGACATGATGTATTTGAGCTGGCCGAGCGTGTCGGAGCCGGGGAACAGCGGCGCCGGCAGCCGCGTGCCCGTCGCGTCGAACCACATCGAGGAGGGGCCGGGCAGGATACGGATGCCGTGGCGCGGCCAGATCGGTGACCAGTTCTGGATACCCTCGACGTAATGCCACATACGGTCGCGATTGATCAGCCGGGCGCCGGCCTTCTCCGTGATGCCGATCATGCGGCCGTCGACATGCTCCGGCACGCCCGAGATCATGAATTTCGGCGGCTCGCCGAGCCGCTTCGGCCAGTTCTGCCGCACCAGCTCATGGTTGCCGCCGATGCCGCCGGAGGCGACGATCACCGCCTGCGCCTTCAGCGCAAACTCGCCGACCACGTTGCGCGACGAGCTCTTGCCCCGCTCGACATTGTCGGGCGCAAGGACGGCGCCGCTGACGCCATCCACCGTGCCGTTGGTGATGGACAGCGCATCGACGCGATGGCGGAACTTGAAGGTCAGCCGGCCGCTTTGGGCGGCTTCGCGGGCACGGCGCTCGAACGGCTCGACGATGCCGGGCCCGGTGCCCCAGGTGACGTGGAAGCGCGGCACCGAATTGCCATGGCCCATCGCGTCATAGCCGCCGCGCTCGGCCCAGCCCACCACGGGAAAGATGCGATGCCCCATCGCGCGCAGCCAGTCGCGCTTTTCGCCGGCCGCGAACGCCACATAGGCTTCGGCCCATTGCCGCGGCCAGAAATCCTCGTCGCGGTCGAAGCCGGCGGTGCCGATCCAGTCCTGGAGCGCGAGCGCGTAGGAATCCCTGATGCCGAGCCGGCGCTGCTCCGGCGAATCGACCAGGAACAATCCGCCGAACGACCAGAACGCCTGACCGCCGAGCGACTGCTCGCCCTCCTGGTCGACCACGATCACGCGCTTGCCGGCGTCGGCGATCTCGGTTGCGGCCACCAACCCCGATAGCCCCGCTCCGACGACGATGACGTCAGTCTCTTCCGCCATTGTATTCCCCTCCCACGGTTCCCCCCTGTAGTTACCCGGATTGAAGCCAGCGGGTGCAGCTGAGATCAAGGGTAGGACGCGTAAGAGTCCCTTAACTTGTTCCAGGTTGGGACCGAAGCGGACCTGGTGCAGCGCCGACGCAACACTGGATTTGAATTTGTTTTGACCAAGCCGGCGCGCCTAGACAAAACCACGGTTACGACGGACGCTAGCCGCGCATCACGAACCTGACACGCAGATTCGAAATCGACTGGGGCGGGGGGACAATGAGGTTTCTGACGGGGCTGCTTGCGACGGTTCTGCTAATCGCTTGCACGGGGGCTTCTCAAGCAGTGGTCCGGATCGCGGACGACCGCGGCGGTCGGATCGGGACCTACGTCGACAAATATCAGGACCTGCGACAATCGGGTGATACCGTCATCATCGACGGCCTGTGCGCCTCCGCCTGTACCATTGTCCTCGGCGCCATCCCGCGTGACCGCATCTGCGTGACCTCGCACGCAACGCTCGGCTTCCACGCCGCCTGGGATTTCGGCAGCAACGGCCGCGCCGTCACCAATCCCGAAGCCACCCAGATGCTCTATTCGATGTATCCCTCGCAGGTGAGGCGCTGGATCGCGCAGCGCGGCGGCCTCACCCCGCACATGCTCTTCCTGAGGGGCAAGCAACTCCAGGCAATGTACAAGCCGTGCTACCTGGATGCGCAGGCTTCGACCAACAGGCCCTTGCGCCGGGCTCTTCCGCCTCCGGAACAGCTGGAGTCCGCCCGAGGCCAGTTAGTTCGCTAAACCATAGGCACGATTTGACGTTGGCCCGCCGGCGCTTGCTCGCCGGTGGGCCAACGCTTATCTGAGAGGCAGGGAACCGGGGCCTCCGCCCCGGTCATTGCCATGGCTCAACCAGTGCACCCCGCCCATCCACAGGACAATTCGCCCACTGCCGGCCGGATGCCGTCCGTGCTGCTGTGGACGGGCGCAGGTCTCGGTGCGCTCCTCGTGATCGCTGCCCTCGCGCTTTGGTTCCATTATGGCACCCAATTGTTCTTCGAAATGATCAGGACCGGCCTCGCTGCCTGCTTCTGATCCCCGACAGGAAGTGTTTCGCCTATGAGCTCCATGGCCCGTCCGCTGGTGATCGCAACTGCCTTCGCCGCAAGCCTCATCGTCGGGCTCCTGATCATGTTCTGGGCCATGGGCGGGGTCAGCAAGGTGGCGCAGCCGGCCGCGATCGGCGGTCCCTTCCAGCTCACCGACCAGAACGGCAAGGCCGTCACCGACAAGAACCTGAAGGGCAAGCCGACCCTGATCTTCTTCGGCTACACCCATTGCCCCGACGTCTGCCCGACCTCGCTGTTCGAGATCTCGGAAGTGCTGCGCGCGATGGGCAAGGATGCCGACAAGGTCAATGCCGTCTTCATCTCTGTCGATCCCGAACGCGACACGCAGGCCGCGATGAAGGACTATCTGTCGAGCTTCGATCCGCATCTTCAGGGCCTGTCCGGCGATCCCGCCGAGACCGCCAAGGTGATCACCTCCTACCGGGTCTACGCCAAGAAGGTCCCGACCAAGGACGGCGACTACACCATGGACCACACCGCGCTGATCTATCTGATGGACCGCGACGGCCGCTTCGTCTCGCCGTTCAACCTGAAGCGCACGCCGGAAGAGGCGGCGGCTGATTTGAAGAAGTATCTCTGAGAGGGAGCCGCGAACTCCGCTGCACCTCCCCTGCCTGCGGGAGAGGTCGGCGCGTCCGGGCGATGCGAAGCAGCGTCCGCGCGCCGGGTGAGGGTCCTCGCCTCTTGGGGATTTTCGCCCGCGGAGGCGCCCGCTCCCCGGCCCTCCCCGCAAGCGGGGGAGGGAGCGCACCGTCGCCTGGCCACATTCCGCGCTCGCGTTCCCGGCGGGATGGTCTATAAGGCCCTCCGATCCCAACGACATTCGTTCATTTCCGGCCGATGGCTCCATCGCAACAGGCGAAATCGTCCAAATCTGTCCGTGGCTTGCTGCTCGGGCTGGCCGTCGGTGCTTGCCTGCTGGCAGGGCTCGGCGCCGCGAACGCCCAGGCGCCGGCCAGGCAGCCTCCGGCGGCGCCGCAGGCCTCCCCGCAAGCCGCGCCCCAGGCCGCCCCGCAGGCCGTGCCGGGCTTCTGGGACCCACGGCGCCGGCCTGAGCGGCCGGACCTGTCGCGCCTGACCGTGATCCGTTTCCTGACCGAGACCGACTACCCGCCGTTCAATTTCACCGGCGCCGACGGCAATCCGGCCGGCTTCAACGTCGATCTCGCACGCAGCCTGTGCGACGAGATCAAGGTCAGCTGCACCGTGCAGATGCGCCGTTTCGAGACGCTGGTCGACGCGCTGACGTCCAACCGTGGGGATGCCATCATCGCCTCGATGGCGGTGAGCCCCCAGCTTCGCGCCCGCGTCGATTTCACCGATCCCTATTACCGTGTGCCGGCGCGCTTCGTCTCGCGCAAGGATGCCGTGATGCCGGAGATCCGCCCCGAATATCTCGAGGGCAAGAAGGTCGGCGTCATCGCCGGCTCGGCGCATGAGGCGTATCTCAAGGCGATGTTCACCGACGCCGAGCTGCACCCTTATCCCAATGACGATGCGCTTCGCGCCGCGCTCCGCAAGGGCGAGGTCGATTTCATCTTCGGCGACGCCATCTCGCTCGCATTCTGGATCAACGGCACCGATTCCGGCGATTGCTGCGCCTTCTCCGGCGGCCCCTTCGTCGAGAGCCGCTTCTTCGGCGAGGGCGTCGGCATCGCCGTGCGCAAGGGCAACGACGTGCTGCGCCAGGCCCTGAACTGGGCGCTGTTCCGGGTCTGGGAAAAGGGGCGCTATACCGATCTGTGGCTGCGCTATTTTTCGGTGAGCCCGTTTTAGCCGGGCGCTGCTCCCTCCGCCGTCGTTGCGAGGAGCGTAGCGACGAAGCAATCCAGACTGTTTCCGCGGAAAGATTCTGGATTGCTTCGCTTCGCTCGCAATGACGACGGGGGGGCCGTGCTTCGCCTCACAAAATTGCATTCTGCCCGGAAATCGCTATTTTCCGCGGCCCGGAGGCCCTGATGTCCGTTATCGATCTTGCCGCGAACCCGAGCGACCTGCGCGCGCTCGCCGAACAATCCAACGCCTGGCCGTTCGAGCAGGCGAAGGCCATTGTCGCGCGGCTGAAGAAAAGCCCGAAGGACGAGGTGCTGTTCGAGACGGGCTACGGTCCTTCCGGCCTGCCGCATATCGGTACGTTCGGCGAGGTCGCGCGCACCTCGATGGTGCGGCACGCCTTCCGCGTGCTGACCGAGGACAAGATCAAGACGCGCCTGCTGGCGTTCTCCGACGACATGGACGGGTTTCGCAAGGTGCCCGACAACGTCCCCAACAAGGAGATGCTGGCGGCGCATCTCGGAAAGCCGCTGACGCGGGTGCCGGATCCGTTCTCCAACGAATATCCGTCGTTCGGGCACCACAACAACGCGCGGTTGCGCGCCTTCCTCGATCATTTCGGCTTCGATTACGAGTTCGCGAGCTCGACCGACTACTACACATCCGGCCGCTTCGACGCGACGCTGCTCAAGATGCTGGCCGCCTACGACAAGATCATGGCGATCATCCTGCCGACGCTCGGCCCCGATCGCCGCGCGACCTATTCGCCGTTTCTCCCCATCAGCAAGACCACGGGTGTCGTGCTTCAAGTGCCGATGATCCGCCGCGACGTCGCGGCCGGCACGGTGACCTATCTCGATCCCGATACCAACCAGGAGGTCGAGACGCCCGTGACCGGCGGCAACGTCAAGTGCCAATGGAAGGCCGACTGGGCCATGCGCTGGGTCGCGCTCGGCGTCGATTACGAGATGGCCGGCAAGGACCTCATCGACTCCGTGAAGCTGTCCGGCGCGATCGCGCGGGCGCTCGGCGCCACGCCGCCGGAAGGTTTCAACTACGAGCTCTTCCTCGACGAGCAGGGCCAGAAGATCTCGAAGTCCAAGGGCAACGGCCTGACCATCGACGAATGGCTGCGCTACGCCTCGCCGGAATCGCTGTCGCTGTTCATGTATCGCGAGCCGAAGGCGGCCAAGCGACTCTACTTCGACGTCATCCCGCGCAACGTCGACGACTACCAGCAGTTCATCGACGGCTTTGCCAGGCAGGACGGCAAGCAGCAGCTCGGCAATCCGGTCTGGCACATCCACAACGGCCATCCGCCGCAGGGCGACATGCCCGTCACGTTCCAGCTCCTCTTGACGCTGGTGTCGTCGTCGAACGCGGAGAATGCCGAGACGCTATGGGGCTTCATCGGCCGCTACCGCCCCGGCGTCAGCCCGCAGACGCATCCGAAGCTGGATGCGATGGTCGGCTATGCCATCAACTATTATCGCGATTTCGTCGCGCCGACGAAGCAGTTCCGCGTGCCCACGGACACGGAGCGCGCCGCGCTGCAGGACCTTCGCGATGCACTGTCGCAGTTGGCCCCGGAGGCATCGGCCGAGGACATCCAGAACGTCGTGTACGAGATCGGACGCCGCGAGCCGTTCCTCGACCAGGTCAAGAAGGGCAAGGACGGCCGTCCGGGTGTCACGCTCGACTGGTTCAACATGCTCTACCAGGTGCTGCTCGGCCAGGAGAAGGGCCCGCGTTTCGGCTCCTTCGTCGCGGTGTACGGCATCCAGAACGCAGTCAACATGATCGACGGCGCGCTGGCACGGAGTGCGTGATGTTCTTCGCTTAACACTCCGGTGTCGTCCCGGCGAAGGCCGGGATCCATACCGCGTGATCTATCGAGGAATGGCGGTCTTCGTCCCGCAGGAGGCCTAACTCCTACCCGTCGCCAAACCTCTCCCTGTAGTTATGGGTCCCCGCCTTCGCCGGGACGACACTAGTTGCGGAGCCTCAGCTTTGCGCCTCACTGGCTCGCCCACACGATCCGCGCCACCCACGCAACGTCAGCCGCTGCGACGGTCCGGGCCGCCTGCGATGCATCGAGCGCCTGCAGGTCCAACGCCTTTGCCGTGCGCCGTTTCAGCGTCGCGATCGTCACCTCGTCCGTCCTCGCCTTCACCACCACGCGATCGCCCTTCCGGATCGGCGCAGCCGGCGAGACCAGGATGATGTCACCGTCGCGATAGGCAGGCAGCAGCGCATCGCCGGAAATCTCCAGTGCAAAGGCCTGGCCGTCCTCGGCGGTGGGAAGCGCGATTTCGCTCCATCCCTTGCCGGATGGATGGCCGGATTCGTCGAAGGCGCCGCTCGCGCCGGCCTGCGCGAAGCCGAGCAAGGGTACCGAGCGGCCGTCGCCGGCGTCCTCGTCGACCAGCCTCGCAAAGCCGTCGATCGAGGCGCCGGCCGCCGCGAGCGCCTTCGCGATCGATTCGGTCGAGGGCCAGCGCTCGCGGCCGTCGGAGGTGACGCGCTTGGACCGGTTAAAAGTGGTGGGATCGAGCCCGGCGCGCTTGGCAAGGCCGGACGGCGACAGGCCGGCGCGCGCCGCCAGCCGATCCAGCGCGACCCAGATCTGGTCGTGAGTCAGTATCCTCTGCGCTTTGGCCTGTTTGACCATGCAAGGTCCGTCCAGCCCGTCGCAACCCAGGAAAATTGTCCTCAAATCAACCGGTTTTCCGTTTTTCGCGCAAGGGGCGGCAATTTCACCGGAACGGAAAAGCTCTAGGCTTGAGTTCGGAGGGGGCCGCCATTACGGTCGCGCCCGGGTTTCGAGGACCCGCACGAGACGAAAAAACCCAAAAGACTCAAAGAGCAAACAGGGCTGCGGAAGCGGTGGTCAAGATCTACAAAATCTGTCCGGCCTCGGCCTGGCGCGAGGCGGAACGGCACGGTGTCTATCTCGGCAGCGCGGACGATGCGCGCGACGGTTTCATTCATTTCTCGACCGCCGCCCAGGTTCCCGAGACCTTGCGCAAGCACTATTCCGGGCAGCGCGCGCTGTTCCTGGTCGAGGTCGACGCCGATGCGCTCGGCAGCGAACTGCGCTGGGAGCGCTCGCGCAATGACGAGCTGTTTCCGCATCTCTATGGCGAGCTCGATCTCGGCGCCGTGCTCGCGGTGATGAACCTCAACATGCGCTCCGATGGCAGCCATGACGTTCCGGAGCTTGCCCCGTGATCCGCGCTTTCGACGCCTTTTCGCTGCCGGTGCTGCGCTGGCTCGATCCCGAGGATGCGCATCGCCTCGCGATCCAGGGGCTGCGCTTCCTGCCGCCGGTCAAGCCGCGCGCCGACGACCCCAAGCTCGCGGTGCGCGCCTTCGGTCTCAACTTTTCCAATCCGATCGGCATGGCCGCGGGTTTCGACAAGAGCGCCGAGGTGCCGGATGCGCTGCTGCGCCTCGGCTTCGGCTTCGTCGAGATCGGCTCGGTCACGCCGAAGCCGCAAGGCGGCAATCCGCGGCCGCGGCTGTTCCGGCTCGAGCGCGATGAGGCCGTGATCAACCGCATGGGCTTCAACAATGACGGCGCGGAGGTGGCGTTGCGGCGGCTCGCTGCGCGCGCGCAGCATGGCGGCATCGTCGGCGTCAATGTCGGCGCCAACAAGGATTCGCCCGATCGCGTCGCCGATTACGTCAAGCTGATCGAGACCTTCGCGCCGGTCGCGAGCTATTTCACCGTCAACGTCTCCTCGCCGAACACGCCGGGCCTGCGCAATCTGCAGGAAGGTGCGCTGCTCGACGATCTCCTCGCCCGCGTGATCGACGCGCGCGAGCGTGTCAGGCAGAAGGCGGGCGATACGCCGGTGCTGCTCAAGATCGCGCCGGATCTCAGCCTCGCCCAGCTCGACGACGTCGTGCAGGTCGCGCGCTCGCGCCGGGTCGACGGCATGATCGTGTCGAACACGACCATCGCGCGGCCGAGCACGCTGCGCGAGGAGACGCGCGCCAAGGAGCAGGGCGGCCTGTCCGGCCGGCCGCTGTTCCGCCTGTCGACGCGCATGGTCGCGGAGACCTATGTGCGCGTCGAGGGCGCATTCCCGCTGATCGGCGTCGGCGGCGTCGATTCGGGCGGCGCCGCGCTGACCAAGATCCGCGCCGGTGCCAGCCTGATTCAGCTCTATTCGTCGCTGGTCTACAAGGGCCTCGGCCTCGTCGACGAGATCAAGCGCGACCTCGCCTCGACGCTGCTGCGCACGGGACGGGATTCGCTCTCCGAGATCGTCGGTGCGGATGCGGCGACGCTGACGGCGGAAGACTGGCCCGGGATGTAAGGTAGCTTCGTGCCCGGACGCAGCGCTCCTTTAGCGGTGCGCTGCAGAGCCGGGGCCCATGCCTGCTGGGTCCCCGGCTCTGCGTCGCATCACTCCGTGCGCCGCGTCCGGGACACGAGAGCTACGGTTTGGCAAACGTCGCACTGAACAGCACCGGATACCGCGCGCCCTGCAATCCGCCGCGGGCGACATAGAACGCGATCAGCGCGCACCACAGTCCGGCATTGCCGAACGATTGCAGCGCCCACCATGTGATGAGGAAGATCGCGAGCGAGGCCAGCATCAGATTGCGCATCTCCCGCGCCCAGGTGGCGCCGACATAGATTCCGTCGAAGCCGAAGGCGAATACGCCGGGAATGGGCGCAAGCACGATGAACGGCAGGAATTCGCGCGCGGCGCGGCGAACGTCCTCGCTCGCGGTCATGAAGTTGATGATATCAGGCCCGAACAAGGCGAACAGCACCGCGACGACCGTTGCGAAGCCGAGGCCCCATGTGAGTACCAGCCGGGTCGAATTCGCAAAGCCCGTGGCGTCCCGGGCGCCAAAGGTGCGGCCGCAGAGCTGCTGGGCCGCGTTGGCGAGGCCGTCGAGGAAGAAGGCGCTGACCAGGAGGAAGTTGTTGAGCACCGAATTCGCCGCCAGCGTGACGTCGCCGGTGCGGGCGCCCTTGGCGGTGAAGAACAGGAATACGGCGATCAGCGCCGCGGTGCGGATCAGGATATCGGTGTTCACCGCCAGGAGCCGCATCAGCTTGGCGCGATCGAACAGCGTCGTGCGAGGTACTGCAAAACCGCCGACCGCATAGCGCCGGCACACGATCACACCCAGCACGAAGCCGGTCGTCTCCGACAGCAAGGCTGCGATCGCGGCGCCGGCGATGCCGGTATCGTAGACCAGCACCAGCAGGATCGTCGCCGCCATGTTGATCAGGTTAATGACGACCTGGAGCGCGAGCGCCGGATGGGCGCGGGCCTGTCCCACCAGCCAGCCGAGGATGACGTAATTGGCGAAGGCGAACGGCGAGGACCAGATCCGGATCATGAAATAGGTCTTCGCGGCGCGTGTCACGCCCTCGCTGCCGCCCATCAGGTCGAACAGCACGGCAGCCAGCGGCAGTTGCAGCGCGATCAGCGTGGCGCCGATCAGCCCGGCGACGATGAAGCCGCGCACCAGGATCACGGTCTGCTCGCGCGTCTCGCCTGCGCCCATCGCCTGCGCCGTGAAGGCGAGCGTGCTCATGCGCAGGAAGCCGAACAGCCAGAACAGACAGTCGAAGATCACGGACGCCATCGCGACGCCGCCGAGCAATGCGGCATCGTCGAGGCGGCCGATTGCGGTGGTCGAGACCACGCCGATCAGCGGCGTCGTGAGGTTGGCAACCATCGCTGGGCCCGCGATGGCGAAGACCTGGCGGGAACCGATCTTGAGGGGAATGGGCGCGTGCATGTCAGAACACGAGCACCATGCCGTCTTCGGCGGCGAGATGCGCGATGTCGTCCAGACGCGACAGCACGTCGTCGCTCATATGGGTGAGGACGAGGCGTTTTGCGCCGATGGCGGGCAAATGCTGCTCCAGGGTCTTCAGGCTGAGATGGTTCTTGACCACCTTCTCGTACATATAGGCTTCAGCAATGAAAAGGTCCGCGCCATGCGCCAGCGGAATGAGCGCCTCCGTCCATTCGGTATCGGCGCTGTAGGCGAGCGTGCGGCCCTCGGCCTCGACGCGATAGGCCAGGAAGGGCCCCCCGGACTCGCCGTGCACGACCGGATAGGGCGTCACCGTCACCGCGCCGAAGCCTCGGCTTTGCCCGGGCGCGAGCTCCACGACGTTGAGCGCGAAGCGCTGCCTGGTTGTCGAGGAATGCTCGAACAGTGCTTCCATCACTGTGCGGAGCCGCGCCTCGATGCCTTGCGGGCCCGCAATCGTCAGCGGCCGCGTCCGCCGCGAGAATTGCGCGTCGAGCAGGACAAACGGCAGTCCCGCAAAATGGTCGCCGTGGAAATGCGTGATGAGGATGAGATCGATGTCGTCGCGGGCGATCTCGAGCCGCTTCAGGGCCGGCAGGGCTGACGCGCCGCAATCGATCAGGAAATTGCTCTCGCGACCCGAGACGTGGAAGCAGGTGTTGAGCCTTCCGCCGGAGCCGAAGGCGTCGCCGCAGCCGACGAAACGCAGTTGCATCGGCTGCGCAGCTCCTCGATGTCAGCGGCCGCGCGGCGCGCCGAACACGCGCGAGAGCAGCCAGATCGGGATCACGATGACCGCGCCCAGCAGGAAATAGCGCCACAGCCAGTTGATCGTATCGAAGCCGAGATCCCACAGCCGCTGGAACAAGAGGCGGATGCTGTAGATGATGTTCCAGGGATCGAAGCCGATCGCCGCCAGCACGACACCGACCAGGATCGAGAGCAGGACCAGCCGAAACGCGACCGCCAGCGGCGTGCCGCCGAGAAAGCGGTTCAGGCCGTCGCTGCGGCCGGCCGGCAAATCTCTGACGTCTTGGACCATCTCGAAAACTCCTCGCGGGGAATCGACCCCATTATAGGTCACGGCGGGGCACATGGGGAACCCGGGGCCGGCCGTCAATCGACTTACCGGATTTTAATCCGGTCACCCGGCAAAAGCTCGGCGCCGTCAGGCTGCGGCGAGCGGCGCTCCGATCGGGCTAGTCGCCGGAAAGCAACAACGGGTAAGGTAAACGCAGATGTTTATGTGCATGTGAATGCCCATCAATTGCTCCGGATAGCCCCCGCTCATAAGAGAGCGCGTGCGTTACCGAAAAGGTATCGCGCAGGTCTGTGGGACCGCCGCCGGGGCCAATTGAAGGTCCTCTGCGCATAGGCTGGCTGGCGTTGCGCTGGTCGGCGGCGGGACCATTCCTCGGTTAAGCTTCAAGCTCCGCCGCGTCCGTCTTCAGCATCTTTTCCAGCGTTTCCAGCCTGTCCGCCTCCCGCGGTGGCTTGTCCCAGCGCAGGCGGCTGATCCGGGGAAAGCGCATGGCGACGCCGGATTTGTGCCGCGGCGAGCGCTGCAGCCCCTCGAACGCGACCTCCAGCACGAGGCCCTTGTCCGGCTCGTGCACGACATGGCGGACGGGGCCGAATTTTTCGGTGGTGTTGCGGCGGACGAAGCGGTCGATCTGCAACAGCTCCTCGTCGGTGAAGCCGAAATAGGCCTTGCCGACCGGCACCAGCTCGTCGCCGCCGCCACCGCCGGTCCAGACCCCGAAGGTGTAGTCGGAATAATAGGACGAGCGCTTGCCGTGGCCGCGCTGCGCATACATCAGCACGGCATCGATGATGTGCGGATCGCGCTTCCACTTCCACCATTGCCCCTTCGGCCGGCCCGGCAGATAAGCCGCATCGCGCCGTTTCAGCATTACGCCTTCGACCGCGTCGGCGTCCTCGCCGGCGCCGGCGCTCGCGGGATCGGCGCGCGCCGCGGTGAGCGCTTCCCAGCTCGCAAAGGGCACCATGGGCGACAGATCGATGCGGGGATCGCCGAGCTTTGCGATGAAGGCTTCCAACCGTTCGCGCCGCTCCGCGAACGGCAGCTCGCGCAGGTCGTTCTCGTCGTCGCCGAGCAGATCGTAGGCGCGCAGGTGGATCGGAAATTCCTTGATCAGCTTTGGCGAGACCACCTTGCGGTTGAGTCGCTGCTGCAGGACGTTGAAGCTCTGCACGCGGCCCTCGCGCAAAATCAGAAGCTCGCCGTCGATCGCGCCTGGCAGGCGCAGCGACGGCACGAGATCCGGAAAACTTCCCGTGATGTCCTCGCCGGTGCGCGAATAGAGCCGCACCGTGATATGGCCGTGCTCGTCGCGTCCCGCCACCGCCTGCACGCGGATGCCGTCCCATTTCCATTCGGCGATGTAGTCGACGGGATCGAGTGCAGCGAAATCCGTGTCCTCGATCGCATGCGCGAGCATGACGGGCCGGAACGGCGCGGGATCGCGATTGACCGGCTTGTCGCCGCGGCCTTCCAGCCAGGCGAACAGGTCGAGATAGGGCGGCGCGAGCCCCGGCCAGATCAGTTCGACGTCGTGCGGGTCCTTGTCGCCGAGTGCCGCTGCCGCGGTCTTCGCCAGGCGCGCGGAGATGCCGATACGAAGCGCGCCGGTGACGAGCTTGAGTAGCGCCCAGCGGCCGGTCTCGTCCAGCTCGTCGAGCCACCGTTCGAGCTGCTTTGGCAGCTCGGTCTTGCCGAGCGTGCGCAGCGTGGTGACGACTTCGGTGAGGGATGGAGGCGGCGGATTGTTGTGGGCGGCCAACGGCGCTTTCGGCCACATCAGCGCCACCGTCTCCGAGAGATCGCCGACATAGTCGTAGCTCAAGCCGAACAGCACCTCGTCTGTGCGCGCCGCGATGAGGTCGCGGATCAATGCGGGCTTGGCGTGCTTGAAGCTGAGCGCGCCGGTGAGCGCCGCCAGCGCGTAGCCGCGGTCGGGATCCCCGACCTCGCGGAAATAGCCGGTGATCAGCCGCAGCTTGTTGTTGCGGCCGGGTTCGTAGGCGAGGCGGTCGAGCAGTTCGGCGAAGCGATTCATGCTTCGGCCTCGCCTTGAATTGGCGTCTCGTTCTCCTCCTCGTCGCCATAGCCGACGAGATCGAGCGGCTGCGCTTTCAGGCCCTTGCTTCGGCACCAATGCACCAGCGCGTCTTCCTGGCCGTGGGTGACCCAGATCTCGCCGGCGCCGGTCGCCTCGATGGTGGCGGTGAGGCCGTCCCAATCGGCATGGTCGGAGATGACGAGCGGCAGTTCGATGCCCCGCTGTCGTGCGCGGGCGCGCACGCGCATCCACCCCGATGCGAAGGCGGTGACGGGATCGGGAAAGCGCCGGGTCCAGAGATCGGATGTCGCCGAGGGCGGCGCCAGCGTGATGGTGCCGGCCAGCGCCGCCTTCTTCACGCCTTTCACCGGCCTGAGCTCGCCGAGGTCGATGCCGCGGCTCTGGTAATATTCGGTGATCTTCTCCATCGCGCCGTGGAGGTAGATCGGCGCCACATAGCCGGCCTGGCGCAGCAGCGCGATCACGCGCTGCGCCTTGCCGAGCGAATAGGCGCCGACAAGATGTGCGCGCTCCGGAAACAGCGCGACCGAGGCCAGCAGCTTCTTCACCTCGTCGGCCGCATCGCCATGCCGGAACACCGGCAGGCCGAACGTCGCCTCGGTGATGAAGACGTCGCAGGGCACCAGCTCGAACGGCGTGCAGGTCGGGTCGGGTGCGTCCTTGTAGTCGCCGGAGGCGACGATGCAGGTGTCCTTGCAGGTCACGGCGATCTGCGCCGAGCCCAGCACATGGCCGGCCGGGTGAAACTTCACGCGGATATCGCCGAGCCGGATCTCCTCGCCGTAGCCGATCGCTTGCGTCGAGCCGGCAAAGTTCTCGCCATAGCGCAGCCGCATCATGTCGAGCGTTTCCTGCGTCGCCAGCACGGCGCCATGCCCGGCGCGGGCATGGTCGGAATGACCGTGGGTGATCACGGCCCGCTCGACCGGGCGCACAGGATCGATGTGGAAGCCGCCGGGCTTGCAGCACAGACCGGCAGCAACTGGCAGCAGGATGTCTTGGGGACGCATGGGGTTCATATAGGGAGCGGGCGCTCCAAATTAAGCCGTCATGCGCGGGCTTGACCCGCGCATCCATCGCCCTCAAGAGTTCCTTTTTTGATGGATTGCCGGGCGAGCCTGGCAGCGACAAGTGTCGGTTCCCCAATGCCTCTGCGCCTGTTCCTGACCTCCGGCGATCTCATGGCCGACCGCCGCTTCGAGTTCGCGCGCGACCTCCAGCTCAAGGGCGATCTGCCCGCGGCCGCCGACCTCATCGAACAGGCGATCGAGCTCGCGCCAAACTTCACCTCGGCCTGGTTCACGCTCGGCGAAATCCGCCAGCAGCTCGGCGAGCGCGACAAGGCGATCGCGGCGTTCCGGGAAGCGCGCCGGTCCGACCCGGAGGATCAGCACGGCGCCGGCCTGCATCTGATGCGGCTCGGCGATGCGGATATGGCGGAGATGCCCAAGGCCTATGTGCAGGCGCTGTTCGATCAATACGCGCCGCGCTTTGAGCATGCGCTGATCAACGACCTCGACTATCGCGCGCCCGCGCTGATCTTCAAGGCTGTGCTGGCCGCGCGCGTTGCCGCGAAGAAGCCGGCCTACTTCAAGCGCACCATCGATCTCGGCTGCGGCACCGGGCTTGCGGCCGCCGCCTTCGTCAGGCAGGTCGATCATTTCATCGGCATCGATCTGTCGCCCGGCATGATCAAGGAGGCGCGTGCGACCGAGCTCTATGCCGAGCTCGAGATCGCCGACATGATCGAGGGCCTGCGCGGCAAGCCTGACGCGAGCGCGAACCTTGTCGTCGCCGCGGATGCGTTCGTCTATCTCTCCGATCTCGCGCCGGTGCTAACCGAGGCAAAGCGCGTGCTCGTCTCGGGCGGCGTGCTCGCCTTCACGCTGGAGACGCATGACGGCAGCGGCGTCGTGCTCGGCGCCGGCCTGCGCTATGCCCATTCCGCGGAATATGTGCGCGGCGTCCTGGCGAAAGCGGGACTCGCGCTTCTCACACTGGAGCCGGCCTCGCCGCGCAACGAGAACAACGAGCCGGTGCGCGGTCTCGTCGTCGTCGCCGAGAAAACTTGAGTTTAGGCGCTGCATCAGCGGCAAATTCAGCGTCATTGCGTCGCAAAGCCGTGACTTCCCACTTGCGAGCCGAGCTGCGATGTCAGCACAATGCGCGCACCAGGGAGAAAACAATAATGACGAAAAATCCATCGCGGCGCGATTTCAGCGCCGCCGCGCTCGCCACCATCGCCGCATCCACTCTGCCCGCGCCCTATGTCTGGGCGGCGGAGAAGAAATACGATGCGGGCGCCAGCGACACCGAGATCAAGATCGGGCAGACCGTGCCGCATTCCGGCCCCGGCTCGCTCTACGGCGTGCTCGGGCGCATCGGCGAAGCCTATTTCCAGATGCTGAACGAGAAGGGCGGCATCAACGGGCGCAAGGTCAAGTTCCTCACCATGGACGATGCCTACAGCGCGCCGAAATGCGTCGAGGCGACGCGGCGCCTCGTCGAGCAGGAAGAGGTGCTCGCGCTCTACGGCTCGCTCGGCACCGCGCCGCAGACCGCCGTGCACAAATACCTGAACTCCAAGGGCGTGCCGCAGCTCCTGCTCAACACCGGCGCGTCGAAGTGGAATAACCCGAAAGAGTTCAAATGGACCATGGCGGGCCTGCCGCTCTATCCGACCGAGGCGCGCATTCTCGCGCGGCACGTCGTCAGCGTGAAGCCGAACGCGAAGATCGGCATCCTCTACCAGAACGACGATTTCGGCCGTGATTTCCTGGGGCCGTTCAAGAAGGTGCTGGCTGACGCCGGCGGCACCGCGCAGGTGATCATGGAGCAGACCTATGATCTCACCGAGCCGACCGTCGATTCCCAGCTCATCAATCTCTCGAAGTCGGGCGCCGACGTCTTCTACAACATCTCCACCGGCAAGGCCTCGTCGCAGTCGATCCGGAAAGTGGCCGAGCTCGGCTGGAAGCCGCTGCAGCTTCTGTCGGCGGGCTCGACCGGCCGCTCCATCCTCAGCGCCGCGGGCCTGGAGAACGCCACCGGCATCGTCGCCATTCGCTACAACAAGGAGGTCGGCCTGCCCAAATGGGAGAAGGATCCTGATGTGATGGCGTTCGAGGAGCTACGCAAGAAGTACACGCCGGCGATCGATCCCGACAACACCATCGCCTTCGCCGGCTACGGCCAGGCCGCGAGCATGGCCGAGATCCTGCGCCGCTGCGGCGACGAGCTCACCCGCGCCAACGTGCTCAAGCAGGCCTCGAACCTCAAGGGCTTCCACTCGCCCTATTTCCTCGACGGCGTCACCTACAGCTACACGCCCGACGACTACACGCCGATGAAGACGCTGTTCATCTCCACCTTCACCGGCAAGGACTGGGACATCTCCGACAAGCCGATGTCGGAGTAAGGCTCTCCGCAATTGAGATGCCGTAGGGTGGGCAAAGCGACTTGTCCGCCGTAGCTCGAAGAGCGAAGGCGGAAGCGTGCCCACCTCTTTCGCGGCCCTGGACAGATGGTGGGCACGGCGCAATGCGCCTTTGCCCACCCTACGGGACCGCCCACCCCTCGACGAACGCGACCCCACGGCTTACCTCTTATGCCGTGCCGCCCCGCATCCTCAAAATTCCGGCCGAGACGCCTGCGCTGCTGCCAGCCCGCTTCCAGCAATGGTTCGCGGCGCGCGGCTGGTCGCCGCGTGCGCATCAATTGGCGCTGCTGGAGAAGGCGCGCGAGGACAGGTCCGCGCTCTTGATCGCGCCGACCGGCGCCGGCAAGACGCTGGCCGGGTTTCTGCCAACGCTGGTGGAGCTTTCCACTGAGGTGGCCGAACGGAACACAGGTGAGAAGAAGAGCCTCGTTTCCACCGGCCGCGACGTGCGGCGCACCGGTGGCCTGCACACCCTCTACATCTCGCCGCTGAAAGCGCTCGCCGTCGACATTGCGCGCAATCTGGAGCGGCCGATCGCCGAGATGGGTTTGCCGATCAAGGTCGAGACCCGCACCGGCGACACGCCGGTGTCGCGCCGCCAGCGCCAGCGCCGCTATCCGCCGGATGTCCTGCTGACGACGCCCGAGCAGCTCGCGCTGCTGCTGTCCTCCGACGACGCGCCGTTCCTGTTCTCCTCGCTTAAGCGCATCGTGCTCGACGAGCTGCATGCGCTGGTGACGTCCAAGCGTGGCGATCTGCTCTCGCTAGGGCTCGCGCGCTTGTGGCGGCTGGCGCCGCAGCTGCGCGCCATCGGCCTGTCGGCGACCGTCGCCGAGCCCGACCAGCTCGCGCGCTTCCTGGTGCCGCAACCCGACGGCAAGGAGGAGGCCGCCGACATCGTGGTGGCCGGCGGCGCCGCGCCGCCTGAGGTCGAGATGCTGGATACGCGCGAGAGGCTGCCCTGGGCCGGCCATAGCGCGCGCCATGCGCTGCCTGAGATCTACGAGCTGATCAAGGCCAACAAGACCACGCTGGTCTTCGTCAATACCCGCAGCCAGGCCGAGATGCTGTTCCAGAATCTCTGGAGCATGAACGACGACGGCCTCGCCATCGCGCTGCATCACGGCTCGCTCGATGTCGCCCAGCGCCGCAAGGTCGAGGACGCGATGTCGGCAGGACGCTTGCGTGGCGTGGTCTGCACCTCCTCGCTCGACCTCGGTGTCGACTGGGGCGATGTCGATCTCGTCGTCAATATCGGCGCGCCCAAAGGCTCCTCGCGCCTGATGCAGCGCATCGGCCGCGCCAACCACCGCCTCGACGAGGCCTCGCGCGCGGTGCTGGTGCCCGCCAATCGCTTCGAGGTGCTGGAGTGCCGCGTCGCCATCGATGCCATCGCCGAGAACGCGCAGGACACGCCGCCGCTTCGCACCGGCGCCCTCGACGTGCTCGCCCAGCACGTGCTCGGCTGCGCCTGCGGCGAGCCATTCTTCTCCGACGAGCTCTACCGCGAGGTCCGCACCGCCGCGCCGTATGCCGATCTCTCGCGCCAGGATTTCGACGACGTCGTGGATTTCGTCGCCTCCGGCGGCTACGCGCTGAAGACCTATGAGCGCTTCGCCCGCATCAAGCAGGACAAGGAGGGCCGCTGGCGCGTCGCCAATCCCAAGGTGCGGCAGAGCTACCGCATGAATGTCGGCACCATCGTCGAGGACGACATGCTGAAGGTACGCCTGGTGCGCTCGCGTGGCGGTCAGGGAAAATCAGGCGGCTCGACCGGCGTGATCGCGCGCGGCGGCCGGCTGCTCGGCGAGATCGAGGAGGCCTTCATCGAAGGCCTGAGCCCCGGCGATACCTTCGTGTTCAGCGGCGAGGTCGTGCGCTACGAGGCCCTGGTCGAGGACCAGGTCTATGTCTCGCGCGCGCATGACAAGGATCCGAAGGTGCCGTCCTATATGGGCGGCAAATTCCCGCTCTCGACCTACCTTGCCGAGCGCGTGCGCCGGCTGCTCGATGACGGCCGCGCCTGGGGTGGCCTGCCGGAGCAGGTGCGCGACTGGCTGTCGCTGCAAAAGGACGTCTCGCGCGTTCCGGCGGTGCGCGAGCTTCTGGTCGAAAGCTTTCCGCGCGCCAACAAGCATTATCTCGTCTGCTATCCCTTCGAAGGCCGCCTCGCGCACCAGACCCTCGGCATGCTGCTCACGCGCCGGTTGGAGCGCGCCCGCGCCCGGCCGCTCGGCTTCGTCGCCAACGAATACGCCATCGCGGTCTGGGCGCTCGGCGACATGTCCTTCATGATCCGCGATGGCCGGATCGATCTCAATGCGCTGTTCGACCCCGATATGCTCGGGGACGATCTCGAGGCCTGGCTCGCCGAGTCGGCCTTGATGAAGCGCACCTTCCGCAACTGCGCCATCATCTCCGGCCTGATCGCACGCCGCCACACCGGCGAAGAGAAGAGCCGCCGCCAGGTGCTGTTCTCGACCGATCTCGTCTACGACGTGCTGCGCAAGCACCAGGCCGACCACGTCCTCCTGCGCGCGGCGCGCGCCGACGCCGCCACCGGCCTGCTCGATTTGCGCCGCCTCAGCGACATGCTGATGCGCATCCAGGGCCGCATCACGCTCCGGGAACTCGACCATGTCTCCCCGCTCGCCGTCCCCGTGATGCTGGAAATCGGCCGCGAGTCAGTTTATGGCGAAGCTGCAGACGAGCTGCTGGCGGAAGCCGCCGACGAGCTGGTCAAAGAGGCGATGGGATAGAAGCAGGTTTCGACGTGACGGCAGGCGCGCTGATTTCGGGAGATGTCGAGGACATGCGCGTGTCCAGAGTCACCATCAGCGATGTGACGTTCGCCGCCGATCTCTCCGGCGCGCTGTTCTGGGAAGAGCAGCGCCTGCTCGTCGTCTCCGACCTGCATCTGGAAAAGGGTTCCAGCTTCGCCATGCGCGGCGTGCTGCTGCCGCCCTACGACACGCTGGCGACGCTTGGCCGCCTCGCTGCTGTCATCTCCCGCCATAACCCGCGCACCGTCATCGCGCTCGGCGACAGTTTTCACGATCGCAGCGCGCATGAGCGGTTGTCCGTCGAGGATCGCAACGCCGTCGCCGCGCTCCAGTCGGGTCGCGACTGGATCTGGATCTCCGGCAATCACGATCCCATGCTGCCGCGCGATCTCGGCGGCACCGTTGCGGACGAAGTCGCGATCGGCCCCATCACCTTCCGACATGAGCCGACCGGCGCGCATGGCGAGATCGCCGGCCATCTGCATCCCAAGGCCCGCGTCTCCGCGCGCGGCCGCTCGATGGAGCGCCGCTGCTTTGCCAGTGACGGGATGCGCGCCGTGATGCCCGCCTTCGGCGCCTATGCCGGCGGCCTCAGCATCCGCGACGCGGCGTTTGCAAGGATCTTTCCGAGGAACGGCTTCGTCGCGCATCTGCTCGGCGACCGCCGCGTCCATGCCATTGCAGCGTCGCGGTGTTACTAGGCCGCGCTCCCGTAGGGTGGGCAAAGCGAAGCGTGCCCACGATCTGCTCATTAGGTTAGAGCTCGAGGGCACGGCGCTCTGCGCCTTTGCCCACCCTACGAGACCTTTCGTTTGGCGACGGCCAACGATCTCACAGGCTCACGCCGCCTTCGCCTGTACGTCATCGCAAAACTGCGCCAGGCGGCCCGCCAGCCGCAGCGTCGCGGGGCTGGCGCCGGGCGAGGCCATCAATGCGACCTCGGTGCGGTTGATCGGCGCAAAGCCGTCCTTGGCGGTCAGCACGCGGTGGTCGGACTGGATCGCCATCTCCGACAGGATGCTCAGCCCCATGCCGGCCGCGACCGCGGCCTGGATGCCGGCGAGACTCGATGACGAATACGCCATGTGCCAGGGGCGGCCGGCGCTCTCCAGCGCGTGGATGGCGCCGGCGCGATAGAGGCAGCCGCGCGGAAATCCGATCAGCGGCACGGACGATGCGTTGACGTCGACCGGATGGCTCTTGCTGGTGACCCAGTGCACCCGCTCTGGCCACACCGCGATCGCGCCTTTCGCGCCGGCCTCGCGCTTGAACAGCGCAAGGTCGAGCTCGCCGCGTTCGAGGTCGCGGGAGAGGTTCTTGCTCTGGTCGGCGCGCACATCCATCCGCAGGCCCGGATGCGAGCGCGAGAAGGCGCCGAGCAGTTTTGCCAGGCGATATGCCGCAAAATCCTCGGGAATGCCGAGCCGGATCGCGCCTTCACCACCCGGCTGGCGCAGCACGTCGCGCGCCTCCTCGGCGAGCGAGAGCAGCCGCCGCGCATAGGACAACAGCCGCTCGCCGGCCTCTGTCGGGCGCACGTCCTTGCCGTCGCGGTGCAGCAGCACCTGGCCGACATCCTCCTCCAGCCGCTTGATCTGCTGGCTGACGGTCGATTGCGTGCGGTGGACGCGCTCGCCGGCGCGGGTGAAGCCGCCGGCCTCGACCACCGAGACGAAGCTGCGGAGGAGCTCGAGATCGAGCATGGCCGTCTCCATTCGAAAATCCACTTATGGGCAGTTAATCATTTAATTTCCAAATGACAAGCGGCATCCCTAGATCGAGGGCTCCAGGAGAAATGCCCTCATGTCGCTCGCCCCTTCGATCTCGGTTCCCCGCAGCCGCTTCAACACGCTGCCGCTGGCCATCGGCCTGTTCTGCCTGCTCTGGAGCTACGCCTTCGTCGCTGGCAAGATCGGCGTCACCCATTGCCCGCCGCTGATCCTGCTCGCCGCCCGCTTCTCGCTCGCCGGCATTTTGATCCTGGGCGCGACGCTGATCCGCGGCGACGCCTGGTCCCTGTCCTGGCGCGACGCCGCGATCTTCGCCGTGCTCGGCATCGCCAACAACGCGCTCTATCTCGGGCTCGGCTATACCGGCCTGCAATCGGTCTCCGCGGGGCTCGGCGGCCTGATCGTCTCGGCCAACCCGGTGTTCACGGCGGCGCTCGCCGCGCTTCTGCTCGGCGAAGGCATGACCTGGCGCAAGGCGAGCGGCCTGTTGCTCGGAATCATCGGCGTCACCGCGATCGTCTGGCACCGTCTCTCCGTCGGCACCGACAGCCTGCACGGCATCGTCTTCACGCTGGCCTCACTCGCCTCGATCGTCGCCGGCACCATCCTGTTCAAGCTGCTCGCGCCGAAGGGATCCCTGTGGATCGGCAACGGCGTGCAGAACCTCGCCGCCGGCATCGTGCTCGCGCCGATCGCATTCACCTTCGCCGATATCCACGCGATCGATTATACGCCGGGCCTGATCGGCGCCTTCGCCTTCCTCGTGCTCGGCGGCTCGATCCTGGCCTACTGGCTCTGGTTTCATCTCCTGAAAGTGTGTGGCGCCACCGCCGCGAGCGCCTATCATTTCCTGATGCCGCCGCTCGGCATGCTGTTCGCGTTCCTCGTGCTTGGCGAGCAGGTCGAGGCCCGCGATCTGCTCGGCATCATTCCGGTCGCGCTCGGCATCTATCTGGTGACGCGCCCTGCAAAGCCCGTCTCCTAACAGGAGTTCACCATGCCCGTTTCCATCACGCTGATCGGCGGTCCCACCGCGCTGATCGAGATCGACGGCTTTCGCCTGCTTACCGACCCGACCTTCGATGCGCCCGGCGCCTATCAGCTGCCGCATGTGAAGCTGGAGAAGACGATCGGACCTGCCGTGAAGCCCGACGCGATCGGACCGGTCGATGCGGTGCTGCTCAGCCACGACCAGCACTCCGACAATCTCGACAATTCCGGCCGCGAATATCTCTTCAAGGTCAACCGCGTGCTGACGACCGAGGCGGGCGCAAAGCGCCTCGGCGGTCATGTCGAGGGCCTTGCGCCCTGGAGCGTCGCACATCTGAGGGACGGTGACGGCAATTCGCTGACCATCACCGCGACGCCGGCGCGCCACGGTCCGGCCGGCATCGAGCCGCTGTCGGGCGACGTCATCGGCTTCGTGGTGTCGTCGAGCCGGAAGGACACGCGTCCGGTCTATATCAGCGGCGACACCACCTGGTTCGACGGCGTCGCCGAAGTCGCGCGCCGCTTCAAATGCGGCGTGGTGGTGCCCTTCGCGGGCGCGGCGCAGACGCGCGGACCGTTCCATCTCACCATGGACACCAACGACACCGTCGAGACCGCGCGCGCCTTCCCCGATGCGATGATCGTGCCGGTGCACACCGAAGGCTGGGCGCATTTCCGCCAGAACGGCGAGGACCTGCGCAAGACCTTCGACGTGCTCGGCTTCGGGACGCGGCTGCGGCTGCTGGAGCCGGGCGTGCCGACGGTGGTCGAGGCGCCGTAGTTGCCGCAACCGTCATTGCGAGCGCAGCGAAGCAATCCAGAGTCTTTCCGCAGAGGCAGTCTGGATTGCTTCGTCGCTTCGCTCCTCGCAATGACGAAGGATGTGGCTCAATCCTTCCGGAACACGATCGACGCCATCCATCCCGACATCAGCGCCATCGCCACCGTGGCGAGGCCGTAGAGCAGCCCGTGCTGGCGCGCGCTGGTGGCGACGAACTGCTCGAAGCCGACCTTGACGATTTCGAACGCGGTCTCGGTCTTGCCGAGGAACGCGCCGTTCGCAAACAGCTTGATCTCCACCTCATAGGTGCCGATCGGCACCTCGGCCGGCAGCGGAATGCCGGTGCGGAACAGCGTCGGTGTCAGGAACGTCACCGCGCTCGCATCCTCGCGATAGAGCCCGCGCTGGGTACGCAGGCGGACGAAGGCCGAGCGGAACGCATCGTTCGGCACCACGTCGGCATAGTCGCCGCTGACGCGCTGGGTCAGCAGCACGTTGTTGAGCCCGATCTGCTGCCGCCGCGCGATCTCGGGCGAGGTGATGACGTCGAAGGGACGGTTGGCGAACAGCGCCAGATAGCTCGGCACCTCCAGGAACTGCCGGTAGTCGGTGTTGATCCAGATGCCGAAGGTGCGTTCCTTCCGTCGCGTCACCATGTCGGCGCGCGGACCCATCACGGTGACCACGAGATCGTAATTGGTGCGGTCGGCCGGCGTCGTCGCATCCTTCTCGACCGAGCCGAACAGCACCAGCTCCTCGCCGGCATAATTCGGCGTCACCGTGACGCGATGGTTGGAGACCGACACGATCAGCCGCTCGGCGCGCGCGGCGCCGCCGAGCAGCACGAGGACACAGAGTGTAAGGAGCACGCGTGTCATCCGGTCACCCCCAGCTCACGGATGGTGAAGAGGTCAGCGGGGCGGATCACCAGCTCGACCGCGAAGCGGATGCCGACCGAGAGGATCAGAAGGCCCAGCAGCAGCCGCAGCTGCTCGCCGCGGATCTTCTGTCCGGCACGGACGCCGAACTGCGCGCCGGTAACGCCGCCGACCATCAGGATCAGCGCCAGCACCGCGTCGACGAGGTGATTGGTCACCGCGTGCAGCATGGTCGCGAACAGCATCGTGACCAAGGTGAGGACCATGGAGGTCCCGATCACCGTCGAGGTCGGAACCCTCAGCAGATAGATCATGATCGGCACCAGGATGAAGCCGCCGCCGATGCCCATGATGGCGCCGATGAAGCCGATCATGATGCCGACGACCACCACGGGGATCACCGACAAATAGATCTTGGAGCGCTTGAACCGCATCTTCAGCGGCAGGCCGTGGATCCAGTTGTGGCTGCGGCGTGGCGGCACGGCACCGCGCCGGGTTCGCATCAGGGCGCGCAGGCCTTCCGAGAACATCAGGCTGCCCACGGTGGTGAGCAGCACGACGTAAGACAGCGCGATCATCAGATCGAGCTGGCCGAGCGCGCGCAGCTGGGTGAAGGTCCAGACCCCCATTGCCGTGCCGGTCACGCCGCCGCAAAGCAGGACGCTCGCCAGCGCCGGATCGATCGCGCGCCGCCGCCAGTAAGACAGCGCGCCCGAAAAGGACGAGGCCGCGATGTGGCTCGCGACGGAGGCGACCGCCACCGCCGGCGTGATGCCGATGAAGATCAGCAGCGGCGTCATCAGGAAGCCGCCGCCGATCCCGAACATGCCGGACACGAAGCCGACCGCGGCGCCCATGGCGAGCACCAGGAAGACGTTGACCGGAAGATCGGCGATCGGAAGGTAGAGCTGCATTGAACCACGCGCCGGCGGGACGGATCGAACGCGGAATGCTCGCGGGAGGGCGGAACGATTGCCGCGCCCTTCAATAGCGGAATTCGGCGCGGGGAGGGACCGGGAACTTCGAGCGTGGTGAATGAGCTAAGAGGATGATCGAGGCGCCGTAGCTCACGAACGTCGTCCTGGCTTTCGCCAGGACGACGCGGAGATATCTCGCCTAATGCGCGGCCGAGGCCGAGCGCTTCGCCGCCACCGCCTTCGGCGCCGGTTTTGCGCTTGCCTGTGGCGCGCTGTCCCAGCCGCCGTTCGGGGCGGGAACGTTGACGGCATCGTCGGGCTGCGGCTCGGGGCTGAATGTCTGGATCGCGAGCTTGGCGGCGGCGAGCGATTGCGGGTCGAGACGTTTTGCGACGTCGTCACGCTTGCCGGACGCATCCGTGTCGCCCTGCGCGGCTGCCAGGCTGAACCATTTGTAGGATTCGGCGAGGTTCTGCTCCACGCCGATGCCGCGGGCGTAGAGGATGCCGAGGTTGAACTGGCTGTCGGCGACGCCGCGATCGGCGGCCTTGCGGAACCACTGCGCCGCGCTCTTGTAGTTGGCGCCGCGGCCCCCGCCATCGGCATCGAGCACCGCGAGATTGTGCATCGCCTTGGCATTGCCGCGTTCGGCGGCCTGCGTGTAGTAGCGGCGGGCGATGTCGGCGTCCTTCTTCACGCCGAGGCCCTTTTCGTAGAGCGTGCCGAGGCGGAAGGTCGCGGGCACCACGCCGGCCTGCGCCGCGCGGTCGTACCATTTGGCGGCTTCGTCATAGTTGGCGGTGACGCCCTTGCCTTCCGCAAAGCGCAAGCCGATCTCGTAGGCCGCGGTCGCATCGCCCTTCATCGCAGCGCTGCGCAAGGCGGGGCCGCCGATCGCGTCGGGCAGCTTCTCGCTCGGCGGCACCTGGATGAGGCCGAGCTTGGCGCGGCTCGCGCCCGACAGCGCGCCGGTGACATCGTTGGAGGCAGGCGGCGGGGCCGCCGCGGGCGCGGGCGGGATCTCGACCGAGGCCGAACTGCCCGGCGTGGGCGCGAGCGCCGGCGCGGCATTGTTCTGGGATTGCCGTCCGATCGGCGTCGGCGAGGTCATCGACGGCGTGATCTGCTCGGGGGCGGCTGGCTTGGTCTCGACCGGAGGCGGCGGCGGGGCGGGCGATACCGGCTCGCTCGGAATATTCTGCATCGCCTGCGGGGCCGGTGGCGCGCTGCCGCCGTCGAGCAGGTTCATCGCCATCTTGAAAGTGCCGAGCACGATCACGACCACGCTCGCGCCGACCAGCAGCGAGCGGATCTTGGAGGTGATGGTCGAGCCGCCTTCCTGGCCTTTGGCCTTGCCGCTTCTCGCCGAAGCCTTGGCGGCGCGGCCGGCTTTCTCGGGCGGCTGCGCGGCGGCGGCCTGCGCGGCGCGGCGGGCCGCGGCGATGAAGCTCGACGATGACACCGGCTCTTTCGGCGCGGCGGGAATGTCGCTGATCGCGCTCTCGGAGGCGGCGATGCGCTCCGACGGCGTGGCGACGCGCCCGCCCGGTCGTGTGCCCGGCTCGAGCGGATGATCCGGCGGCAATTCCGGCGCGAGCGCTGTGCGCGCGGGCGCGGTGTGCGGCTCCAGGATCTCGCTGATCGCGCGCGGCGGCAAGGGCGGTGCGACTTGCGGTGCGACTTGCGGTGCCGCCGGCATCGGCGGCGGCACGACTGGGGCAGCGGCGTGGAATTCGCGCGGCGCAGCGACGAAGGCGGCCTGCGTGGCTTGCGCGGCGGCGGGATTGGGCAGCTCCGGCTTCGGATCGTATTTCGGCTGCTGGGCCTGCGGTTGCGGCCGTACCTCGCGCGCCATCGGTGCGGGCTCGAACGGCGCGGCGATTGGCATCGGCATCGGCTGCGGCGCAGGGGCGGCGGCGGGCGGGGCGGTGCGCACCGCGCGCAGATCGCCCTCGATCATCGAGAGACGATCGACGACATGGCCGAGCGCGCTGTGGACCGCGTCGAGCGAATCCTGGGTGCTGCGGTTGGTCTCGGCCTGGCTGAAGCGGATGTCGGAGAGCTCGCGCTTGACGAGATCGACCACGCCGGAATCCGGCGGCGGTGCCGCATTGCGGCTCTCGGCCAGGGCGGAATAAGTCGCCTGCTGCCGCTCCAGGTGCCTGAGGATGTCGTGCAGCCCGTCCTCGACGCGGCTCAGATTGCCGTTGCGCGGATCGGAGGCGGCTTCGATCCGCTCCAGCAGATAGGAGACGCGCTGCTCGAGATGCGCGAAGGTCGAGGCCGAGTCGTTGCCGACGTGCATGCGGTCGAAGCGGTCCGACAGCGCGCGGATGGCGGCTTCCAGATGCTCGGTGCT
Organism: Bradyrhizobium sp. 1(2017); assembly: GCF_011602485.2. Taxonomy (NCBI): domain Bacteria; kingdom Pseudomonadati; phylum Pseudomonadota; class Alphaproteobacteria; order Hyphomicrobiales; family Nitrobacteraceae; genus Bradyrhizobium; species Bradyrhizobium sp. 1(2017). The sequence continues at coordinate 7,454,572 of NZ_CP050022.2, read as the reverse complement.
CTCGGCCGGCTGCGGCCGCTCACGCGCTTCCAGTGCGGCGGTAAGCGCCGCGATGCGCTGCTCCAGCACCGCGAAGCTGTCGCCGTGGCCGGAGGCGCGGGTGATCTGGTCCACCTTGGACGACAGCAGCTGCACGTCGTCGGACAGACGTGCCAGCGCTTCGTTGGAGGCGACGTTGGAGACGATGGCGCGCAGCGCGGAGATCGCGCCTTCGAGCTGCTGCACCGTCGAGGGATCGTCATTGGCGCGCAGGATCAGGTCGAGCTTGGCACCGAGATTGCGGATCGCCTCGTCATAGCCGGTGAGCTGCTCGGCCGGCGTCAGCGTGCGCAGCACCTGCTTGATGTCGGACAGCGCGCGCTCGATGCCCGAGAGGACCTGGCCGTCGGTGCCGTTGGAGCGGGTCTCGTCGATCCGGCGATGCAGCGAGCGGATCTCGTTCTCGATCGATTCGATCGCACGCCGCGGCATCGCCTCGGTGATGGCGGCACGGATCTCGGCCAGTTCGCTCCGGAACGCGGTGATCGCCTGCTCGGTATTGTCCGGCCGCTGCAGCGACTCGATCTGGCTCGTGATCTTGAGCAGATGGCGCTCGAGCGACGAGAAATCCGGCCCCGGCTGCGGGGCCGGCGGCGCATAGGCAGCGGCGGGTGGCGCTGCCATGGGCGCAATCGGCGGCGCGGCGCGCGGCGGCATCTGCCGCGGTGCGAAGCCATCGAGCTCGCTCTGCCGCGCCGTGATCTCGGCGACCGCGACGTCGAAAGATGCGGGGCTCAAAGGAGGCGAGCTGCGATAGACCTGGGCTGCCGCGCGTTCGACCGCATCGGCCTGGCGCTGCCGCGCCTCGACCGGTGACGGCGCCGGCCGCGCCGCCTGATGGGACTGCGGGTGGGATTGCTGCGGCTTCGAGATCTGCGACAGCCGCGCATCGAGCCGCGAGATCGCATCGTTCAGCTGGCGGGCGACGCCCTGCTCGCGCGAGACGTCCTGTCGCGACGCGTCCAGGCGCTGCGTGGGTTTTGAAATCCGTTCGATCTGCTGGGTGATCGCATCGAGCCGCTGGTGGATGTCGGCGACTTCGCGGCTCTCCTGGCTCGGTGCTTGCGGCATGGGCTGCGGACGCTGGTCGTAGGGTCCGCGAAAGTTCGGTGGTGCGGTGTCGCCAAGCGTGGAGTTCAGCCAGTCGTTGAGCGACATGCCCGCGCGACGCGCAGCAGCCTCGGCCCGCTCCCGGACGGATGGATCGATGCCGTCAACACTCCACGATACGCGCGAATTCATGACTCTGTCCGGTTCCGACTCGGCGCCCCACCCGGCGCCTCCAGCCTTCCCTCGCGTGCCGGTTGCAATCACAACCGAATTGGCGCGGGTCGTCTGCCTCGAAAACCGACTTTTTCCTGTTACGGTAAATAACGGGTTAAGGAATGCGGCGGCGGTGTCTTAAAGTTGGGCGGGGGAACCTTGGGGCTGCGTGCTCGACAGCGATGCGATGCATTCGCGGCTTGCGGTCGCCCTACACTCCCCTGTCATCGCCCGCGAAGGGGCCGATCCAGTACGCCGCGGCGGCTCGATTCCAGCCGCCCTGCCGCGGAGTACTGGATGCCCCGCCTTCGCGGGGCATGACACCGTTGGGTGGGCTAAAGTCTCCCGTCGCGTCGGGCTCGACAGCCCCTAGCCTTTCTCGCGCTTGCCGTCCTCCAGCGGCACCACCGTGGCCTTGCCGCTCATCGCCGACAGTGCCGCCAGGGCTTCCTCGCAGAAGTCGGCCACCATCTGCTCGTGCCGGGCGCCGAGGCGGAGCAGGAGGAGGTTACCGAGGTCGAGCCGGCCTTCCGCCGTGCCGTCAGGAAAACGCTTCTTCAGGATGCGCTCGTAATTGGCGTGACGGTCGCGGTGGTGCTCGAGGCGGGCCATCAGATCGGTGCGCAGCGGCTCGATATCGATGCTGTCGAGCGCATGGAGGCGGACCAGGAGGTCGTCCTTGGTCGAGGCTGGCGTGCTTGGCCGCGCGGCCCAGTGCCGCAGCGCTGTTCTGCCCTCGGGGGTCAGCGTATAAACCAGCTTGTTGGGCTTGCCCGATTGCACGACCTCGCGGCCCTGGATGAAGCCGCGGTCGCGCAGCTTGGAGAGCTCGCGGTAGATCTGCTGGTGGTCGGCCTTCCAGAAGAAGCCGATCGAGGAATCGAATGTCTTGGCGAGCTCGTAACCCGTCATCGGACGTTCCGTCAGGCATGCGAGGATTGCGTCGCCCAGTGCCATGACCGGCCTCCCTTCTGAGGTTTGACCAACCTGCTTGACTTTATGCGCATCGGCGCATATGCGTCAATGTGCATATGAGGCAGCTTGCAGCCGGGCCAAAGGCTCGACTGGAAAATCCAGCGAAATCAAACCTCTGGCTACTGTGCATGGGGTTGTTTTCGCACTTATTGCCCTTGGCCTAGGGAGGTACCTGAGAATGACCGGCCTCGACTCCTGGTACGCCTACATGAAGTCCCATGACCGCGCCGCGCTCTGGGACCTCCTGCACCCCGATGCCGTGTTCGAGAGCCCCGTCGTGCATTCGCCGCAGCGCGGCCGCGACATCACCTTCAAATATCTTTCCAGCGCCGAGAAGGTGCTCGGCGGCCCGGGCTTCACCTATGTCGGTGAATGGCGCAGCGACAATGGCGCCGTGCTCGAATTCAAGACCATCATCGACGGCATCGAGATCAACGGTGTCGACATCATCAGCTTCGACAGCGAGGGACGCATCACGCATTTCAAGGTGATGGTGCGTCCGCTCAAGGCGATCAACATGCTGCACCGCCTGATGGCGGAGCAGCTGGCCGTCCAATCATGACACTGCCCTGAGGTTGCCGAACCCGCTAAGCTCGCGGGCAAAGGCTGCGCCGCAGGACATGCGAACATCACCAAGGCCCATGCCGGGAGAACGCCATGCCGATCTATAAAGCCCCCGTCGAAGACGTGAACTTCCTGCTCAACGACGTCTTCCAGATCGACCGCTACGACAATCTGGCCGGCTTCTCCGATGCGTCGAGCGACGTGCGCGAAGCCATCCTCGGCGAAGCCGCCAAGCTCGCTGAAGAGGTGCTCCAGCCGCTCAATCGCGTGGGCGATCTCGAAGGCTGCAAGCGCGCCGATGACGGCAGCGTCACCACGCCGAAGGGTTTCAAGGACGCCTTCAAGCAGGTCGCCGAGGGCGGCTGGCTCGGTCTGTCGGCGCCGACCGAGTTCGGCGGGCAGGGGCTTCCCGTAACGCTGAGCCAGGCCGTCAACGAGTTCCAGATCTCCGCCAACATGGCGTTCTCGATGTATGGCGGCCTCACCATGGGCGCGACCGCGGCGCTGCTGGTGCACGGCACGCCGGAGCAGAAGCAGACCTATGTGCCGAAGATGGTGGCGGGCGAATGGACCGGCACCATGAACCTGACCGAGCCGCATTGCGGCACCGACCTCGGCATGCTCCGCACCAAGGCGGTGCGCCAGGCCGACGGCAGCTTCAAGATCACGGGCACCAAGATCTTCATCTCGGCCGGCGAGCATGACCTCGCCCCGAACATCATCCACCTCGTGCTCGCCCGCATCGAGGGCGCGCCGAGCGGCATCAAGGGCGTGTCGCTGTTCGTGGTGCCGAAATTCCTTGTGAACGCCGATGGTTCGGTGGGCGCGCGCAACGGCGTGGTCTGCGGCTCGATCGAGCACAAGATGGGCATCCACGGCAATTCCACCTGCGTGATGAACTACGACAACGCCACCGGCTGGCTGATCGGCGAAGAGAACAAGGGCATGCAGGGCATGTTCGTGATGATGAACGAGGCGAGGCTCGGTGTCGCCGTGCAGGGCCTCGCGCAGTCTGAGGTCGCCTATCAGAATGCCGTCGCCTATGCCCGCGAACGCATCCAGGGCCGCGCGCTCACCGGTGCCAAGGCGCCGGACAAGCAAGCCGATCCGATCATCGTGCATCCCGACGTGCGCCGCACGCTGCTCTCGATCCGCGCCTTCAACGAGGCCGCGCGCGCCTTCGTGATGTGGACCGCGCTCAAGAGCGACGTCGCCCACCGCTCCGAGGACCCGAAGGACCGCCAGGCCGCCGACGACCACATGGGCCTGATGACGCCGGTGCTGAAGGGCTTCCTCACCGATTACGGCTTCGCCAACGCAGTGCAGGCGCAGCAGATGTATGGCGGCCACGGCTACATCGCCGAGCAGGGCATGGAGCAGTTCGTGCGCGATGCGCGCATCGCCATGATCTATGAAGGCGCCAACGGCATCCAGGCGCTCGACCTCGTCGGCCGCAAGCTGCCGCGCGACGGCGGCCGCGCCATCATGGCCTTCTTCGGCGAGGTCATGGCCTTCGCCAAGGAGAATGGCGGCGACGAGGCGCTCAAGCCCTTCGTCACCCCGCTCTCGACCTCGCTTGGCCATCTCCAGCAGGCCACGACGTGGCTGATGCAGAACGCGATGGCGAAGCCTGACAATGCGGGCGCTGCCGCAACCGATTACCTGCATCTCTTCGGCTTCGTCGCGCTCGGCTACATGTGGGCCAGGATGGCGAAGGTGACGAATGCCAAGATTGCCGAGAGCGGGGCGACGCCCTATCTCTCGACCAAGCTCGTCACCGGTCGCTTCTTCATGGAGCGGATGCTGCCGGAGACCGCGGCCAATCTCGCGCGCATCCAGGCCGGCTGCGCCACCATCATGGAATTGCCGGCGGAAGCGTTCTGAGCGTGCTTCCGCTGCCTGCTCCCAATCGGATCTGAACAACACATCAGGAGGGCGTCATGCCTGAGGCATTCATCTACGACCACGTTCGCACCCCGCGCGGCCGCGGCAAGGCGGACGGCGCGCTGCACGAAGTCACGGCGCTCGCGCTCGCGACCGTGCCGCTGAAGGCGCTGAAGGATCGCAACAACTTGCCTGAGGATTCCGTCGACGACGTCGTGCTCGGCGTGGTCGATCCGGTCGGTGAAGCCGGCAGCGACATCGCGCGCTTTGCCGCGCTGAAGGCCGGCCTCGGCGAAGCCGTGCCCGGCGTGCAGATCAGCCGCTTCTGCGCCTCCGGCCTCGATGCCGTGAACTTTGCCGCCGCGCAAGTGATGAGCGGCCAGCATGAGCTCGTCATCGGCGGCGGCGCCGAATCGATGAGCCGCGTCGGCATCGGCGCATCCGGCGGTGCCTGGCCGATGGATCCCTCGATGGCGGTGCCGGCCTATTTCATGCCGCAGGGCGTGTCGGCCGATCTGATCGCGACCAAATACGGCTTCTCCCGCGACGACGTCGATGCCTATGCGGTGCAGAGCCAGCAGCGCGCGGGCAGGGCCTGGGATGAGGGCCGTTTCAACAAGTCGATCGTGCCGGTCAAGGACATCAACGGCCTCACCATCCTCGCCAAGGACGAGCACATGCGGCCCTCGACGACGATGCAGTCGCTGGCGCAGCTGCAGCCGTCGTTCACGATGATGGCGCAGATGGGCGGCTTCGACGGCGTCGCGGTGCAGTCGCATCCGGAGATCGAGCGCGTCAATTACGTGCACCATGCCGGCAACTCCTCCGGCATCGTCGATGGCGCCGGCGCCGTGCTGCTCGGCAGCAAGGAGGCGGGTGCCAAATACGGCCTGAAGCCGCGCGCAAAGATCCGCGCATTCGCCAATGTCGGCTCGGAGCCGGCGATGATGCTGACCGGTCCGGTCGACGTCACCGAAAAGCTGTTCGCACGTTCCGGCATGAAGAAGTCGGACATCGACCTGTTCGAGCTCAACGAGGCCTTCGCTTCGGTCGTGCTGCGCTACATCCAGGCCTTCGACATCGACAACGCCAAGATCAACGTCAATGGCGGTGCCATCGCGCTCGGCCATCCGCTTGGTGCGACCGGTGCGATGATCCTCGGCACCGTGCTCGACGAGCTCGAGCGTACCAACAAGTCCACCGCCCTGGTCACGCTGTGCATCGGCGGTGGCATGGGCACCGCGACCATCATCGAGCGCGTGTAACTGCGTAGGGTGGGCAAAGCGAAGCGTGCCCACCTCTGCTGTCTTCGCGAATGATGGTGGGCACGGCGCAAGACCGCCTTTGCCCACCCTACGAGATCACAGTCAACCGCCGCGCCTGACAATGGCTGCGGCACCGAGGAGCAACCAACATGTCGTACAAGAACTTCAAGGTTGAGACCGATTCCGACGGCATCGCGCTCGTCACCTGGGACATCCCGGGTCGTTCGATGAACGTGCTCGACGAGACCTCGACCAGCGAGCTCGACGCGATCGTCAAGGCGACCACGGCCGACGCCGCGGTCAAGGGCGTCGTCATCACCTCGGCCAAAGAAGCGTTCTGCGCCGGCGCCGACCTGTCGATGCTCGAAGGCATGAACCAGGCTTACGCGAAGGTTCTCAAGGAGCAGGGCGAGACGGCCGCGAACCAGATGCTGTTCGACCAGAGCCGCCGCTTCTCGCAGGTGCTGCGCTCGATCGAAACATCAGGCAAGCCGTGGGGGGCCGCGATCAACGGCCTCGCGCTCGGCGGCGGCTTCGAGATCACACTGTGCTGCCACTATCGCGTGGCGGCGGAGAATCCCAAGACGCGCCTCGGCCTGCCCGAGGTCAAGGTCGGCCTGTTCCCCGGCGCCGGCGGCACGCAGCGCGTGCCGCGCCTGGTGCCGCCGCAGGACGCCATGACGATCCTGCTCAAGGGCGACCCCGTCACGGTCGAGAAGGCCAAGGCGCTGAACCTGATCCACGCCATCGTTCCCGCCGCCGACCTCATCAAGGCGGCGAAGGACTGGATCAAGGGCGGCGGCAAGGCCGTCGCGCCTTGGGACGAGAAAGGTTTCAAGCTGCCCGGCGGCCCGGTGTTCTCCAAGGCCGGCATGATGATGTTCCCGGCCGGCAACGCGATCTATCGCCGCGAGACCTACGACAATTATCCGGCCGCGCGCGCGATCATGAGCTGCGTCTATGAGGGCCTGCAGCTGCCGATCGACGCGGCGCTGCGCGTCGAGTCGCGCTACTTCACCTCGGTGCTGCGCTCCAAGGAAGCGGCCGCGATGATCCGCAGCCTGTTCCTGTCGATGCAGGAGCTGAACAAGGGCGCGCGCCGTCCGAAGGACGTAGCCCCGACCAAGGTGAAGAAGATCGCCGTGATCGGCGCCGGCTTCATGGGCGCGAGCGTCGGTTACGTCTCGGCCCGCGCCGGCCTCGACGTCGTCCTGATCGATCGGGACCAGGAGAGCGCCGACAAGGGCAAGGCGCATGCGCAGAAGGTGATCGAGGAGCAGATCAAGAAGGGCCGCGCCAAGCCTGGCGATGCCGAAGCCCTGCTCGCGCGCATCACGCCGACGGCGGACTATTCCACGCTGAAGGACGTCGATCTCGTCATCGAGGCCGTGTTCGAGGACCGCAAGGTCAAGGCGGAGACCTTCGCCAAGGCGCAGCAATATCTCAAGCGGGACGTGATCTTCGCCTCCAACACCTCGACGCTGCCGATCACGTCGCTGGCCGAGAGCTTCAAGGACCAGGGCAAGTTCGTCGGCATCCACTTCTTCTCGCCGGTCGAGAAGATGATGCTGGTCGAGATCATCCTCGGCAAGAACACCGGCGATCTCGCGCTGGCGACCGCGCTCGATTACGTCCGCCAGATCGGCAAGACGCCGATCGTGGTGAACGACTCCAGAGGCTTCTTCGCCAACCGCTGCGTCGGCCGCTATGTCGCCGAAGGCAACGAGATGTTCCTCGAAGGCGTGCCGCCGGCGATGATCGAGAACTGCGCCAAGATGGCCGGCATGCCGGTCGGCCCGCTCTCGCTCTCGGATGAAGTCGCGCTCGACCTCGGCCTCAAGATCATGAAGGCGACGGAGGCCGATCTCGGCCCCAACGCCATCAACCCCGATCAGAAGAAGCTGATGGTGGAGATGGTCGAGAAGCAGGGCCGCCTCGGCCGCAAGAACAGCAAGGGCTTCTACGACTATCCCGAGAAGGGCAAAGGCCAGAAGAGCCTGTGGCCGGGGCTGTCGGCGCTTCAGCCGAAGCAGCTCGACCCCGATACGCTCGACATCGAGGAGCTGAAGCAGCGCTTCCTGGTGGTGCAGGCGGTGGAAGCTGCGCGCACGGTGGAGGATCACGTCATCACCGATCCGCGCGAGGCGGATGTCGGCTCGATCCTCGGCTTCGGCTTCGCGCCCTTCACCGGCGGCACGCTGTCCTACATCGACTTCATGGGCACGAAGAAATTCGTCGAGCTCTGCCACAAGCTGGAGGCGAAATACGGCTCGCGCTTCACGCCGCCGAAGCTACTGGAGGAGATGGCGGCGAAGGGCGAGACCTTCTATGGCCGCTTCGCGCCGAAGAAGGCGGCAGCCTGACGGAAACGTCGGGGATACGCAGAAACAAGGGGCCGGATCATCGATCCGGCCTTTTCACTTACGGTCGCCGAATGGCGAGAATGCGCGGCCCGACACCGCATCGTCGGCGAGACTGGCTTTCCATGTGCCTTCGTCGCCACGGCCGATGCGGACCTCGAAGCGCCAGCCATTCTGGTTGGTGAAGGCGATGTCAGCGCCGCCCTTCGCCCTGGCGTAGCTGCAGGGATATTCGGTCGGCCGGTCCGGAAAGACGATCTTGCCTTCCTTGCTCTCGAACACCGCCGAGGTGATCTGCGGGTGGATGATGAAAACGCAATCGCGCTGTGGCGCGACCGGCGTCGACAAGCCAAGCATAGCGAGCGGCGCGCCGGCGGCGGTCATGAGGACGATCATGTTCATGAGGCGACTGTCTCCCGAAGATGTTCCTTTGACGTGATCGCCGATCGAACGGTTCAGCAAGAAAAAGGCCGAATCGTCGATCCGGCCTTCGCTTGTTGCAGCTTGCGAGCGCTTACTTTGCCTGGACCAGCCCTTCCTTCTTCAGCGCTTCCTGCACCTGCGGCCGCGCGGCGACACGGGCCTTGTAGGCGGCAAGGTTCGGCATCGCCGAGAGATCGAACTTCATCCGGTCGCCCCAGGTCAGCATCGTGAAGAGATAGCCGTCGGCGACCGTGAACTGCTGTCCCATGAGGTAGTCGCGGCCGGCGAGCTGGCTGTCGATGTATTTCAGCTTGCCCATGACGCGATCCTTGAAAAAGGCCTTGGCCTCGTCGTTCAGCGCCGGGGCGAACAGCGGGCCGAAGCTCTTGTGCACCTCGGAGGTGAGGAAATTGAGCCATTCGAGCAGCTTGTAACGCTCGGAACTGTCGCGGGCCGGCGCCAGCGCCTTGGCTGAGGCCCGGTCGGCGATCATCTGGACAATCACCGGGCCTTCGGTCACGATCTCTCCGCTGTCGAGGCCCAGCGCCGGGACCTGGCCCTTGGGGTTCAGCTTCAGATAATCCTCACCGTTTTCGAGCTTCTTGGCCCGGATATCGACCTTGACCAGCTCGTAGGGCAGGCCGGCTTCCAGAAGCGCGATGTGGGGGGACAGGGAGCAGGCGCCTGGCGAATAATACAGTTTCATGGAATTTCCTCCTCGTGACGCTTGGTTGGGGCGAAAGAACGACTACATGCACCTGCATGAAATAGTCAAGATTGATGCAGGTGCATCGAGTGAGGTAAAGAGCGGACGACGAGCTTGAGCGGGACCATGAAACGCAAACCATCGACCGAGGCAACTTCGGCCTGGATCCGCTTGATGCGGGTGCAGAGCCGTGTGCTCGACTGCGTCGAGCAGGACCTGAAGAAGGCGGGGTTCCCGCCGCTCGCCTGGTATGACGCGCTGCTCGAACTATCCCGCGCCCCCACCGGCGAGCTGCGGCCGGTGGAACTCGAACGCCAGATGCTGATCCCGCAATACTCGACCTCGCGGCTGATCGACCGCCTGGTCGACGAGGGCCTCGCCTCGCGGCGCGAATGCAAGATCGACAAGCGCGGCCAGTTCGTCGAGATCACGGAAGCCGGCCGCGAGTTGCAGAAGCGGATGTGGGGCGCCTATTCGGCGGCGATCGAGAAATATGTCGGTTCGAAACTGTCGGATGCCGACGCGGTCAAGCTCAGCACCCTGCTCGATCGCCTGGGCTGCTCGTGCGGCGAGATGAAATTGCCGCCCGTCGCCAACGTCAACGAAAGCACACCGTCGCGATGATCGCGCGGCAAACCAGCACGTCCGCGCGCCCGGCGGGTTCGCGGACCATCCCGTCACCCGCGCGTTCGGTCGAAGCGCTTTTGATTAGAGTTTGATATGGCGCGAGACCAGATCGATATGACACCCTTGCAATCGCGCGACGAGCTCGTCGCGTGGTTCGAGGCCGGCTGCAAGCCACCGTCCGAGTGGCGGATGGGCACCGAGCACGAGAAGACGCCGTTCACGCTCGAGGGCCACCGTCCCGTGCCGTACGAGGGCGCGCGTGGCATCGGCGCGCTGCTCGAAGGCATGAAGCTCCTGCTCGGCTGGGAGCCGATCATGGAGCAGGGCAACATCATCGGCCTCTACGACGTCACCGGCGGCGGGGCCATCTCGCTCGAGCCCGGCGGGCAGTTCGAGCTCTCCGGTGCGCCGGTCGAGAACGTGCACCAGACCCAGAGCGAGCTGATGGCGCATCTGGCGCAAGTGCGCGAGATCGCAACTCCGCTCGGCATCGGCTTCCTCGGACTCGGCATGACGCCGTCCTGGTCGCGTGCGGACATACCGGTGATGCCCAAGGGCCGCTACAAGATCATGACCAATTACATGCCGAAGGTCGGTCAATACGGCCTCGACATGATGTATCGGACCTGCACGGTGCAGACCAATCTCGACTTCTCCTCGGAAGCCGACATGGTCAAGAAGTTGCGGGTTTCACTCGCGCTCCAGCCGGTCGCGACGGCGCTGTTCGCCAATTCGCCCTTCACCGAGGGCCAGCCGAACGGCTTCCTCTCCTTCCGCTCCGAGATCTGGCGCGACACCGACAATGCCCGTGCGGGCATGATGCCGTGGGCGTTCGAGGACGGCATGGGCTTCGAGCGCTATGTCGACTACGCGCTCGACGTGCCCATGTATTTCGTCAAGCGCGGCGAGCACTACATCGACGTGTCGGGCTCCTCGTTCCGCGCCTTCTTCGACGGCCGCAACAACAACCTTCCCGGCGAACGGCCGACGCTGTCGGACTGGGCCAACCATCTTTCGACGATCTTCCCGGAAGTCCGGCTCAAGCGCTATCTCGAGATGCGCGGCTCCGACGGTGGGCCGTGGGGCCGCTTGCCGGCGCTGTCGGCGTTCTGGGTCGGGCTGCTCTATGACGATGCTTCGCTCGACGCCGCCTGGGAGATCGTGAAGCACTGGAGCGCGCATGAACGTCAGGCCTTGCGCGACGACGTGCCGCGCTTCGGCTTCAAGTCGCGAATCAAGGATCGCTATCTCTTCGAGATCGCCAAGGAGTGCCTGGTTCTGGCCCATGCCGGCCTGCGCCGGCGTGGCCGGATCGACCAGCTCGGCCGCGACGAGACCCGGCATCTGGAGCCGCTCGATCGCATCATCGATTCCGGCCGGACGCCGGCCGAGGAGATGTTGGACAAGTTTAATGGTCCCTGGAAGGGCTCGGTGGAACCGGCCTACGCGGAATACGCTTTCTAGTCCCATGGGCTAACGACCGGGTCTCGAGCCGTTCATCGCCCATACAGGTTTGCGGCGATCAAATGATCGGCTGAAAAAAACCTGAGCGTCGTCAATAAATCGAAAGCTGTTCCGATGGGGAAGGGCCGCCTGCGCGGGGGCGTCATTGCAAAGGTCTTGATCGCAAAGGTCTTGGCAGGCGTCGTGGCATGCGCCGCGCTGCTTTCGCTCGCGCTCGCGAGTGTGCCGGCGCAGGCCCAGACGGCGTTCGACCGCCCGGGCGGCGATTATTTCAACACGCCGGTCACGTCGGGCGATCCCGAGGATTGTGCGCTGCTGTGCGAGCGCGACCGCCGGTGTCGCTCCTGGAGCTTCAACTATCCCGACGTCGAGGGCGGCTCGGCCGTATGCTGGCTCAAGAACACGGTGCCGGCACGCGTTCCCGGCAGTTGCTGCATCTCCGGTGTGCGCGGCGCAGGCGTGATCGAGCCGCGCATCGAGGGCGTCGAAACGTCGATCGATCGCCCGGGTGGGGATCTGCGCAATTTCGAGCTCAAGAGCGGCGAGGGCGAGGAGGCCTGCAAGGCTGCCTGCACCGCCGACAACAAATGCCGCGCCTTCACCTATGCCCGTCCCGGCTACACCGGACGGGAGGCGCGCTGCTTCCTGAAAAAGGAAATCAAGCCGCCGCGGCGGAAGGCGGGATTTACGTCGGGCGTGGTGCGGTAGGCAAGGAAGCTATCGCAATGACGAGGCGGATGGAGCAGCGGGTCACTCCGCTGCAATCACCGTGATCTCCGGCCACAGCGCCTTCCATCGCGCAGCTTTCGCCTCGTAATTGATGGCGGAAAAGTTCACGGCCCGGTTTGGCCGCACGATCAGTCTCGCGACGTCGTCGAACCCATGCGGCGCATAGACCTCGAAATCACCATCGGCAGGTCGGATGCCCAGTTGCGTATTCTCGGTGAGGAAGCGGTCGATGCCGTCGGTCGAGCGCGTCAACGGTGGATAGGGCAGGCCATGCTTGTCGGGGTACCACAGATGCACGCGCGCCTGGTTGCGGATCTCGATCTTGGCGCCGAGATGGTCGAGCCGCGCCTGCAGCGTGCGGATCACCGCGTCCTCCGCCTCCCAGGAGGTATCAGGATCGAAATAGAAGATGTCATAGTCGGAAATGCCATGGTCGATCGCGCGCTTGGTGATCACGTTCCACACCGTCTGCACCAGGCATCCCGCAACCAGCCACGCATCCGGCAGCCCCAGACGATGGAGCTCCTCGATAATCGCTACATTGACCGGATTCTCGAGCGCAAGTGCGCGGAAGCGATCGCGATCCATCGCGGCCACGACCTACAGGCTGGCGTCGAACGCCGCACGCGCCGCCTTCGAGGCGAGGCCGCGCCAGCGCCGCCGCAGAAGAGGCTCGACGATTGCGCGTTTCGCCTTGGACAGCCGGATCAGCACGATCGGATAATCGGCGTAATGATCGGTGAAATAGAAGATCTTGGGCTGGCTCTCGATCAGCATCGTGCGCTCGTCGATCGGGACATCAGGCATCACCATGCTGTCGCCGTCTTCCTTCAGACGCGCCAGCATCTTCTTGCGCACTTTCAGCGCGGGCGTGCCGTAGGAGGTGCCGACCTCGACCTCCGGCCACGTCAGCGCAAATTTTCTGACGTCGTCGAAGGTCATTTGATCAAGACCTTGGGATCGGTTCAATGCACGGCGGTGAAGAACCGCGCGAGCCTGAAGCCGGAGAGCCAGGTCCACACCGGCTGGCCGCGAATGCCGAGATCCCAGGAGCCGAGCACGGCGTCCGCGCGGCCGACCAGATTGTCAATCGGCAGCAGGCCGACGCCGCCGGAGCGCAGCGGCACGCGGCTGTCGGCGGAATTGTCGCGGTTGTCGCCCAGCACGAAGAGATGGCCCGGCGGCACCGTGACCTCCGGCGTATTGTCGAGCGGGCCGTTCTCGCGCATCTTGAAGATCAGGTGCGAGACGCCATTCGGCAGCGTCTCGACATAGCGGTAGGCGGGCTCGCTGCCGCCATTGTCGTCCTCGGCCGCGCCGACGCCGTCGGGCTTGAGCTCGGCGGGGCGGTCATTGATGAAGAGCTGGCCCTGCCGCATCTGGATGCGGTCGCCGGGCAGACCCACGACGCGCTTGACCCAGGCCTGCGAGCGATCGCCGGGCCAGCGGAACACGACGACGTCGCCGAGCTTCGGCGTCTCCGCGAAGACGCGGCCGGTCTCCGGCAGGTTGATCTGGATCGGCAGCGACGAGGTGCCGTAGCCATAGGGGAATTTCGAGGCGAGCAGCGCATCGCCGATCAGCAGCGTCGGCTCCATCGAGCCCGACGGCACGTAGAACGGCTCGGCGAGCGCGCCCTTGGCAATGAAGACGGCGGCGACGATGCCGGCGAGCTGCATCAGCTGCCCGGCCCACCCGCTGCTCTTCCGCTTGGTGGTGACAGTTGCCTTTTCTTCCACGCTCATGCGCCCGTTCCACCCACTGTAATGCGTTCCATCAGAAGCGACGGCTGGCCGACGCCGACAGGCACGCCCTGGCCGTTCTTGCCGCAGGTTCCGATGCCGGTGTCGAGCGCGAGGTCGTTGCCGATCATGCGGATGCGATGCAGGTCGGTCGGCCCGTTGCCGATCAGCATGGCGCCCTTCAAGGGTGCGCCCAGCTTGCCGTTCTCGATCTTGTAGGCCTCGGTGCACTGGAACACGTATTTGCCCGAGGTGATGTCGACCTGGCCGCCACCGAAATTCGCAGCGAAGACACCGTTCTTCACCGAAGCGAGGATCTCGGCGGGATCGCGGTCGCCCGCGAGCATGTAGGTGTTGGTCATGCGCGGCATCGGCACATGGGCATAGCCCTGGCGGCGGCCGTTGCCGGTCGGTTTCATGTTCATCAAGCGCGCATTCTGGCGGTCCTGCATGTAGCCGACCAGGATGCCGTCCTCGATCAGCACGGTGCGGTTGGTCGGGGTGCCCTCGTCGTCGATCGACAGCGAGCCGCGCCGCGAGGCAATGGTGCCGTCGTCGACGACGGTGACGCCCTTGGCCGCGACCTGCTGGCCCATCAGGCCGGCGAACGCAGACGTTTTCTTGCGGTTGAAGTCACCCTCGAGGCCATGGCCGACCGCTTCATGCAGCATCACACCGGGCCAGCCGGCCCCGAGCACCACATCCATCTCGCCGGCGGGCGCCGGGATCGATTCCAGATTGACCAGGGCCTCGCGCAGCGCGCCGTCGGCGGCGTCGCGCCAGTTCTTGCTTTCGATGAATTCGGCATAGCCGGCGCGGCCGCCATAGCCCTTGCTGCCGCTCTCCTGGCGATCGCCCTGGCCGGCGACGACGGAGACGTTGACGCGCACGAGCGGGCGGATGTCGCGATAGCTCTCGCCGTCCGGCCGCAGGATCTCGACCACCTGCCAGGTCGCGCCCAGGCTGACGCTGACCTGCCGCACCCGCGGATCCTTGTCGCGCAAGTAGGCGTCGATCTCGGCGAGCAGCTTGACCTTGGTCTCGAAGCCCGGCGCGTCGAGCGGATTGTCGTCACTATAGAGCCGCACATTGGTATGCGCCGGCGCGGCGGCAAAGCTGCCGGAATAGCCGCCGCGCACGGCCGCGACGGCATCGGCGGCGCGGATCAGCGCCGGCAGCGAGACGTCGGAGGAATGCGCATAGCCGACCGCATCGTCCTTGACGGCGCGCAGGCCAAAACCCTGCGAGGTGTCGTAGGTCGCCTGCTTCAACCGCCCATTGTCGAACATCAGCGCTTCGGTCTGGCTGTATTCCAGGAACAGCTCGCCGTCGTCGGCACCGGCGAGCCCGCGCGCGACCTCGTTGCGAACCTGGTCGCGATCGAGATTGGCGCGGTCGAGCAGGGAGGTTGTGGCAGGGTTGGTCATGCGTCCGTCCATTGTCGGAAGATGTAGGGCAAGATAATGGTTTCGGACCGGTTCCGCGAGGGCGCCAGGCCTCACATTACGGAAACAATAGGGATCGCTCACCCGCAGTGACTGCCCTAGGGCAGCTTGTCATAGCCCTCGCCGAGCCCGTTCAGGCTGAGCGGGAAGCCGATGCCTTCTTCCGGGGTCTCGAAGATGATGAAGGTCGCGGTCTTGGCGTTGCGGAGCTGGCCGAGCAGCTTGTCGTCCATCACGACCTCGGCAACGCAGCCGTTGGGCAGGCAGCGAACGAAGCCGGCGCGACCGACGTCCTGGTTGTCGAGCTTGAGGCCCAGCCCGGAGGGCAGGAGCACGCCGAGGGGAGCGACCACCCGCATCAGGCGGCTCTTCTGGTCGGCGGTCTTGAGCACGATCACGGTCAGGCCGGCATTGGAGCGGTCCTCCGCCACCACGCTCTGGATCAGGGCGCATTGCTCGCTCTGGGCGCCCGGCGGGGTGTCACAGCGGATCTGCCAGTCGCCATGAACCGAGCGCACCGCGCCCTGCGCATGGGCAAGGCCGGGCAGCGCCAGGACGGCGATCGCCGCCAGCAGGGCGGCCAGCATCCTGGGGCCGCCAGTCCGCCTTGCCATGCATCTCGAAAGCCCCATCGGGTCGGTCCCTCTGCTCGCTGGGTCGCTCGCACCTGGCGGACTGATACGGGAATGACGGCGTCTTGAAGGCAATTCCCAAGCAAATTCCGCGCCGCCGCGCATCACCGTCGCCCGCACGAATCAGGTTCCTGCGCGGCTGTCTGCCAGTGCCTACCGCGGGCAATTCCGCTGTCAAGCCGCAGCATGCCGGGGAACGGTATTTTTGTCTGATGTTACTAGGAAATATCTTGCGGGTGATGCCGGGCAGATGAGCCCCAAGACTGCATTGCGATAGATCAAGAATTATGGTTTGAGAGGCTTGATTTCGGCGTTCTAGCGATCTGGCCCCAGTCCCTCTTAGAGGTATTCTTGCGCGGCGGTTTGTCAGAGGGGCGGATCGAATAAGCGTTTCCCGCAAAATCAGGGGAATGCACTTGGGGTGATTTCGTAAGGGGAGCGCGAACGGCATGAGGATGTCGATGGGCCGGATGGGCCGGCAGTTGCTGGGATTGGCCGTGGCGGGTCTGACGCTGGCGACGGGCGGCGTGGCCTCCGCGGAGCTCGGGCAACCCAGGCCTTGGGAGTGGACGCTTCAGGAGTCCGGCTCGCCGGTGATGGACAACATCGTCTGGTTCCACAACTTCCTGTTCGTGCTGATCACCCTGATCACGCTGTTCGTTCTCGCGCTGCTCGTGATCGTGGTCGTCAAGTTCAATGCGAAGGCCAATCCGGTGCCGTCGCGGACCACCCACCACACGCTGATCGAGGTGGTGTGGACCCTGGTTCCGGTGCTGATTCTGGTCGGCATCGCGGTGCCGTCGTTCCGCCTGCTGTTCCTCGAGCTCGACATCCCCAAGGCGGACCTGACCATCAAGGCGACGGGCAAGCAGTGGTACTGGTCCTATGCCTATCCTGACAACGGCAAGTTCGAGTTCGACTCGCTGATGGCCCAGGACAAGCAGCCCCGCCTGCTCGGCGTCGACAACGAGATGGTGGTGCCGGTCAACAAGGTGGTTCGGGTCCAGGTCACGGGCGCGGACGTCATCCACGCCTTCGCGCTGCCGGCTTTCGGCGTCAAGATCGACGCCATTCCGGGTCGGCTGAACGAGACTTGGTTCAAGGCCACCAAGACCGGCATGTATTACGGCCAGTGCTCGGAATTGTGCGGCAAGGATCATGCCTTCATGCCGATCGCGATCCGCGTGGTCGACGACCAGGAGTTCGCCTCCTGGGTCGAGACGGCGAAGAAGAAGTTTGCGAGCGGCGGCACCAGCACCTACGCCTCCGCGGCCGGCCCGACGCAGTAAGCGCCGGGCAGAGGCTCTGGGGACTGGAAGCGACATGAAGGGCGGGACCGCATCAGGTCCGAACGGGACGCAAGGCAGGATTTGAAAATGGCAACGAGCGCAGCGGCACACGGCGATCACGCGCAAGACCACGGACATGACGAGCACGCCCATCCGACCGGATGGCGGCGCTACGTCTATTCGACCAATCACAAGGACATCGGCACGATGTACCTGATCTTCGCGGTCATCGCCGGCGTCATCGGCGCCGCGATGTCGATCGCGATCCGGGCCGAGCTGATGTATCCGGGCGTGCAGATCTTCCACGAGACGCACACCTATAACGTGTTCGTGACCTCTCACGGCCTGATCATGATCTTCTTCATGGTCATGCCGGCGATGATCGGCGGGTTCGGCAACTGGTTCGTGCCGTTGATGATCGGCGCGCCCGACATGGCGTTCCCGCGCATGAACAACATCTCGTTCTGGCTGCTGCCGGCCTCCTTCGCGCTGCTCCTGATGTCGACCTTCGTCGAGGGCGAGCCGGGCGCCAACGGCGTCGGCGCCGGCTGGACCATGTACGTGCCGCTGTCGAGCTCCGGTCACCCGGGCCCGGCCGTCGACTTCGCGATCCTGTCGCTGCATCTGGCGGGCGCCTCGTCGATCCTCGGCGCCATCAACTTCATCACCACGATCTTCAACATGCGCGCGCCGGGCATGACCCTGCACAAGATGCCGCTGTTCGTGTGGTCGATCCTGGTGACGGTGTTCCTGCTGCTGCTGTCGCTGCCGGTGCTCGCCGGTGCGATCACCATGCTGCTGACCGACCGCAATTTCCACACGACGTTCTTCGCGCCCGAGGGCGGCGGCGATCCCGTGCTGTTCCAGCATCTGTTCTGGTTCTTCGGTCACCCCGAGGTCTACATCCTGATCCTGCCTGCCTTCGGCATGGTCAGCCAGATCGTCTCGACCTTCTCGCGCAAGCCCGTGTTCGGCTATCTCGGCATGGCCTACGCCATGGTCGCCATCGGCGGCATCGGCTTCGTGGTGTGGGCGCACCACATGTACACGGTCGGCATGTCCTCGGCGACGCAGGCCTATTTCGTCGCGGCGACGATGGTGATCGCGGTTCCGACCGGCGTGAAGATCTTCTCGTGGATCGCCACAATGTGGGGCGGCTCGATCGAGTTCCGTGCGCCGATGATCTGGGCGGTGGGCTTCATCTTCCTGTTCACGGTCGGCGGCGTCACCGGCGTCGTGCTGGCGAACGCGGGCGTCGACCGCGTGCTGCAGGAGACCTACTACGTCGTCGCGCACTTCCACTACGTGCTGTCGCTTGGCGCGGTGTTCGGGATCTTTGCCGGCTGGTACTACTGGTTCCCGAAGATGTCGGGCTACATGTACAATGAAGGCCTCGCCAAAGCGCACTTCTGGGTCACCTTCATCGGCGTCAACCTGGTGTTCTTCCCGCAGCACTTCCTCGGCCTGTCGGGCATGCCGCGCCGCTACGTCGATTATCCCGACGCGTTCGCGGGCTGGAACCTGATCTCGTCGCTGGGCTCCTACATCTCGGGCTTTGGCGTCCTGATCTTCCTCTATTGCGTGGTCGACGCCTTCATGAAGAAGGTGCCGGCGGGCGACAATCCGTGGGGTGCAGGCGCGACCACGCTGGAGTGGACGTTGCCCTCGCCGCCGCCGTTCCACCAGTTCGAAGTGCTGCCCCGCGTGCAGTAAGCCATCAGCCGCGGCGCCCGTGACGGGCGCCGCGGATCTATCACGAAGCGAGTTGAATTAAGTGTCCGTCCTCGACCACAACGCCATCGACATCAATCCCCGCATCTCCGAAGCGGAGGTCGGCGATTACATCGCGCTGCTCAAGCCGCGAGTGATGTCGCTGGTGATCTTCACCGCACTGGTCGGGATGGCGATGGCGCCCGGGAATTTCCACTGGGTGCTGGCGATCACCTCGCTGCTCTGCATCGCGGTCGGTGCGGGCGCCTCCGGCGCGCTCAACATGGCGCTCGAGGGCGACATCGACGCCAAGATGTCGCGCACCGCGAACCGGCCGATTCCGCGCGGCCGCATCACCCGCGGCGAGGCGATGGCATTCGGCCTGACGCTCGCCTTCTTCTCGGTGATGACGCTCGGCATCCTCGTCAACTGGATCGCGGGCGCGCTGCTCGCCTTCACCATCTTCTTCTACGTCGTGATCTACACGATGTGGCTGAAGCGCTGGACTGCGCAGAACATCGTGATCGGCGGCGCCGCCGGCGCGCTGCCGCCGGTGGTGGCCTGGGCCGCGGTGACAGGCACGGTCGACGTCGAGCCGCTTTTGCTGTTCGCCATCATCTTCTTCTGGACGCCGCCGCACTTCTGGGCGCTGGCGCTGTTCCGCTCCGACGACTATGCCCGCGCCGGCATTCCGATGCTGCCCAACGTCGCTGGTCCAGATGCGACGCGACTCCAGATCCTGCTCTATACCATCGTGTTGATCGCGGTCGCCGCCGCGCCCTGGGCGCTCGGCTATT
Source organism: Bradyrhizobium sp. 1(2017) (assembly GCF_011602485.2). Taxonomy (NCBI): domain Bacteria; kingdom Pseudomonadati; phylum Pseudomonadota; class Alphaproteobacteria; order Hyphomicrobiales; family Nitrobacteraceae; genus Bradyrhizobium; species Bradyrhizobium sp. 1(2017). The sequence continues at coordinate 7,434,658 of NZ_CP050022.2, read as the reverse complement.
TCGATGCCGTCTATGGCATCGTCTCGCTGATCCTCGGCGCGGGCATGCTGGTGCTCGCGATCAACGTCTATGTGCGCCGCGAGCGCAGCCAGTCGCTGCGTGCGACCCGCAAGCTGTTTGCCTTCTCCATCCTTTATCTGTTCGCGCTGTTCGCGACTCTGCTGGCCGAGGTCGTGTTCCGGGCGCTTGCTCCGATGGCATGGGGCGCATGAGGCAGGGATGGCCGACAAACCCGAGCCAGATGGAATCGTCCTCACCGAGGCGCAAAAGAGGAGCCGTCGTCAGCGCTCCGTCGCCATTGCATTGGCGCTCGGCGTGCTCGTGCTGCTGTTCTTCGCCGTCACCATGGTCAAGGGACCGGCGGTGCTAGTCCGGCCGATGTAGGAAACATGGATCACGAGCCGACCATATCGCGGGACGTCAGCGCCAAGCCGGCCAATCGTCAGTCGGCCAAGGGCCGCGGGCTGGGTCGCGATGTGGTGGTCGCTTCCATCTGCGGCGGCGTGGTGGCGCTGATGGTCGGCGCGTCCTACGCGGCGGTGCCGTTCTACAATTGGTTCTGCCGCGCCACCGGCTTCAACGGCACGACCCAGGTCGCGACGTCGGCACCAGCCACCGGCCCGATCGCGCGCAAGATCTCGGTGCGCTTCGATTCCAACATCGCGCCCGGCCTGCCCTGGAAGTTCGAGCCGGAGCAGAACGAGATCGAGGTCAATATCGGTCAGGTCACGACCGTCTACTACACCGTGACCAACCAGGCTGCGCGGACCACATCAGGCCAGGCCGCCTATAACGTCGCGCCGCTGACGGTCGGGTCGTACTTCCAGAAGATCAACTGCTTCTGCTTCACCGAGCAGACCATGGCGCCGGGCGAAAAGCGTGAGATGCCGGTCGTGTTCTACGTCGATCCGTCGATCGCCGACGATCACGAGAACGACGGGCTGAACACGATCACGCTGTCCTACACCTTCTATCCGGTGAAGGATCCCGTGGTGAAGCCGCTGGCATCGGGCGAGGACGACAAACGCAAGGGAAATCTCTGATCGCCGGGCTCACGCCCGGACGGTTGGACGCAAGGGGATAAGTGCCTCACAGGCACGGGATTGAGGAGAGAGACCGCAATGGCAACGGCGCACACCAAGCATCACGACTACCATCTGGTCGATCCCTCTCCGTGGCCGGCCGTCGGCTCGCTCTCGGCCTTCATCATGGCGGTCGGCGCGATCGCCTGGATGCACCACATGTTCTCGGCCGCGCCGATCGTGTTCGGCGTCGGCACCGTCGGCGTGCTCTACACCATGGCGAGCTGGTGGGCCGACGTGATCAAGGAAGCCCAGTACAAGGGCGACCACACCCGCGTCGTGCAGTTGCATCACCGTTACGGCATGATCCTGTTCATCGCCTCGGAGGTGATGTTCTTCGTGGCCTGGTTCTGGGCCTATTTCAACGCCGCGCTGTTTCCGGCCGATGCCGTCCATGCCACCCGCGACGCGGTGTTCGGCTGTGGCCTCGGCACCCAGGCCGGCGCCTGCGCCGTTCCCGGCACCTGGCCGCCGAAGGGCATCGAGACCTTCGACCCCTGGCACCTGCCGCTCCTGAACACGCTCATCCTGCTCACCTCGGGCACCACGGTGACCTGGGCGCATCACGCCCTGCTCGAGAACGATCGCCAGGGTCTGAAGTACGGCCTGATCCTCACCGTCGTGCTGGGCGCGCTCTTCACCTGCGTGCAGGCCTATGAGTACAGCCACGCGGCGTTCTCCTTCGGCGGCAATGTCTACGGCGCGACCTTCTTCATGGCCACCGGCTTCCATGGCTTCCACGTGCTGGTCGGCACCATCTTCCTGCTGGTCTGCCTGTTCCGCGCCTATGCCGGCCACTTCACGCCGAAGCAGCACCTCGGCTTCGAGTTCGCCGCCTGGTACTGGCACTTCGTCGACGTGGTCTGGCTGTTCCTGTTCCTCTGCATCTACGTCTGGGGACACGGCGCCGAGACCATGGCCCACGGCGCGCACTGAGCTTCGCGAAGCAGATCATCAGGAAGGGCGGCCGCAGGGCCGCCCTTTCGCTTTGCGGCCGCCGGAAGCATTGGCGGAAACTGTGATAGAGTTTGTCATCATGAACGACGCCGCCGGCCCATCCGGGTCCGAAACCACTGTCATGCAAAGCGCGCTGCGCGGACTCGCCTGCAAATGCCCGCGCTGCGGCGAGGGCAAGCTCTATGCGGGCTTCCTGACGCTCGCGCCTCGCTGCGACCGCTGCGATCTCGACTACGCTTTCATCGATACGGGCGACGGCCCGGCGATCTTCATCATCATGCTGGCCGGTGCGATCGTGGTCGGCTGCGCGCTCGTTGTCGAGGTCAAGTATCAACCGCCGTTCTGGCTGCATGCGGTGCTCTGGCTGCCGCTGATCCTCGCCACCACGCTACTGCCGCTGCGCGCGATGAAGTCGCTGCTGATCGCGCTGCAATTCCATCACAAGGCGGCCCCGGGCCGGCTCATCGACCGCGCGAAATGAACAGGACCGTACGCAAGCCTCGCGTGGCCGGCTTTGCGCTGTTCACGCTGTTCCTGACGGCCGTCTTCGTCGCGCTCGGCGTCTGGCAATTGCAGCGCCGGACAGCCAAGCACGAGCTGATCGCGGCGCTGACCGAGCGTCTGGCGAAGGCTCCCGTCGCGCTGCCGCCGTCGTCGCAATGGGCGGCTCTGAATCCCGCCCGCGATGAATTCCGCCGCGTCAGCTTCACCGCAATCTACGCAGCCCTGCCCGATGCGATGGTCTATTCCTCCGGCTCGGCCGTGCGCAAGGACGCCTCCGGCCCCGGCACCTGGGCGTTCCTGCCGGCGCGGCTTCCGAGCGGCGAGATGGTCGTGATCGATGCCGGCTTCGTCGAGAACACGATGCAGGATCGCAGCGTCGAGGACCGCGCGGTGAAGAAGCTCGTCACGGGACAGCCGGTCGCGCTCACCGGCTATCTCCGCTTTCCCGAGCTTCCGGGCTGGCTGACGCCGACGGAGAACCGCGACAAGCGGCTCTGGTTCGTGCGCGATCACCCGGGCATCGCGAGCGCGCTCGGCTGGGGCACGGTTGCGCCGTTCTACGTCGATCTCGAGCAGCCGGTGCCCGAGAACGGGATTCCGCGCCCCGGTCCGCTCGACGTGCACCTGAAAGACGATCACCTGCAATACGCCATCACCTGGTTCACGCTCGCAGGCGCCGTGTTGATCGCTTTTGCAGTGTGGGTGCGAGGGCGGCGGCAAAGCGGAACGCCTCCGTAGATACCCCGAGGGAACCCGGTATCGCCCGGGCTTTACCGTTCAGCGCACATTCACGAGGGTGGTCCTAAGCCGCGATCGATTGTCTGCGGCAGAGGATTGCGGCGTGAGCGATTTTGATCAGATGGGACTTGTCATCGATTGGGTGGACGCCTGCCGGCAGGGCGACCTCGCGCTGCTGCTCGGCCTCTATGCCGAGGACGCGGAACTCGAATGCACCTGCAACGGCCAGCGTCGCTATCACGGCCGGAGCGAGCTGGAAGCCTATTGGCAGCCGCGGCTCAGCACTTTCTCGTCGGTGGGTTTCGGGCTGGAGGAGATCCATCCCGCGCCTCATGGCGTCGATCTCGAATATTCCGTTGCCGGCGCGCTGCGCATTCGCGCGGCGTTTCGCTTCAGCTCGGAAGGCAAGATCCTCAGCACGGTATGCGAGCCGGCCCGACAGAACGCGCATCACGGCTGCCTATGCTAGCCGGATGAGGCTGCGTCCCGGGTCGTCTCGACCGGCAAACGACATCGCACGTAAGTCCGTTGATCCGCGCGCAGCAGTGACAGTGAGCCGCTGAGCGCGCGCACGCGCTCATGCATGCCGGTCAGGCCTCGGCCGAAGACGTTGCCCGCGGGAAAGCCGCCGCCATCGTCGGCGATCTCGATGACGAGAGTGCCCTCGACGACCACCGCCTGCACCTGCACATGATTGGCCTCGGCATGGCGCAGCACGTTGGTCAGCGCTTCCTGTATCAGGCGATAGACGGTCTGGGCCAGCGGCCCGTCGATGCCGTCGAGCCTGGGATCGATCGTGTCCGTCAGGCCGACATGAGGTGCCTGCTTGCGAAAGTTCCGGAGCAGCGTCTGCACGCTGGTCGGAAGGCCCAGTTCCTCGATATAGAGCGGTCGCAGCCGGTCGAGGATTCGGCGGTTGGTTTGTTGGAGCGCCTCGACCGATTGCAGCACGTCCTGCGCCGAACTGCCGAGATTTCCCGCAGGACGCGTGATCTCGATCAACGCGATCGTGCCGGCGCGGATGCTGAACAGAAGCGGGCCGAGCTCGTCATGCAGCTCGCGGGCGAGGTCGCGCCGCTCGTCGTCCTGGAGCGACACCAGGCGGTGCATCAGGTCGCGATTGTCCTGACTGAGTTGCGCCAATGTCGCAGCCAGCGCATTGGCTTCCTCGCAGCTTTTCCGGATCTCCGGCGGTCCTGCGACCGGGATCGGCTTTGTGTAGTCGCCGCGCCGCATCCGCGTGAGACCTTCGCCGAGATGTTGCAGGGGGCGCAAGGCCGAACCAGCGAAGACATAGGCAACGATGCCGGTGAGCACCATCAGGACGGCGACCAGGCTGGTCAGCGCGAGGAAGCCGATCCACTTCTCGAACAGGTCGGCCGACAGGTCCGACAGGAACACGATATCGCCGACATGTCTGCCGTCGATGACGACCGGAGACGCCGCTTCCATCTCCGGCAGAGTGATGAGGTTGACGAACCATTGCGGAACCGCCTTCAGGTTGCGCAAGGCATCCTTCGGAGAGGGTGGGGGGGCTCCCTCCATGGGACGAAATTGGATATCTGTGGAGGCGTCCAGGGACCGAACGAACGCATCAAGCGTTTCTCGGGGATTGTCCGATGCGCGCAGAGCGTCGTTGAGCGCGGCGGTGATCGTCCCGATCGAACGTCGAGCCGGCTCGTGCTCGTCAGCCAGCTGATGGGTTGAGAATATCTGCAGCAATATGCCGCCCAGGATCAGCGCGGCGAGAAGGCTCGCGCCGAGCGGAAGAAACAGTTGCGTTCTGAACGAAAGCCGATGCCACATTAGGTCAATTCTAACGCGCATCGGCGGGATTTTCTCTTTCCATTTATTCCCGCCGGTCTATGAGTCGAAAAACAGAGAGCGCGCGATGCAAGATACCGCCAAGCCCGCAACCAGGGTCCTGATCGTCGACGACCATCCTGTGGTGCTGTCCGGCTGCCGCACCCTGTTCGCCTCCGACCATTCGATCCGTATCGACGAGGCGACCGACGCCAAATCCGGGCATCGCGCCTATGTCAGCAAGCGGCCCGACGTGACCGTGATCGACATCAGCCTGCCCGATGTCTCCGGCTTCGAGCTGATGCGGCGCATCCGCAAGGACGACCCGGACGCCAAGATCATCATGTTCAGCATGAACGACGACCCCGCCTTCGTGGTGCGGGCGGTCGAGCTCGGGGCGCAGGGCTATGTCTCCAAGGGCGACGATCCCAGGATCCTGCTGAAGGCAGTACGCAAGGTGGTCGCGGGCGACAATTTCATCTCGCCGCAGCTTGCGGAAGCCGTGACGTTTTCCGGCGCGGCGATCAAGGCCAATCCGGCCTCGCAGATGACACCGCGGGAGCTCGAGATTCTTCGCCTGCTCGGACGCGGCGACAAGATCGTCGAGGTCGCCGAGGCGCTGGGCATCTCCTACAAGACCGTCGCGAACACCACGTCCCTGCTCAAGCAGAAATTAGGAGCCAAGAACCATTCCGACCTGATCCGGATCGCCGTGGAGATCGGGATGAACTGACCGCCGCCGGTGACCGAACCGGCTGCTCCAGGATGCAGCGGGTTCGGTCGACGGATCGGCGTCGCCATCGGCCGGGCAATGCATGGACGATGGGCGGCGCCATCCGCAGACCCCAATCGGTCGCCAGGGCATTTCGTTCCTCGCGGCGCTGATATTTCGGGAAGAAGCGGCAATATGAAGCGTGCCATGGCTTGCGGACGCGAAAGAAGCGCTGACCGGGCCGGGAAGAACAGGAACATTTTTGCTCGCCTGCCGTTTTGGCTCTTGACGATCTGACGACAGCTGGCGAAGGCTTGGACGAACAGGTTTGTGGGTCGGAGACCCCGGACGAGGCAAACCGGTCTGCACACAACGACAGACCTTCCAAGAGAAGGGCTGCGGCGATGCCGCAGCCCTTTTTCATTTTTCATTGGGCAAGGGGCGGCGACCGGAAGCGGTTTCCCGATGCAGCAAAACACTTTATGGTGGCCCAAAGCCTCTGGCTGTTAACAAGTATTTTCGTAAAATCAAAGGCTTAACGGGTGAGCTCAGGCTTGGTCGGCCTTTGGAGGGCAGTTTGACTCGCTATATCTCGACCCGGGGCGAGGCCCCCGAACTCGGCTTCTGTGACGTGATGCTGACCGGGCTCGCCCGGGATGGCGGCCTGTACGTGCCGTCCGTTTGGCCGCAGCTTTCGGCCGACACGATCGCCGGCTTCTTCGGCCGTCCCTATTGGGAGGTCGCGGTCGATGTGATTCGCCCCTTCGCCGGCGGGGAGATTTCGGACGCCGAGCTCGGCCGGATGGCCAACGAGGCCTATGCCACCTTCCGCCATCCCGCGGTGGTGCCGCTGCGCCAGATGTCGCCGCACCAGTTCGTGCTGGAGCTGTTCCACGGCCCGACGCTCGCCTTCAAGGACGTGGCGATGCAGCTGATCTCGCGGCTGATGGACCATGTGCTCGCCAAGCGTGGCCAGCGTACCACCATCGTGGTCGCGACCTCGGGCGACACCGGCGGCGCCGCGGTTGAGGCCTTCGCGGGACTCGAAAATGTCGACCTCATCGTGCTGTTCCCGCACAAGCGCATCTCCGAGGTCCAGCAACGGATGATGACGACGACCGGTGCGGCCAACGTGCATGCGCTCGCCATCGAAGGCAATTTCGACGATTGCCAGGCGCTCGTGAAGGGGATGTTCAACAATCACCGCTTCCGCGATGCGACCTCGCTGTCAGGCGTCAACTCCATCAACTGGGCGCGTATCGTTGCCCAGGTCGTTTATTACTTCACGTCGGCCGCTGCCGTCGGCGCGCCGGCGCGCGCGGTGGATTTCGTCGTGCCGACCGGTAATTTCGGCGACATCTTCGCCGGCTACGTCGCCAAGCGCATGGGACTGCCGGTCCGGACCCTGCGCATCGCAGCCAACGTCAACGACATCCTCGCCCGCACGCTCAAGACCGGCATCTACGAGGTGCGCGAGGTGCATGCCACGGCGTCGCCGTCGATGGACATCCAGATCTCCTCGAATTTCGAGCGGCTGCTGTTCGAGGCCGGCCGGCGCGATGCGGCGGGCGTGCGCCGTCTGATGGATTCGCTGAAGCAGTCCGGGCGCTTCGTGCTGCCCGACGCGACCCTGGCCGCGATCCGCGAGGAGTTCGACGCCGGTCGCGCCGACGAGACCGAAACCGCGGCTGCGATCCGCGCCGCCTGGCGCGAGGCGGGCGAGCTGGTCGACCCCCATACGGCCGTCGCGCTTGCGGTCGCCGACCGCGATACCACCGACACCACGGTGCCGAACATCGTGCTCTCCACGGCGCATCCGGCCAAATTCCCCGACGCAGTCGAGGCGGCCTGCGGCCAGCGGCCGCAACTGCCCGCCTGGCTCGATGGATTGATGACCAAATCCGAACACATGAAGGTGATGAAGAACGATCAGGCCGAGGTCGAGCGGTTCGTGCTGTCGGTCAGCCGCGCCGCAAAGCAGGGAGTTGCCGGATGAGCGTCGAGATTTCCAAGCTTGCCTCCGGTCTGACCGTCGTCACCGACAAGATGCCCCATCTCGAGACCGCGGCGCTCGGTGTATGGGCCGGCGTCGGAGGGCGAGACGAGAAGCCCAACGAGCACGGCATCTCGCATCTTCTCGAGCACATGGCATTCAAGGGAACGACCAAGCGTTCCTCGCGCGAGATCGTCGAGGAGATCGAGGCGGTCGGCGGCGATCTCAATGCCGGCACCTCGACCGAGACCACGTCCTATTACGCGCGGGTGCTGAAGGCCGACGTGCCGCTCGCGCTCGACGTGCTCGCCGACATTCTCGCCAATCCCGCCTTCGAGCCGGACGAGCTGGAGCGCGAGAAGAACGTCATCGTGCAGGAGATCGGGGCTGCGCAGGACACGCCCGACGACGTCGTGTTCGAGCATCTCAACGAGCTCTGCTATCCAGATCAGCCGATGGGCCGCTCGCTGCTCGGCACCGCCAAGACGTTGCGCGGCTTCAACCGCGACATGCTTCGCGGTTATCTGTCGACGCATTATCGCGGGCCCGACATGGTGGTGGCCGCTGCCGGCGCGGTCGATCACAAGCAGGTTGTCGCCGAGGTCGAGAAGCGTTTTGCAAGCTTCGAGGCAACGCCGGGACCCAAGCCGCAATCCGCCCAGTTCGGCAAGGGCGGCGCCAAGGTGGTCCACCGCGAGCTCGAGCAGGCGCACCTGACGCTGGCCCTCGAAGGGGTGCCGCAGACCGATCCGTCCCTGTTCTCGCTCCAGGTCTTCACCAACATTCTCGGCGGCGGGATGTCGTCGCGGTTGTTCCAGGAGGTGCGCGAGAAGCGCGGCCTCTGCTACTCCATCTACTCGTTTCACGCGCCCTACACCGACACCGGCTTCTTCGGCCTCTACACCGGCACCGATCCCGCCGACGCGCCGGAGATGATGGAGGTCGTTGTCGACATCATGAATGATTCGGTGGAGACGTTGGCCGAAGCCGAGATCGCGCGGGCCAAGGCGCAGATGAAGGCCGGCCTCCTGATGGCGCTGGAGAGCTGCTCGTCCCGTGCCGAGCAGCTCGCCCGGCATGTGCTGGCCTATGGCCGGCCGCAGACGGTGCAGGAACTGGTGGCGCGGATCGATGCCGTCAGCGTCGAATCGACCCGGGATGCGGCGCGTGCGCTGCTTTTGCGCAGCCGCCCTGCGGTAGTCGCATTGGGCAGCGGCAGGGGTCTGGACACGGCGGTGTCTTTTGCGGAAGGATTGACCCGGGCGCGCGCCAAGGCGCGGCTGCATTAGCCGCCGCGCAAGGGGCGCCGCGCCGGGAAGCATCACCATGGCCCTCTTTCGCCTGCCGTCCAGTGGACCCGCCGCCCTCGCGCCGCGCGGCAATGGACTTTTGCTGCGCGCTCCGCAGATGTCGGACTTCCTGCAATGGGCCCATTTGCGGGAAAGCAGCCGCGATTACCTCACCCCCTGGGAACCGATCTGGCCGTCGGACGATCTCACCCGGTCCGGCTTCCGCCGCCGCCTGCGCCGCTACTCCGAGGACATCGCCGCGGACCGTTCCTATCCGTTTCTGATCTTTCGCGAGCTCGACGGCGCCATGGTCGGCGGCATCACGCTGGCCAATGTCCGGCGCGGCATCGTGCAGGCCGGCACTATCGGCTACTGGATCGGGCAGCCTTACGCCCATCGCGGCTACATGACAGCTGCGCTGCGGGTGCTGCTGCCCACGCTGTTCGGCGAGCTTAACCTGCACCGCGTCGAAGCCGCCTGTATCCCCACCAATGCGCCGTCGATCCGGGTGCTGGAGAAGTGCGGCTTTTCTCGCGAGGGGCTGGCGCGCCGCTATCTCTGCATCAACGGGGTCTGGCAGGACCACCTGCTGTTCGGCCTGCTGCATGAAGACTTCCGCGGCTGAGCTGCCGTCTCCTGCGGCCAAAGTCTTGATCGTCCAGCCCCGCTTGCTGGCTTATGACTTGCTGCGGAACTTGCCTTGGAACTTGCCTTGGGATCGCCGATTTTGGCGATATAACCGCGCGGGCCGGCCTGCGCTCGGCCGGAATGCTGTCATGGAGTGTGGGTGTCGATGGTGAAGGAGCTTCGGTCGTCGGGGAATGCGTTGCGGCGGGGGATAGTGGTCGCGTTGACGTTGTCGGTGGCGCTTGCGTCCGTCTCGCCGGTGGCGGCCCAGTCCTTCAGCGACCGCTTCAAGAGCCTGTTCGGCGGCAAGTCCGACGAGCCGGACCAGCCCAAGGCGGCGCCGGCACCCGGTCAGCCAGCCGACGACGATGTCGATTGCCCGCAGGTCACCGTGCGTGCCGGTGCCTCCACCTACGCGGTTGGCGCCAGCGGCAAGCCGGCCGTCGGCAACGAGATCCGCTTCCAGGCCACCATCACCAAGATGGCGCGCGAATGCGCCCGCAATGGTGGGGATATCACCGCCCGGATCGGTATCCAGGGGCGCGTGATCGCTGGCCCCGCCGGCGCACCTGCGACGGTCGAGATCCCCCTGCGCGTGGCCGTGGTGCAGGGCGGCGTCGGCGAGAAGGTGATCGCCTCGAAGGCCTACCGGACCACGGTGGCGATGTCGGAAGGCGGCAGCGTGCCCTTCACCTTCGTCGCCGAGGATCTCGCTTACCCCGTCCCCTCGGCGGCGGCCGCCGATAACTACATCTTCTATGTCGGCTTCGACCCGCAGGCGCTCTCGCCCGAGCCGAAGGGGCGGAAGAAGAAGTAGGCTGCTGGCTCAGCTGTCATGCCCGGCTCGTCCGCGGTATCCGGCACGCCGCGGCTTCTCCGTATCGCTCAGGCGCTCTGGAATACCGGATCAACCGCTTTCGCGGGCGACGACACCAGATTTGTCGGCAACAAAAAAGCCGGCGCTCATCGCGCCGGCTTTTTGTTTGATGAAGGCGAATCCCTCAGTTCAGCTTCTGCCGAACCTCGTTGATGCCCTTGGCGAGCAGATCGTCGGCGACCTGGCCCTTGACCGACTGCGACAGGATCGTCGAGGCGGCCTGCACGGCGGCTTCTGCGGCTGCGGCGCGGACATCGGCCAGCGCCTGGGCCTCGGCGAGCGCGATCTTGCTCTCCGCAGTCTTGGTCCGGCGGGCGACGAAGTCTTCCATCTTCGCCTTGGCGTCGGCTGCGATGCGCTCGGCTTCGGCCTTGGCGTTGGCGATGATGTCGGCGGCCTCGCGCTCGGCGGTGGCACTGCGCGCCTTGTAGTCGGCGAGCACCTTGGCCGCCTCCAGCTTGAGGCGCGCGGCGTCGTCGAGCTCGGCCTTGATGCGGGCGGCGCGATGATCGAGCGCGGTCATCGCCGTCTTGAAGACCCCGAGATAGCCGAACACGACCATCAGGATCACGAAGGCGACGGCGACCCAAAATTCAGGTTCGAAGAACATCTCGACTAACCCTTCAAGGACGCATCGACCGCGGCATTGACCGACCCTGCATCGGGAACGACGCCGGTGAGCTGCTGCACGATCTGGCCTGCCGCATCGGCCGCGATACCGCGGACGTTGCTCATGGCGGCGGCGCGGGTCGAGGCGATCGTCTTCTCCGCCCCGGCAAGCTTGGCCGCCAGCTGTTCTTCCAACGCCTTGCGCTCGGCGTCCGCCTGCGCATTGGCCTTGTCGCGGGATTCGTTGCCGATCGCCTGTGCCCGCGTGCGCGCCGAAGCGAGCTCGCTTTCATAGGCCTTCAGCGCCGCGTCGGACTGGTCCTTCAGCTTCTGCGCTTCGGCGAGGTCGCCCTCGATTTTGTTCTGCCGCGCCTCGATCGCACCGCCGATGCGCGGCAGAGCGAGCTTGGACACGATCACGTAAAGCAGGACGAAGAAGATCGCGAGCGACACCAGCTGTGAAGCAAAGCTGCTGCTCTCGAACGGCGGAAAACCGCCACCGTGGTGACCACCGTCAGCCTCGGTGTGAGCGCCCGCCGCCGGACCTTTTGCGCCGCCATGACTCTCAGCCATGGAGTTCTCCTGTTGCAGTCACGCGCGCCGTCCCAGGGACTGGAACGGCGCGTAAAAGGTCGTTCTCAGAGCGGAACGAACAGCAGCAGCAGCGCGATCAGCAGCGAGAAGATGCCGAGCGCTTCGGTCACGGCGAAGCCGAAGATCAGGTTGCCGAACTGGCCCTGAGCGGCCGACGGGTTGCGGACGGCTGCGGCCAGGTAGTTGCCAAAGATCACGCCCACGCCGACGCCCGCACCGCCCATGCCGATGCACGCGATGCCCGCGCCGATAAGTTTTGCTGCTGCCGGATCCATTTTAGACTCCTTGGAAGAAAGATTGGGTTGTGGGTGGAAATTCCCCGGACCGCTCAGTGTCCCGGATGAATGGCGTCGTTGAGGTAGATGCAGGTCAGGATCGCGAACACATAGGCCTGAAGGAACGCGACCAGGATTTCGAGCGACGTCAGCGCGACGGTGAGCGCCAGCGGCAGCACGCCGCCGATCCAGCCGACGGCGCCGAGCGAGAAGCCGAGCATGGCGACGAAGCCCGCGAACACCTTCAAGGCGATGTGGCCGGCCAGCATGTTGGCGAAGAGACGGACGCTGTGGGAGACCGGCCGCAGGAAGAACGACAGGATCTCGATGAACATGACCAGCGGCAGGATGTAGACAGGGACGCCGTGGGGAACGAAAATCTTGAAGAACTTCAGGCCGTTCTTGGCGACGCCGTAGATCAGGACGGTGAAGAAGACCAGGAGCGCGAGCGCCGCGGTCACGATCAGATGGCTCGACACCGTGAAGGTGTAGGGGATGATACCCACCAGATTCGAGACGCAGATGAACATGAACAGCGAGAAGATCAGCGGGAAGAACTTCATGCCTTCCGCGCCGGCCGTCGAACGGATGGTCGAGGCGACGAATTCGTAGGAGATTTCAGCGACGGACTGGAGCCGCCCGGGAATCAGCTGCGTGCCGCTGGCGAGCATCAGGAGCGAGATGATCGCGACCGCCACCAGCATGTAGAGCGACGAATTGGTGAAGGCGATCGTATGATTGCCGATATGGCCCAGGGTGAAGAGAGGCTCGATGTTGAACTGGTGGATCGGGTCGATTTTCATCAGCGCGGCATCTCTTGGTCTGCCGGGCAATGCCGGCGGGTCTCGGTCTGCCGGCCGGGCCGGCCCGTACCGGCGAGGCCGGCACGATCACATTCCTCTCCTGGCGGATCGCCTTACGAGCCACCGCGTCTGTTTTGACCCGCGCCTGCCGTTCTCACCACATTCACCACGCCGGCGACGAAGCCCAGCAGCGTGAACACGATAAACCCGAAAGGCGACGTCGACAGCAAGCGGTCGAACCCCCAGCCAATCCCCGCTCCGACAAGAACGCCGGCGATCAACTCCGAGGATAGTCGGAAACCAAGCGCCATCGCCGAGGCTCTGGCCGCTCCGTCTCCACCTTCACCTGCGGGTTGCTCGGTCTTGATCCTGCGGTCGCGAAATTCGGACAACCGCTGATCGAGACTTCCGAGCCGTTCGGAAAGCGCAGCTTCCTCGGGCGATTTTTCGCGATCTCCATTCTCGCCGTGTCCCGTGCCCTGTGTCATGCAACGAAGACCCGAAACGCCGCGGCTGAATGGAAATTACGCCCGCCACCCTCAAAAGCCGCGCGGACCATACTGATGGCCTATAATCAAGTCAAGCCAAGTCACGATTGCGTCGCTTTCCCTTATGTAGCTGATTTATTTCATGATATTGGCGCGCACGGCAACGCTGCACACAGCGTGACGCCGCACCGCAGCAGCTCTCCTCGGGATCGGCGGATGAAGCCGCCATTTCGCCGCGCTGTCGGGATCAAACGGACCATCGCGGTCGTTGTGCCGCATAGTGCGTTTTGGGCGGCGGATCGGCGCGACGGGGTGTAGACTTGCGAAAGTGCCACCTGCGTGCCGCGGCGGAGAGTGCGATGAGAGCTTTGACGTCATCCACAGCATCGTGGCTTGCGGCAGCGACCTTCGCCGCGCTGATGGTCATCAGCGGCGGCTTCGTCGTCGCCCAATCTGCGCCTGACAGCGAAAACGGCCGTTACAGCATGACGACCATCCCCGAGGGCGTGCTCCGGCTCGACACCCGCACCGGCACGGTGTCGACCTGCACCAGGAACGGCGCGGGCTGGGCCTGCTATGCGGTGCCCGACGAGCGGTCCGCACTCGATGCCGAGATCGGCCGCCTTCAGGCCGAAGTCGAGAAGCTGCAGGGCCAGCTCGCGGCCGGGCCGACCGTGTCGGGCAAGGTCGACGAGCCGCTGCCGAAATCCGATTCGCTCAAGAAGGCGGAGCCGAAGGTCGCCGAGGGCGAGCGCAAGATCGAGATCCCGCTGCCGAGCGACCAGGATGTCGACCGCGTGATGTCGTTTCTGGAAAAGGCCTGGCGCCGTCTGGTCGACATGGCCAACCGGGTGCAGAAGGACGTGTCGGGGAAGATTTGATGGAATGTGTCGATGTCGTCCTGGCGAAAGCCAGGACCCATACGCCGCGGCCCCTCTGCTCTGCTCGGTGCGCATTGCCACCTATGCCCATCACGCGCATTCGGGGTAATGGGCCCTGGCTTTCGCCAGGACGACGAGCGAGGGGATGTCCATGACATCAGGCAAATCCGTCACGCGCTCGGCGCCATCGTCAGTGCAAGCCACCACCATCTCGTCGTCATTGCTGACCGTGCAGACATCGGGCCGCGGCTTTACCGACCTCACCGGCGACGCTGCGAAATTCCTCGATGAAGCTCACGCGCGTGACGGCGCGCTGACGCTGTTCATCCGCCACACCTCGGCCTCGCTGACGATCCAGGAGAATGCCGATCCTTCCGTGCTCGTCGATCTCACCACGGCGCTGTCCCGGCTCGCGCCGGAGAACGCCGGATGGACGCATGACAGCGAAGGGCCGGATGACATGCCCGGGCACATCAAGACGATGCTGACGCAAACCTCGCTTCAGGTGCCGGTCCTGAACGGCAAGCTCGCGTTGGGCACCTGGCAGGCGATCTATCTGATCGAGCATCGCAGCCGGCCGCACCGGCGAGAGGTGGTGCTGCAATTCATCGGCGGCGATCAGTGACCCGCAAAACAAAACCGGCCGCGGAGACCGCGGCCGGTTCGTATCGGTTGAGATCGATGCCGTCGATCAGTTCGCCTTGATGTCGACGTCCTTGGTCTCGGGCAGGAACAGGGCGCCGATCACGACGGTAATCGAGGCGAAGATGATCGGGTACCAGAGGCCGGCATAGATATCGCCAGTCGAGGCCACGATGGCGAAGGCGGTCGCCGGCAGGAGGCCGCCGAACCAGCCGTTACCGATGTGGTAGGGCAGCGACATCGAGGTGTAGCGGATACGGGTCGGGAACAGCTCGACCAGCATCGCGGCGATCGGGCCGTACACCATGGTGACGAAGAGCACCAGGATGAACAGCAGTCCGATGATCGCCGCCACCTGCGGACGGAAGACGTCGAACGGATGCGACATCTTCACGATGCCGGCATCACCTGCCTTCGGATAGCCCGCCGCCTGCACCGCCGCGAGGACGGCCGGGTTGCTGTCCTTGGCGTTGGCGTAGGGCACTTCCTTGCCGTTGACCATCACCTTCACGCCGGAGCCGGCCGGACCAGGCGTGGTCGAATACTTGACCGACGACTGGGACAGGTAGGCACGTGCGGTGTCGCAAGGCGAGGTGAAGACGCGGGTGCCGACCGGGTTGAACAGGTCGCCGCAGCCCGCGGGATCGGCCACCACTTCGACCTTGGTCTGCTCGATGGCCCTTTCCAGCGCCGGGTTGGCGTTGGTGGTGATCATCTTGAAGATCGGGAAGAAGGTGAGGGCCGCGATCAGACAGCCGCCGAGGATGATCGGCTTGCGGCCGATCTTGTCGGAGAGCATGCCGAACACGATGAAGAAGCCGGTGCCGAGCAGCAGCGACCATGCGATCAGGAGGTTGGCGGTATAGCCGTCCACCTTCAGGATCGATTGCAGGAAGAACAGCGCGTAGAACTGGCCGGTGTACCAGACCACGCCCTGGCCCATCACGCCGCCGAGCAGGGCGAGCAGCACGAGCTTGCCGTTCTGCCAGTTGCCGAAGGCCTCCGTCAGCGGCGCTTTCGAACCCTTCCCCTCTTCCTTCATCTTCTGGAATACCGGCGATTCATTGAGGCGGAGCCGGATCCAGACCGAGATGCCGAGCAGCAGCACCGAGACCAGGAACGGAATGCGCCAGCCCCACGCCGCGAATTCGGCCTCGCCGAGCGCGGTGCGGGTGAACAGAATCACCAGCAGCGACAGGAACAGGCCGAGAGTTGCCGTGGTTTGGATGAAGGAGGTGTAGAAGCCGCGCTTGCCGTTCGGCGCATGCTCCGCGACGTAGGTTGCCGCACCGCCATATTCGCCGCCGAGCGCCAGGCCCTGGGCAAGGCGCAGCACGATCAGGATGATCGGGGCAGCGATGCCGATGGTGGCTGCGTTGGGGAGCAGGCCGACGATGAAGGTCGACAGGCCCATGATCAGGATGGTGACGAGGAAGGTGTATTTGCGGCCGACGATGTCGCCGACGCGGCCGAACACGATCGCGCCGAACGGGCGTACCAGGAAGCCCGCGGCAAAGGCCAGCAGCGCGAAGATGTCGCGGGTTGCCGGCGGATAGGCCGAGAAGAACTGCGCGCCGATGATGCCGGCCAGCGAGCCGTAGAGGTAGAAGTCGTACCATTCGAAGACGGTACCGAGCGAGGAGGCGAGAATGACGAACCGTTCGTCCTTCGTCATCCCTTGCGCGCCTGTTTGAGACACAGCCATAGTCGACATGTTGAATCGCTCCCCGAAATGCGTTTCCCTCGCGCCCCAGATGTCCGGACATGCCGGATCAACCCAGGTCTTGGCCGCAAGGTAACATCGCCGTGAAACCCGCCCCAATACGACTTTCGGCCTTGCGCACTGGCGCGCACCTGACGGCCGGGGTATCGGACACCAGCGGCAAGCCGCGGGTGCTTCCGGATTAACCCCTTTGCAGCAAAGGGATAATGTGCACTTGCATGCCACGGCTGCTCAGGGAAGAATTGCTTTGTGCGCCGGTTTGGTGCGAACGACAGCAAGAGAACGATGAACGCTCCCTCCACCCATCTCGTCATTGCCGATGACCACCCCCTGTTCCGCGACGCGCTGCGGCAGGCGGTGGCGGGCGTCCTGAGCTCGGCCAGGATCGACGAGGCCGGATCGTTCGAGGATCTGACCAAGCTGCTGGAACAGACCTCCGACGTCGATCTGGTCCTGCTCGACCTCTCGATGCCCGGGATCTCCGGCTTTTCCGGCCTGATCTATCTGCGGGCGCAATATCCGGCGATTCCGGTCGTGATCGTCTCGGCGTCCGACGACAGCGCCACCATCCGCCGCTCGCTCGATTTCGGCGCCTCCGGCTTCATCCCGAAGCGTTTCGGAGTCGAGACGCTGCGCGATGCCATCCTCAAGGTGATGGAGGGCGACGTCTGGGTTCCCGCCGACACCGATCTGTCGGTCGCGGCAGACCCCGACACGACTCGCCTGCGCGACCGCCTGGTGACGCTGACGCCGCAACAGGTGCGGGTCCTGATGATGCTGTCGGAAGGGTTGCTCAACAAGCAGATCGCCTACGAGCTCGGCGTCTCCGAGGCCACCATCAAGGCGCACGTCTCGGCCATCCTGCAGAAGCTCGGCGTCGAGAGCCGCACCCAGGCCGTGATTGCCGCCGCCAAGATCGCCGGCGGCCAGTGGAAGCAGGGCACGCCGACGGGGTGAGCGGCGCTACAGCGTCGTCAGAAGCGCGCTGGCCGCCCCGATATCCGCCGTTTCGGAGCCTTCGGCAAAGCCCTCGAGGGACGATTGCAGCAATCGTTTCGCTTCCTCGCGCTGCCCGCGCTCGGCGAAAAGCCCGGCGAGATCGATCGCGGCCCGCAGCTCCCAGGCTTTGGCGCCTTTGCGACGACTCAACTCCAGTGATTGCGCGAAGTAGGCTTCTGCTTGGTCTGCTTTGGGCTCTGACAGCGACAGCAGCACTCTGCCTTTCATCCGCAGCAGCTCGGGCATGTAGAGATGATCACCGCTCTGCTCGACGAGGCGGATGGCTTCGTCGGTCAGCCGCGCGCCCTGCTCGGTCTGCCCGAGTGCCAACAGGCCCTGCACCATCGCGATGTTGAAGGTGGTGGTGAGCAGCTCATAACCGGAATCGTGGAGCTCGCGCAGGCAGGACTTGATGGTCTCGACGCCACCGGCGGCGTCTCCCCGCCGGATTGCCAACTCGCCTTTGACGCCTCGGCCGACCGCGAGGTAGGGACCCATCGAACGCGACTGGGCGAGCGCGATGAAGCGGTCGATGCTCTCTTCAGCTCCGTCGAGGTCGCCGTTCCAGAGATCGATCGACACCGCCCAGATCAGCGCGATGCAGAGCGTGATCGGATGATCCATCTGCCCGGCTTCGGTGACAGTCAATTGCGCCAGCTGCCGTGCCTCTGTAGGCCGGCCGTTCAACCAATACTCCCGTGCAAGCGAAATGCCGGCCCGGTTGCGATGATCGAAGCCGTAGACCGTGCTGATCCGTTCCGTGCCCGGCCCCTGCCAGGCGGCCTCCAGCATCGTCAGCGCGTCGCGATGCTCGCCGGCCAGATGCAACGAGACGCCTAGAAGCGAATGGGCGAGCGCGATCGAGGCCGCATCGCCGAGCGCCTCGGCGACGATGAGGCTCTGCTGGGCATAGCCGAGCGCGGCGTCGAACTCCCCCATCCGCTCGTGGAAGATATGCATGCGGCCGAGCAGCTGGAGTTGGTTGGTCTGGTCGCCGCGTGCCTCGGCGAGGGCAAGGCTCCGGCTCAGGGCGGTGCGCGCCGCTTCGCTGCCGCCGCGCGTGAACATCAAGGTGAGGCCGAGGGCAGCCTGGATGTGCATCTCCTCGGCACTGCCCTGCGAGGTAGGGCCCATTGCAAGCAGCGCCCGCTCCGACCAGCGCCGGCATTCGATCAGAAGCGACATCGCGAGGAAGATCGGCGCCGCCGCGGCGACGAGGGCAATGCCGACACCCAGATTGCCGTCCGGGCCGAAGCACCAGTCCAGCGCGGCGCGGACGTTGTGAAGTGCGGAGAAGTGGATGGCCCGTTCGTCTGCGCTCGGCACCGTGGCCCAGGTCGAGCCCGCCTGCTCCAGCCATTGCCGGTAGTAGGTGGCGTGGCGTGCTGCGAGCGCCGCGTCACCAGGCGCGGTCTCGAGCAAATAGGCGCGCGTGGTGTCGAGCAGGCGGTAGCGCATCATGGCGCCGATCGGCCGCGGCGCGACCATGGACTTGGCGACGAGGCTGTCGATGGCGTCGAACAAATGGGAGCGATCGGCGCATTCGTCCGGGACGACCTCGAGCGCCGCGTCGATGGTGAAGTGCCCGGCGAACACTGCAAGCCGGCGCAGCACCAGGCGCTCGGTGTCGGACAGAAGCTCGTAGCTCCAGTCCAGCGTCGCCTGCAGCGTCTTCTGGCGCGGCGGAGCGGTGCGTTGTCCCTGCCAGAGCAGGTTGAGGCGCTCGTCGAGCAGCATGGCCGTCTGCTCCAGGCCATAGGCTTCGACCCGGCCGGCGGCGAGCTCGATCGCCAGGGCCATGCCGTCGAGCTTGCGGCAGATGCCGGTGATGATCGCGGCATTGGCATCGTCGAGCGCAATCTGCGCGCCGCTCGCCGTGGCGCGTTCGAGGAAGAGTTGAAGTGCGGGATAGGTCCGTGCCGCCGCGACGGTCAGTCCGGAGCCATCAGGCGGAACGGCGAGCGGCGCCAATCGATAGACCTGCTCGCCCTCGACGCGCAGGGCTTCGCGGCTCGTGGCCAGGATGTGGACCTGCGGCGCGGCTTGGAAGATCTCCGCGGCCAGCGGCGCCACGGCGGCGATGACGTGCTCGCAATTATCGAGGATCAGCAGCATCTTCTTGTCCCTGACATGCGCGAGCAGCGCGGGCAGGGGATCGTCGGCCTGCGCCGGCAAGCCCAGCATCAGCAGGATCGAGGTGATCACCAGATCGGGATCGCTGAGCGCGGCAAGATCGACGAAGTGTGCGGCATCGGCGAAGGTCTCGAGCAGGTCGTGCGCGATCGCGACCGCGACGGCGGTCTTGCCGACGCCACCGGGGCCGGCGATCGTGACGAAGCGCGAGGTGATGAGCCTGTCCGAGATCGCGGCGATCGCATCGTCGCGTCCGACCATCCGTTGCAGCCGGTTCGGCAGCTTGACCGGCGACAGGTCCATCCGTGGTGCGGCGCGCCGCTGTGACGAAATGTCCGCCTGCGAGATCGGCGCCACGAAGCAATAGCCGCGTCCGGACAGCGTGGTGATGTAGCGTGCGCCGTCCTTGCCGTCGCCGAGCGCCTTGCGAAGGGCTGCGATGTGAAAGCGCAGGCTGGCTTCCTCAACGGTCAGGCCGGGCCATACCAGCGCCATCAGATCCCACTTGCTGACGACCTGGTTCGGCCGCGACGTCAGCGCGATCAGAATGTCGAAGGCTTTTGCGCCGAGCGCCAGCGCGACGCCGTCGCGCGTCACCAGCCTTTCATGCGGCGTCACGATGAATGGTCCGAACATTAGGGTTCCCGCCGCGAACCCGGCCGGTTCAGTCATCACGAAATCCTGATCCTTTCAAAGTGATCCGATAGCCAGACGCGTGCGATCCGGCAAGGCGCGCGCCTGCATCGGCCTCAGACCGTGGATGCAGGCCTGGGAGGCGCGCGAGGTGAAGCCTCACAACTTCTCACAACTCCAAACGGGTGTCCTGCGGCCGCCGCTGCTAGTCAGTTGCGCAACGGCAAGGAGACCTTCATGACGCAAGCGGCAAAGTTGCTTTACACAGCCAGGACACACACGAGCGGCGGTCGACACGACGGCATCTCGCGCAGTTCCGATGGTCGTCTCGACGTCAAGCTGTCGCCGCCGGGCGGCGCAGGCATTGGCACCAATCCCGAGCAATTGTTCGCGGCCGGCTGGTCGGCATGTTTCGAAGGCGCGATGGAGATCGCGGCGCGCAAGCGGAAGATCGAGCTTCCCAGGAAAAGCGCGATCGATGCGGAGATCGATCTCGTGCTCGACGACGGCGCCTATTCGCTGCGGGCGCGCCTCAGTGTCAGCCTGCCGGGCCTCGCCCCCGAGATCGCGCGCGGCATCGTCGATGACGCACATCAAACCTGTCCCTACTCCAAGGCCGTCCGCGGCAACATCGACGTCACGGTCGCGCTGATCTGACGCACCCCCACACCACCATCAAAGGACTGACACCATGAACCAGATCATCGACCAGCATCGCCGCAATTTCTTTGGCGTCGCTGCAGGAACCGTCGCCATCGGTCTCGGCGTGATCGACATCGCCCGCGCCGAGACATCAGCGCCGCGCTCCTCCGCATCGACTGCGTCCTTCGGCGCGATCAAGCAAATCGAGGCCGGCGTCCTCAATGTCGGATATGCCGAGGTGGGTCCGGCCAACGGTCCGGTGGCGATCCTGCTGCATGGCTGGCCCTACGACATCCACGCCTTCGTCGATGTCGCGCCGATCCTGGCAAAGGCCGGCTATCGCGTGATCATCCCTTACCTGCGCGGTTATGGCACGACGCAGTTCCTTGCGAGCGAGACGCCGCGCAACGGCGAGCCTGCTGCGATGGCCGCCGACATCATCGCGCTGATGGACAAGCTCGACATCAAGAAGGCCGTCGTCGCCGGCTTCGACTGGGGTGCGCGCACTGCCGACATCATCGCCGCGCTATGGCCGGACCGCTGCCGGGCCCTGGTCTCGGTCAGCGGTTATCTGATCTCCAGCCAGGCCGCGGGCAACGCGCCGCTGCCGCCGTCGGCCGAACTGCAATGGTGGTATCAGTTCTATTTCGCGACCGAGCGCGGCCGCGCCGGATACGAGAAGTACACGCATGATTTCGCCAAGCTGATCTGGAAGCTGGCCTCGCCGCAATGGAAGTTCGACGACGCCACCTTCAATCGAAGCGCGGCGGCGCTCGACAACAAGGATCATGTCGCGATCACGATCCACAATTACCGCTGGCGGCTCGGCCTCGCCCAGGGCGAGGCGAAATACGAGCATCTCGAAAAGAAGCTCGCGGCGGCTCCCGTCATCGACGTGCCGACGATCACGATGGAGGGCGATGCCAACGGCGCGCCGCATCCCGACCCGAGCGCCTATGCCAAGAAGTTCTCGGGCCGATACGAATTTCGCCTGATCACCGGCGGCATCGGCCACAATTTGCCGCAGGAAGCACCGCAAGCCTTTGCCAAGGCCGTCATCGACGCCGACGGCGCCTGAGCATCCGTCAGCACCTCGGTCCAGCCAGGCTGGACCGAGGACCGCCCCGTTGAACCCAGCTTGATGAGACGTCATGACGCCCGCCGAACCCGAAAAAAAGAAATCCCGTTACGCCACGATGATCGTGCTTGCCGTGATCCTGATCGTCGTGCTCCTGACTTGCGTGCCATATCTCGTCACGATCGCCTCCGCGGAGGGCCCGGCGGAGCAGAGCGCAGCCGACGCCTCGCCGATCTTCGGCGTCACGATTCCGCCGGGCTACAGGCAGTGGGAACTGATCGCACCGGCCGAAGAGGCCGCGCCGCTCGACGAGCTTCGCGCCGTGATCGGCAACCAGACCGCAATCGATGCGTATCAAGCCGGCAAGCTTCCGTTCCCCGACGGCACCATTCTGGTCAAGCGCGCCTGGAAGCGAAAGCAGTCGCCTGAGTTCGCGTCCGCGACGATCCCCGGGGCCGCCACCACGGTCCAGGTGATGGTGAAGGATTCCAAGAAATATGCCGCCACCGGCGGCTGGGGTTTCGGCCGCTTCATCAACGGCAAGCCGGTGGACGAGGCCCAGCACCGCACCTGCTTCGCCTGCCACGACGCGCGGGCGAAGAGCCGAGACTACGTCTTCACGCGTCTGGCTCCTTAAGGCCAACTGGAGATCGAGATGTCGAAGATATGGTTCGTCAGCGGCGCCTCGCGCGGTCTTGGCCGCGCCATCGTGGAAGCCGCACTCACGGCGGGTGATCGTGTGCTTGCTTCGGCCCGGGATCCAAAGCCGCTTGACCCGCTGCTTGCGCGTTTCGGCGAAAGGCTTCGGCTTGCAACGCTCGACGTGACCGACGAGGCGGCAGCGCATGCGGCGGTCGGTCTTGCCGTGGAAGCATTTGGCGGCGTCGATGTGGTCGTGAACAATGCCGGTTACGGCGACCTCGGATCGGTCGAGGACACGAGCCTGGACTCGTTCCGGCGACAGATCGAGGCCAACCTGATCGGCACCATCATCGTCACCAAGGCGGCGATCCCGGTGCTGCGGCGGCAGCGCCACGGGCACATCGTGCAGGTCTCGTCCGTCGGCGGCCGGATCGGTGCCCCCGCACGCGCGGCCTACTCGGCCGCGAAATGGGGAATCGAGGGCTTCTCGGAATCGCTGGCGCGCGAGATGGCGCTGATCGGCGTGCACGTGACAATCGTGGAGCCCGGCGGCTTCAGGACGGGCTTTGCCCAGGCCGCGCATGCGACGGACGAAGGACGCCCGGAGTACGACGCCGTCGTCGGCGCCGCAATCAGGATGCAGCGCGATTACGATGGCCGCCAGCCCGGCGACCCCGCCAAGGCCGCAGCCGTCGTCTTGAAGCTCGCGGGCATGGATCGTCCGCCTCTGCGCATCGCGTTCGGCAGCGACGCCGTGAATGCCATCGCGGCGACGGATCGGCTCCGTCTCGAAGAGCTGGAGAAGTGGCGTACTCTCAGCGTCTCGACTGACTATTGACCGGGCGCGTCCTACTCCGCCGCCACCATCTGCTGCGTGCGCCACTGGCCGAGCAGGGCGCGGAGCGAAGCCGGCTTCAGCGGCTTGTTCAGCACCGCGACCTTCTCATCCCGCGCAGCCAATTGCACGGCGGGGCTGCGGTCGGCGGTGATCAGGATCGCGGGAATGCCGTCGCCGAAGCGGCGGCGGATGTCGCGGATGGCGGCGATGCCGTTGCCGCGGTCGAGATGATAATCGACGAGCAGGCCGGTGACGCTTCGTCCGGCGGTCTCGATCGCGGCGATCGCGCCTTCGGGATCGGCGACTGCGATCACCTCGGCGTCCCAGGCCTTCAACAGCGTGCGCATGCCGTCGAGGATCGCCGCATCGTTTTCGATGCAGACGATCAGCGCGCCCGAGATCGGTGTGCGCGCCAGCGGCGTCGCGCTGGTCACGGCGGCGGTGTGGGTGATCGCCTTCGCCGTCGGCACCGTCACGGAGAACACCGAGCCGCCGCTTCTATTGCCGTCGATGGCGATGCCGTGCTTGAGCACGCGCGCCAGCCGCTCGACGATCGAGAGCCCCAGGCCGAGGCCGCGTGCGATTCGCGCGCCCTGCTCGAGGCGGTGGAACTCCTTGAAGATCTCGCCGCGCTTGACCGGCGGGATGCCGACGCCAGTGTCGTAGACGCAGATCTTCAGGGACGGGCCCTGGCGGCGGCAGCCGACCAGCACGCGTCCGCGCGGGGTGTACTTGATCGCGTTGGAGATCAGGTTCTGGAGCAGGCGTCGCAGCAGCAGGCGGTCCGACTCGACCGGGAGCGAGCAGGGCACGAAGGTGAGCTCCAGGCCCTTGGCGCGGGCGATCGGCGCGAATTCGATCTCCAGCGAGCGCATCAGATCGGCCATCTTGAAGCTCGAGGTCGATGTCGTCATCGCGCCGGCGTCGAGCCTGGAGATATCGAGCAGCGCGCCGAGGATCTCCTCGATCGCCTGCAGTGACTCGTCGATGTTCTCGACCAGCCGCGTCTCCTCGCCGTTGTGCTGGCGCTCGACGAGGCTGGTGACGTAGAGCCGCGCCGCGTTCAACGGCTGCAGAATGTCGTGGCTGGCGGCGGCGAGGAAGCGCGTCTTGGAGATGCTGGCGTCCTCCGCCGTGCTCTTGGCCAGCGCCAGCTCCGAGTTCAGCCGCGTCAGCTCCTCGGTGCGGTCGCGGACGCGCTTTTCCAGCGTCGCATTGGCACGCTCCAGCGCTTCCGCCGCCTCGAACGTCGGCGTGACGTCGGTGAAGGTGATGACGAAGCCGCCGCCAGGCATGTGGTTGGTGAGCACCTCGATCACCATGTGGCGATCCGGCAGACGTTCGAGATAGGGCTCGCTGTCGGTGGTGTAGGCGGCCAGCCGCCGCTCCAGCATGGCCTCGCGCTCGAACGGGTCGTCCGGATCGCCGACGCCGATGAATTCCAGGATTTCGCGAAGCGGCGTGCCGAACGCGATGAAATGCGGGGGAACGTTGAGGAGATCGCCGAACTGCCGGTTGGAGCAGATCAGCTGCAGGTCGGCATCGAACACCGCGATGCCCTGGCGCACGTGGTTGAGCGCGGTCTGAAGGATCTCGCGGTTGAAATGCAGCGCCGCATGGGAATCGTCGAGCAGCTTCAGTGCGGCCTTCGCCGAGACGGTGCGCTTGCGCAGCAGCAGCGACATCACGAGCCGCGAGGAGGCCGCGCCGATCGAGGACGCGATCAGGTGCTCGGCGTGCTGCAACAGCTCGAAATCGGCGGGCGCGCCGGATTCGAGCCGGACATTGCGCCGCGCCGAGAAGGCCTCGAAGGAATGGCGGGCGCGGTCGGGCCCGAGATATTGCGCTACCGTGGTCTGGATGTCCTGCACGGTGACGGTGGTGCGCCAGCGGCGGAAGCTCGGAGAGATCGGCGCGAGCGTGTTGGGGACGAACAGGTCGGCCTGCACCAGCTCGATGGAGGACGGCCGGCGCGCCAGCGAGAGGAGCACATAAGTGAGGATGTTGAGCGCCAGCGACCAGATGACGCCGTGCATCAGCGGCGGCAGGTCGGCGCCGAACAGCGCCTGCGGCCGCAGCGCCTCGATTCCGAACGGGCCGTGCTGGAGCCACAGGATGCCTGATGTCGAGGTGTCCATGAAGCTCGGCAAGAACAGCGTGTAGAGCCACACGGCGAAACCGACCAGCATGCCGCCGATGGCACCGCGTGCCGTCGCCCGCCGCCACAAAAGCCCGCCGAAGAAGCTCGGCGCAAGCTGGGCGATGGCGGCAAAGGACAACAGGCCGATCGCGGCGAGCTGGGTGTTGCCGAGCGCGCGGTAGTAGAAATACGCCATCACCATGATGGCGAAGATCGCAAGCCGCCGCGAGCGCAGCAGGAAATCGCTGAAATCGGCGCCGCCGGTGCGTCCTTCCGGCCGTCGTTGCAACACCAGGGGCACCACGAGGTCGTTCGAGACCATGATGGAGAGCGCGACGCATTCGACGATCACCATGGCGGTTGCCGCCGACAGTCCGCCGACGAAGATGGCGACGCTGAGCAGATCCGCGCCGCCCTCCATCGGCAGGGCCAGCACGTACATATCGGGGTCGGCGGCGCCGAACGGGAAGGTGACGAGACCAGCCAGCGCGATCGGGATCACGAACAGATTGATGGCGACGAGATAGAGCGGGAACAGCCAGCGCGCGCGGCCGACCTCGGCGTCGGAGGAATTTTCCACCACGCTGACGTGAAACTGGCGCGGCAGCAGCATGATCGCGCACAGCGACAGCAGCGTCATGGTGAGAAAGTTGCCGATCGACGGCGAATAGTTGATGGCGCGCACCGCCTCCGGCGTCTTCATCGCGCGCTCGATCAATTCGTTCGGCGAGAACATCCAGAAGGTGACGAAGATGCCGGCGGCTAGGAAGGCGACCAGCTTGATGATGGATTCGGTCGCGACCGCCAGCATCAGGCCGTGCTGGTGCTCGGTGGCGTCGGTCTGGCGGGTGCCGAACAGCACCGCGAAGGCCGCCATCGCCAGCGTCACCATCAGCGCCATGTCGCCGAGGATCGGGATGTGGGAGAAGGCCTGATCTTCGCTCAGGATCGTTCCGAGCGAGGAGGCCACCGCCTTGAGCTGGAGCGCGATGTAAGGCACCGAGCCGATGATGGCGATCAGCGCCACGGTCGCCGCCACCGCCTGGCTCTTGCCGTAGCGCGCGCCGATGAAATCGGCGATCGAGGTGATGTTGTGGGCCTTGGCCAGCTGGATCACGCGCCGGAGCACGCCGGCGCCAAGCCCGATCATCAGGATCGGGCCGACATAGATCGCCAGGAAGTCGGTCGAGGTGCGGGTGGCAAAGCCCACCGAGCCGAAGAAGGTCCAGGAGGTGCAGTAGATTGCCAGCGACAGCGGGTAGATCAGCCCGGAGGCGCGGCGCGGCCCGGCCGCCGAGCGGCGGTCGCCATGGCTCGCCACCAGGAACAGAAAGCCGATGTAGCCGAAGGCGGCGGCGATCACGCCCCAGTCGTGCAGCATGGCGAGCGCGTCTCTCCCTGGGCGCGCGAACCGCGCCCGACCTCATTTTGGCCAGCAAATCTAGCGCGTTGAGCGAGGGGAGGCGACAGCGAAATGCCGGGTGACGGCGGGAACTGGGGTTGTCGTTAAGGTGGAAGCCCCGGTGTCGTCCTGTCGAAGCCTGCGAAAACCAGGACCCGTAACCACAGGACGCGGTTACGGCACACCGGCAGCCGCATCGAGGGTCCTGGCCTTCGCCAGGACGGCCGCAACCTACTCGGCCGCCAGTGACTTCTCACGGAGCGGCAGGCCCAGGCGATCCCATACTTGCAGCAGGGCCTCGGCCAGCTGATCGATCAGGCCGTCGTCGTGATAGGGCGACGGGGTGATGCGCAGGCGTTCGGTGCCCTTGGCGACGGTCGGATAGTTGATCGGCTGGATGTAGATGCCGTGCTCCTCGAGCAGCAGGTCGGAGGCCTGCTTGCACTTTTCGGGGTCACCGACGAACAGCGGCACGATGTGGGTTTCGCTCGACATCACCGGCAGGCCGGCGGCGTTGAGGATCGCCTTGACGCGGGCGGCGCGGTCCTGGTGGCGCTCGCGCTCCCAGCTCGAGGTCTTCAGGTGCTTGATCGCGGCAGTCGCGGCCGAGCAGATCGCCGGCGGCAGCGCGGTGGTGAAGATGAAGCCCGGCGCGTAGGAGCGCACGGCGTCGATGATCTGGCCGTTGCCGGCGATGTAGCCGCCGAGGCAGCCGAACGCCTTGGCGAGCGTGCCTTCGAGGATGTCGATGCGATGCATGACGCCGTCACGCTCGGCAATGCCGCCGCCGCGCGGACCGTACATGCCGACGGCGTGGACCTCGTCCACATAGGTCATCGCGCCGTAGGTCTCGGCGAGATCGCAGATCTTGGCGAGCGGCGCCACGTCGCCGTCCATCGAATAAAGGCTCTCGCAAGCGATCAGCTTCGGCCGGTTCGGGCCCGCAGCCTTCAACTGCGCTTCGAGATCGGCAAGGTCGTTGTGGCGGAACACGACGCGTTCGCAGCCGGACTGGCGGATGCCCTCGATCATCGAATTGTGGTTGAGCTCGTCCGACAGGATCAGGCAGTTCGGAATGAGTTTCGCGATGGTCGCGATGCCGGTCTGGTTCGAGACATAGCCCGAGGTGAACAGCAGCGCGGCTTCCTTGCCGTGGAGGTCGGCGAGCTCGGCCTCGAGCTGGACCAGCGGATGATGTGTGCCGGCGATGTTGCGGGTGCCGCCGGCGCCGGTGCCGACCCGGGTGGCGGTCTCGACCATGGCGCCGACCACCTTCGGGTGCTGGCCCATGCCGAGATAATCGTTCGAGCACCAGATCACGACGTCGCGCTTGCCCTTGGGCGAGTGCCAGACTGCATGGGGAAACCGGCCGGCCGTGCGCTCGAGGTCGGCGAACACGCGGTAGCGCCGCTCGGTGTGGAGACGGTCGAGGGCGGAATTGAAGAACTGGCTGTAATCCATCGGCAAAACCTGCAGCGGAACCCGGCCCAAGTCGGCCGTTCAATTTTTAGAGCCTTTCCAGCTCCGATGTCTATGCGCCTGCGCACATTTGAGGCAAGGCGGGCGTGCCAATTGATAACGCCGGTCCGGCGGCGATTGTTGATGTGGATCAACCGCCTAGCACGGGCCTGCCGGCCGGGGCCGGAACTGCCGGGGAGGCAGGACCTGCCGTGGACATTTTGTCCATGGCGCGGCGCCCTCCATGATTGCCGAGCCGGTCGCGCCGACATCACAGCCTCGCCCCGCTCTTCGCGAGGCGAGGACATTACGTCGTCCTGAACTGCAGCACGCCGTCCTGCGTCTGTGCCGTCAGCCGGCCCTCGACGATCATGTAGTTGACGTGGGCGACCAGCTCGCCGGCGGCAAAACCCATCTGGTGCTCGTCCAGCACGTGCTTGTTGAACACGACGGGCACCAGGGCGCGCGAGGTCTGCGGCACCTCGCGGCAGGCTTCAGCGATCAGGCGGCAGCGCTCCTCGTGGTGGTCGGCGAGCTGCTTGATGCGGGTCTTGAGCCCGTAGAACGGCACACCGTGGCCGGGCAGCACCAGCACGTCATAGGGGAGCGTGGTGGTGAGGCTGGCGAGCGAAGCCAGATATTCGCCGAGCGAGTTCTGATCGGGCTCGACCGCCCAGACGCTGACATTGGGCGAGATCTTGCTCAGCACCTGATCGGCGGAGAGGAAGAGCTTGTCGTCGGCGCAATACAGCATCACCTGGTCGAGCGCATGGCCGCCGCCGGTGATCACCTTGAAGCGGCGCGAACCGATCACGACGTCGTCGCCATGGGAGATGCGGCGGTAGGACGGCGGCAGCACCGAGACGCGCTTGAGGTAATCCTGGCCGCGGCCGAGCAGCTTTTCCGTGAGCGACTCGTCCATGCCATGACGGCGGAAGAACTGCCGCTGCGCCTCGCGCCGCTCCTCGGTGCCGCGGTTCTGGTGATAGACCGATTGCAGATACTCGACCTGCGACATCACCAGCGGGCAGTTGAACCGTTCGACGATCCAGCCCGCCAGCCCGACATGATCAGGATGCGAATGGGTGACGATCAGGCGCGTGATGTTGACGCCCTTCAGGGGTCCGTCGAACAGTTTGGTCCAGGCCTCGATCGTCTCTTCGTTGCCGAAGCCGGCGTCGATCATCGCGTAGCCGTCGCCATCGGCGAGCAGGTAGATGTTCACATGGTTGAGGCGGAACGGCAGCTTCAGCCGCGCCCACAGCACGCCCGGCCGCACCTCGACCACCTGGTCGGGGCCGGGATGCTGGTCCCAGGGATAGCGCAAGGCCTCGGCCGAGGACTGCGCGGTGTCGGTTTTCGAGTTCATGCTACCGGCTTAACCCCGCTGCGCGCGGGGCGCTAGCCGAAAAGCAGGCCAGCCGGTCGCCGCATAGCGGTCATTCCGGCCGCCGTTTTTCCGTGTGCCGGTTGAAGCCTGCCAAGAACGCCGTCATCCGGGGCGCGCCTGAGCGCGCCGCCGGAATCCCGAGATTGTTGCGCGAGATTCCGGGTTCGCCTCTTCGAGGCGTCCCGGAATGACGATCAGGCCGCCCGCATGTTGTTGAGGAACGCGTCGATCTCTCCGCGCAGCATGTCGGCCTCGCGGCGCAGCGCGTCGGAGGCGCCCAGCACTTCGTTGGCCGCGGCGCCGGCTTCGGCCGAGGCCGTGGAGACGCCGACGATGTTGCTGGAGACTTCGCTGGTGCCGCCGGCGGCGTGCTGAATGTTGCGCGCGATCTCGCGGGTGGCTGCGCCCTGTTCCTCGACGGCTGCCGCGATCGTCGTGGTGACGTCGTTGATCTCGCCGATGATCCGGCCGATGCCCTGGATGGCGCCGACCGCCGAGCTCGTGATCTCCTGCATGCTGGCGATCTGGGTGCGGATCTCCTCCGTCGCCTTCGCGGTCTGGCTGGCGAGGCTCTTCACCTCGGAGGCGACCACTGCGAAGCCGCGGCCGGCCTCGCCCGCGCGCGCCGCCTCGATGGTGGCGTTGAGGGCGAGCAGGTTGGTCTGCGAGGCGATGGTCTGGATCAGATCGACGACGACATTGATGCGGCTGGCGCTGTCGGCGAGGCTCTGCACCGTGGTGTCGGTGGCGCCGGCCTCGTCGACCGCCTTCTTGGCGATCTCCGCCGACGTGACCACTTGGCGGCTGATCTCCTCGATCGAGGACGACAATTGCTCGGTGCCGGCGGACACGGTCTGCACGTTGACCGAGGTTTCCTCCGCCGCGGAGGCGACCGCGTTCACCAGCGCGTTGGACTGGTCTGCAGTGTTCGACATGCTTTGCGCGGTCGATTGCATCGAATTGGCCGATTGCGCCAGATTGTCGAGCGCGCTGCGCACCGTGCCCTCGAACTCGGCGATCTTCGCTTCCATCCGCGCGGCCCGCTCGGCTTTCGCAACGCGATCCTTGTCCTGCTCGCCGGCGAGTGCCCGGGCTTCGATCATGCTGTCGCGGAACACGGTCAGCGTTTCCTTCATCACGCCGATCTCGTCATTCTGGCGGGAGCGGACGATCTCGGTGTCGAGGTCGCCGGCCGAAAGCAGCTGCATGGCGCGCTGAAGCTCGCGGATGCGGCGCAGGATGTTGCGGCCGACATAGAGCCAGACGAACAGGGCCGAGCCGACCAGCATCAACGCGCCCAGCGCCAGCATGACTGATGTCGCGAGCGAGATCTCCTGCCGCGCCCGGGAGGTCGAGGCGTTGGTCTCCTTCTGGACGCCGTCGACGAGCTGCTGCACGCTCATGCCGAGGCCGACATTGAGCTTGCGGGTCTCGTCCAGGATGGTCTGGCCGTAGTCGATGGCGTCGAGCTCCTTCTGGCGGATCTTGAACACGCCGGTCTTGCCTTCGCCGAAGGCGAACAGCTTTTGCACGGCCTCGCGCACCGCCTGCATCGAGGGCATGTTCGGGAGGTCCTCGAGGTTCGACTTGACCCGGTCGCGCGTCGCCTTGAACTCCTTCTCGATCGCTTCCAGCGTGTCGCTGTTGTTGGCCGACAGCGCCGCCATCATGTCGGCGGCCATCAGGTTGCCGTTGGTGGAGATCGTCGCGACCTGGGAGACGGTGCGGGCGGCTTCGGTGGCATCGTCGGCGGAAACTTCCGCCGCGCCGAGGATCGCGTTCAGACGCGTCTGCGCATCCAGCATCGCAGGGCCGGCCGCACCGACGAAGGCGAGCTGCGCCTTGCGCAGTGCCTCGTATTGCTTGTCGTGCAGCGCCCCGGTCTCGAGCCGCTCGCGCGCGGCCGACACCAGGCTCTGGGTCGCCTCGTCGATGCTCTTGGCGGTGTCGCGCAACGCGGTCGCAATCTGCTTGTCGGCGCCGAGCTCGATGATCTCGCCGAGCTTGGCCATGGCGAGCTGCTGGATCTCCTGCACCTTCTTGGTGCGCTCGCTCAGCGCCTCTTCGGACGGTGATGCGAGGAGGCCCGGACCCTGCGCCGCGAGCGTTGCGCTTTGCGAGGCGAGCTGAAGGCTTGCAGACAGGCGCGGAATGTCGCGGCCGCTCAGGTCCATCATGGTGTTGCCGAGATGGTTGAATACGAAGCCGGCGCCGGCCGCGATCACGAGGCCCATGCCCGCGATCACGGCGAAGGCTGCGAACAGGCTGCCGCGCACGCCCCATTTCGGCATTTTAAGACGCGGCCGCAAGCGGCCGAAACTGACACGGATTGCCATCGAAAATTCCCCCACGCCCTTGCTTCTGTTTTGTGGCCGGGAGTATCGGGCGGGCCGGTTAAAAAATCGCAATTGGTGCAATCGGTTGCGCGCGTTCCGCACAGCGAAAAAGAGGGGCCGGCAACGATGCCGGCCCCTCGTCATGCTAAAGCTTTTACTAACCGCTCAGTAGCGCGCGACCGCCGGGCTTGCCCAGTTGAAGCGGTAGTTGACGCCCGCCTTGATGGTGTGGTCGTCGGTGGTGAAGTTGCCGGTGCCGGCCAGCGGGCCCGCCACGAAGCGCGCATCGCCGAAATTGTAATACTGGTACTCGGCCTTGGCCGACCAGTTCGGCGCGACCATGTATTCGAGGCCGGCGCCGACGGTGTAGCCGTTGCGATGATCGCCGTCGATGATGAAGCCGGTCGGCACGCCGCCAACCGTCACCTTCTCGTTGTTGTCCGAATAGGCGTAACCGCCCTTCACGTAAATGAGACCCGGACCCCAGGTGTAGCCGACGCGGCCGGTGATCGAGCCGAGACCGCGCTGGTCGTTGGTGTAGGCGACGCCGCCCGGGAACACCGCGCCGACGCTGCCGGAGAGCCAGGAATACTGGCCTTCGACGCCGACTACGAAGTTCGGGTTGAGCTGCCAGTCCGCGCCGACCTGCACGCCGCCGAGGAAGCGGCCGTTGCCGTTGTTGCCGGTGGAGAGGCCGCTGAAATTGTTGTCGCTGGAGAATGCGCCGCCGAGATGGGCGCCGAGATAGAACCCCGTCCAGTCGTAGATCGGCGCGGCGTAGGCCGGCGCGGGCGCCTTGTAATAGCCGCGGTTACCGAGATCGGCGCCGACGGCCGGCGCAGCGGCGCCCAGCACGAGCAGCGCAACGGTCGCAAACAGAATCTTCTTCATCGTCTTTAACTCCAACACGTAAATTCCCCGGCAGGCGCGCTTTCCGCGCCGGCGTTGGTTTTGCAGATAGCTCGCTTTTGACGAAAATCCTGTCACATGCATGGCACAACGGCACCCAACCTAACTTATTGGGCTGTAAATGATTTTCGTGCTTAATGGCGGCTTAAGAAGTGGTGAAGGAAGGCTTAACGTCGCGCATCTCGAGTAACTTGCGCGCGCCTTTTGTTAACCAAGACGCCGCAGCGCCTCATCGCGCATCTGCGCGCGAAAGGCGGCGCGCTTCGCCGGCCGGTCTTCCTCGCGCACGTCGTGGCGATCGAAGATGTCGAACTTCTCCAGGATCGGATGGCGCTCGCTCGCCATTGCGAGCACGCGCAGCACCTTGGTCGCCGCCGGCGTCGGGCCGCTCACCTCCCAGCGCCGGATGGTGTCGGCGCCGCCCTTCTCCGGCAATCCGCACAGCCTGGCCATGTCGGCCGCGGTGAGCTTGCGCGCGAGCGCGTCGGAGAGATCGTTGCGGAGTTGCTTCAGTTCGGCGCCGGTCATGCTGCTTGCGTCCAGGGAAGTCGGTGAAGGCAATGCACTAGCGCTGATTCGGGTCCATCCGAAGGCGGGCATGATCGTGATAGTGTGTCCGTGCCGGTCGAACGTCAGCGAGGCGGAATCGCATGCCTGTGTTCAAGCTGCCCCTGTCGGGGGATGTCGTCCAGTCCATTTATCCGTCGTTCTTCAGTCCCACCGGCGGCCAGTTCGGCCTCGTCAACATCACGGTGGGGCAATCCTCGGCGCCAGATGTCGAGAAGGATGTGCTGTCGGATGTCGCCGGTTACGGCAAGCAGATCGGACAGATCGCGGACGCGCTGCTGGCCGTGGTCGAGCATCTGGAGTCGCGGCCCGAGCACGCGCTCGCTGACGACCAGGCGATCGCCGCCTTCAAGGAGCTGATGCACTCTGTCGCGAAAGTTAAGGAGCGACATGGGCGCAAGGCGTGTCGCCCGAAGCGACGATGACCGCGGCGGCGTTGCCGGGGCCAGGCACATTTGGGCGGGCACGAAGTTATGAACGGGTGCCTATGGAAATTTTGCGTTGAATGTACACTTGGCACAACGGGCCCGCAGCCAATGAAGGGAACCGCCATGACAAGCATCAAACCCGCCATTGCCGCACTCATCACGATCGGACTGCTTGCCGCGCCCTTCGCAGCCGAAGCGAAGAAGGCCCGGTCGAGCCGGCATTACAGCACCGGTGTGGTGGCGCCGACCTATGGTGGTGCCGGAGCGGCCGCCGCGCAGCCGAGGGCGTCCTATGGTTCGTCCGGACAGACGGTCGGTACGGTCACGGCGCCGTCGATCGGCTCTTACAATTGGCCCTCGGTCGGCGTGACCAACTCGGTCCCCACCTGGAGCAACACCACCAGGTAGACCGATGCGGATCAGTGTGCGCCGCTCGCCAATCCGGAGAGCAAGTAGAGCGCGACCAGCAATGTCCCGACCGACAGCATCGTCGTGATCGAGACCGTGGCCGCAACCAGCTTCTCCTCGACCTTGTGCTCGTGTGCGAGGACATACACGGTCTTCGCCGTCGGCACGGCCGCGCAGACGACCGCCGCGACGGTGTAGAGCGGGTTGAGGCCCAGGACCACGCTGAGCCCGTAGACGATCAGGGGCATGACCACCAGTTTCACCGCCGCAAGCCCGAACGACGCCGTCATATTTGATCGCACGCCCTCGACGGATAGACCGAGGCCGATGGCGAATAGCGCGCAGGGCGTGAGCGCGGCCGCGATCATGTTCAGATAGGTCGCGACCGGCGCCGGAATCGGTAAGCCGGTCATCGCCCAAACGAGACCAATGAGCGTCGACAGCACCATCGGGTTGAGCAGGATCTGCTTCGCCAGTCCGGTAGAGGACGCCGACGGTCCGCGCGCGTCGCGCTTTTCCAGCAGGATGACCGTGATCGGAAACATCACGGCGGCCACGAACACCGTCGCGACCGCGGCGGGAAGGACGGCGGGCTGGCCGTAGATCGCATGCAGGATCGGCAGCGCGACGAAGCCGGTGTTGGTCATCGCCGCCGCCATCCCATGGATGGTGCTGCTGGCGAGATCGTGTTTGCCACCCGATCGGACCGCCAGGAACACCAGCGCGAAGCAGATCAGTGAACCGCCGCCGAATGCGAGCAGGAAGCGCCATTCCAAGAGATTGCGCGCCGGCTCCTGCGCGATCGTGACGATCAGCAGCGCCGGCATCGCCACGTTGTAGGCAAAGTGAACCAGGGCATCGGCAAGCGAGCGGGAGAGATAGCCGAGCTCGCCGGCGAGCCAGCCGGTGACGATGATCGCAAACACGGGAAGAACGAGGCTGGCGACCTCCATCCGGCTTCCCCCTGACTGCCAAGCGGCGACAGGGCAGGCTACTCCGGCAATGGATTGCCGTCACCGTGTGATTTGCTCGAGCCGCGGCGGGATCGGAGGTCCCTTTCAGTCAGGGCCATTGCGACCGCGCGGTACGCAGCGCCCACCGAAAGCGGGCGCACGAGCCTAGATTCCCCGGCCGTTCTGTTGACCGATCACGCAGCGCCATCCCGCGAGTCGCTCGGCCGGATGCTGGTTCATCCATTCGGCGAGCTGCGGCGCGCCCATCAGGCAGGACTGCATCGACACCTGGGCAAAGTCCGAGGTGGTGACGATCTGCTCGTGACAATTTCCGGGAGAGGAGAGGCTGCAGAGCACTGCGATGATCTTGATCACGCCAGATTTCCCACGTCACCACCGGCCGCGCGGCTGATTGTCGCCTTGTGCTGCTCGCCGGTCAGATCATTCGGCGGAAAGATGCTGTCGTAGATCGCCCGCGCCTCCTGGATGAGGCGAATGCGCTCACGTTCGGACTTCGAGACAAACTGAATAACCTGGCCCATGTCGGCCTCCAATGGTTCGCTGAATCCATCATCACATGATGGAAATCATTCCAAATGGAAGTGGGGTTCCGGCTGCTGCTTTTCAGTGGTGCAGGCGGTCACACGGGATAAAAAGCCCGTGACTATTCTGTTCCTGAGCGGAACGAGATACCGGGGCGCCGACCTCACGTCGCCGCCGGGCACGCCTCGCGTCATGGGGATCGTCGCAAGCAATTCACGCATGAGCTGGATTCATTCGTCGCGGCAACGTGAGTGCATCACGCCCTCTAGCGGCTTCGCGTTGCGGCACATTTTGGCGAGCGCGGAGTTGTAAATTGACCCAGTGCAGACGAGCAAGCGGCCGATACGACTGAGGGACCGCACCCGAAAGGATCAAGCCATGACAAGAACGAGACGCTCTATTGCTGCTCTTATCGCCATCGGATTTGCGGCCACGCCATTCGCTGCAATCGCGCAGACCTCGGCGACAGGCAGTCAAAACAACATGAGCAGCGGACGCACCGGAGCGCCGGCAACGCAAGGCACGACTTATGGGAGCTCTGGCCAGACTGTCGGGACCGTGACGGCGCCGTCGATCGGAACGTCGAACCAACCCTCTGTCGGTGTGACCAACTCAGTCCCCACCTGGAACAACACCAATCCTCCGGCGCGCAAGTAGGAGCCGCGAACGGCCGGGCTCACGCCGCCGGCGCGCGCTCCTTCCGTCCCGGCACCGCCACCAGCAGCTCACGCGTATAGGCATGCTCAGGCGCGGCGAAGAGCTGCGCGGTCGGCTTCAGCTCGACGATGGTGCCGCGCTGCATCACCGCGATGCGGTCGCAGATCTGCGCGGCGACACGCAAGTCATGAGTGATGAACAGCATCGAGAGGCCGAGGCGCGCCTTGAGGTCTTCGAGCAATTTCAGGACCTGCGCCTGCACCGAGACGTCGAGCGCCGAGACGGCTTCGTCGGCGACGATGATCTCGGGCTCGAGCGCGAGCGCGCGCGCAATGCCGATGCGCTGGCGCTGACCGCCGGAGAATTCGTGCGGATAGCGTTCGAGCGCGCCAGCATCCAAGCCGACCATCTTGAGGAGATCGCGGGCGCGGTCGAATGCGACCTTCGGATCCGTGCCGGCCGCGACCGGGCCGTCGGCGATGATGTGGCCGACCTTGCGGCGCGGATTGAGCGAGGCGAACGGATCCTGAAAGATCATCTGGATGCGATGGCGCTCGGCGCGCAGTGCCTTGCCCGAGAGTGAGGTGAGGTCGGTTTCGCCGATCCGCACCGTGCCGCGGTCGGCCTCGATCAGCCGCACCACGAGGCGCGCCACCGACGACTTGCCGGAGCCGGACTCACCGACGAGGCCGAGCGTCTCGCCCTTGAGGATGTTGAAGTTGACCGCGCGCGCCGCATCGACACGGCGATCTTCGCGAAACCAGCCGCCCGAGGTGACGTAAGTCTTGTCGAGCCCGATCACCTCGACCGCCCGCGCCTGGTCGTCCAGCGGCGCGCGCGCCGGCGGGTCCATCGACGGCACCGCGGCGAGCAGCGCCTTGGTGTAGTCGTGCTGCGGCTCGTTGAATACCGTCGCCGCGTGGCCTTCCTCGACCACCTTGCCGTGCCGAAGCACCACGACCTGGTCCGCGATGTCGGCGACGACGCCGAAATCATGGGTGATGAACATCACCGCCATGTTGCGGTTGCGCTGGAGGTTGCGGATCAGTTTCAGGATTTGCGCCTGCGTGGTGACGTCGAGCGCAGTCGTCGGCTCGTCTGCGACCAACACGGCCGGCTCGAGTGCGAGCGCCATCGCGATCATGGCACGCTGGCGCTGGCCGCCGGAAAGCTGGTGCGGATAGGCACGCACGATTCTTTCGGGATCGGGCAGGCCGACCTCGCGTGCCAGGGCGAGTGCTTTTGCGCGCCGCTCCTTCGGCGTCAGCAGGCCGTGCGCCTCGAACATCTCCGCCATCTGGTCGCCGATCCGCATCAAGGGATTGAGCGCGGTCATCGGCTCCTGAAAGATCATCGCGAGCCTGCGGCCCCGCAGGTCGCGCCAGCCGTCGTCGTCGAGCTTGATCAGGTCGCGGCCCTCGAACTGTATCTCACCGGAGTTGACCGAAACCGTATCCGGCAACAGGCCCATCAGCGCATGCGCGCACATCGACTTGCCGGAGCCGGACTCGCCGACGACGCAGACGATCTTGCCGGGCCGCAAGTCGAGCGAGACGCCGTCGACGGCGAACGGGCGCTCGGCGCCCTTTGGCAGCGCGATCCTCAGGTTCTTGATGGAGACGGCGGGCGGCGCGGTCATCGTCAGCGTCCCTCCCGCGACAGGCGCGGATTGAGCGCGTCGTTGAGGCCTTCGCCGATCAGATTGAGGCCCAGCACCGAGATCAGGATGGCGACGCCCGGAAACACCGTGATCCACCAGGCCTGGCGGATCACGGTGCGGCCGGCACCGACCATGTAGCCCCAGGAGATCAGATTGGGATCGCCGAGGCCAAGGAACGACAGCGAGGATTCCAGCAGGATCGCGGTCGCCACCATCAGCGAGGCCAGCACGATCACCGGCGACAGTGCGTTCGGCAGGATCTCGCGCAGGATGATCCAGGTGTTGCTCTGGCCGGTGACCACGGCGGCCTGGACGTATTCGCGTGTGCGCAGCGACAGCACCTCGCCGCGCACGAGGCGGGCGACCGGCGGCCAGCTCACCACGGCGATCGAGGCCACGATCGAATAGATCGAGGGTTGCAGGATCGCGACCAGCACGATCGCGAGCGCGAAGCTCGGAATGGTCTGGAAGAACTCGGTGAAGCGCATCAGGGCGTCGTCGACCCTGCCCCCGAAATAGCCGGCCATCGCGCCGATCGGCACGCCCACGACCAGCGCCACCAGGGTCGAGACGAGGCCAACCAGCAGCGACACGCGCGCGCCGAAAATCATGCCGGCGAACACGTCGCGGCCGAGCGCGTCGGTGCCGAGCGGCACGGTCGAGAGCGTGAACGGCGGCAGGAACGGCCGCTGCACCATGCGCCAGGGCGAATTCGGGAACAGCATCGGCCCGAACAGTGCGATCGAGATCGCGAGGATCAGGATGACGAGCCCGATGACGCCGCTCGGGCTCTTCAGCATCGATTTCCAGAACTGTTTCATGATGCAAATTCGATGCGCGGATCGACCAGCCGGTAGACCAGGTCGGTGATGAGATTGAAGATCAGCACCATGGCGGAGCAGATCACGAAGACGCCGAGCAGCAGATTGTAGTCGCGCTGGAGCAGGGCGTCGTACATCAGGCGGCCGATGCCGGGCCAGGCGAACACGGTCTCGGTGATGACGGCGCCGCCGATCAGCGTGCCGGAGTGCACACCGGCGAGCGTCACCACCGGCAGCAGCGCATTGCGCAGCACGTGGCGGCGCTGGATCACGGCATCCGAGAGGCCCTTGGCACGCGCCGTCTTGACGAAGTCGAGCCGTTTCACCTCCAGCATCGAGGCGCGCGTCATGCGGGTATAGGTCGCCATGAAGAACAGCCCGAGCGTCATCGCCGGCATGATCAGGTGTTTTGCGACGTCGACCGCGTGGGCAACGCCGGTGAGATTGGCGCCGACCGTCTCGTAGCCGAAGCTCGGCAGCCAATCCATGGTGACCGAGAACAGCAGGATGCCCATCAGCGCCACCCAGAAGATCGGCATGGCATAGAAGATCAGCGCGAACACGGTGATGGCGGTGTCGAGGAAGGTTCCGGCAAAGCGCGCGGCGAAGCTGCCGAAGAGAATGCCGAGCATGAGCGAGATCGCGAATGCCGTCAGCGTCAGCAGCAGCGTTGCCGGCAGCCGTTCGCCGATCAGCTTTGCGACCGGCGCCTGCTGGCGGAAGGAGAAGCCGAGGTCGAGGGTCACGACGCCCTTGACGTAGATGAAGAGCTGCTCCGGCAGCGGCTTGTCGAGGCCGAACTTTTCCCGGAGCTGCCTGACGAAGACCTGGTCACTGGCTCCGGCCTCGCCTGCCATCACGACCGCGGGGTCGCCTGGTGCAAGCCGGATCAGGAAGAAATTGAGGACGACGATCGCGAGCAGGACGATCACGCCCTTCACGACACGCTGAGCGACGAAGGAGAGCATATCTATGACGCAGTGAGGTTGAGGTGCGTGTCACCGCGATCACGGTGCACTCCCTCTCCCGCTAACGGGAGAGGGCAGGGGAGGGGGTGTTTCCGCGGAGAACGTCCCCGCGTGGAGAGAACCCGCCGCGGTTGGGACGGTGCTTCGCATCGCCCGGCGCACGTCAACCTCCCCCGCAAGCGGGAGAGGTGCACCTTTTCCGTGGCTCGAACAGCGATCATTCGAAGAAAGCTACGCACGAAAGATCCGACGCGAAGCGCCCCTCACTTGTCGAGCCATGCATCCTTGAAGCCGTCATTGACCCCGATGCCCGTGGTGATCAGGTTCTTGACCTTGCAGCGGGTGATGGTCGGGAATTGCAGCTCGAGCATCCAGGCCACCGGCACGTCCTCGACCAGGATCTTCTGCGCCTTCTCGTAGATTTCCTTGCGCTTGGAGTCCGGGGTGGCAACCGCGCCGTCGGCAAAGAGCTTGTCGATCTCGGGGTTGGAGTAACCCTCGACATTATTGAACACCTGGCCCTTGGCGATATTGCTGGAGATGTAGTTGCGGCCGACGCCGAGCGCGGGATCGCCATACTGGTAGAGATAGGTGAAGGCGATATCGTAGTCCCAGTCGCCGATCTTCTGATTGCCGCCGGCAACGTCGGTGGCGATGGTCTCGATGTTCATGCCGACATCCTGAAGGTTCTGCTTCACGGCTTCACCCCAGCGCTGCCAGGTCTCGCCATAGGCGAGCGGCAGCAGGCGGATCTTCTCGCCCTTGTAGCCGGCTTCCTTCAGCAGCGCCTTGGCCTTGGCCGGATCGTACGGATACTTCTTCACGTCGTCGGTGTAGTATTTGATGGCCGAGGACGAAGGGCCGGTCGCAACCTTGCCGAGTCCGTTCCAGATCACGTCCTTGGCGAAGTCGCGGTCGATCGCGTACATGATCGCCTGACGCACCCGCTTGTCGGCGAGCGGACCTTGGCGGTTGTTCAGCCACAGCCAGGCCAGCGGCGAGAAGAACTCCCATCCGGCGCCGGTGACGCAGGTGTCCTTCAGCTTGGACAGTCGCGGCACGTCGAAGTTCTCGACCGAGCCGCCGGGCAGCACGTCGACCTTGCCGGTTTCGTACGCCACCGAGCGCGCGGCGGCGTCGGGAATAATCTGCCAGTAGATCTCGTCGATATAGGGCTTGCCCTTTTCGTAATAGTTCGGGTTCTTGACCAGGCGGATGAACGAGCCCTTCTGCCATTCCTTGAACATGAAGGGGCCGGTGCCCACAGGTGCATTGTTGTAAGGGTTGGTCTTGAAGTCGGTACCCTCATACAGATGCTTTGGTACGATCGGCATCGAGCCGACCTCGAAGATTCCGAGGAACGGGCCGAACGGCTGCTTCAGCGTGAACACCACCGTGTAGTCGTCCGGCGCCTCGACCTTGTCGACCTGTGCCAGGTTGGTGCGGGCGCGGGCGTGGGTCTGCTTCAGCATCTCCATCGAGAACAGCACGTCCGCGGCGGTGAAGGGCTTGCCGTCGTGCCAGGTCACGCCCTTCCTGAGCTTGAAGGTGTAGGTCTTGGCATCCTCGCTGACGCTCCAGCTCTCGGCGAGCTCCGGTTGCGGCTCGAGCTTGGGGCTGTAGCGCAGCAGCCCCTCGAAGATGTTGCCCGACACCATCTGGGTCGGACCGTTCTGGACCATGGCAAGCATCAGGCCGGGCGGCTCGGGCTGGATCACTGCATTGATCACGCCCCCCGTTTTCGGCTCTTGCGCCAGGGCCGGGGCCGTGAGGCCGCAAGCCAGGAGGAGACCAAGCAACACTCGTTTCGGCATGTCGTGTCTTTCTCAAGCGAGGCCAGCCGTGAACGCTTCGCAACGTCCTCGCGCGCAAAGCGACGGCCAACCCATCCCAGTCCCCATCCGACATCGAGGCTCACACAGTCCCGTTCGACGCTGCAAGATGAAAGTCTCGACAGGGTTCGCACAAAAAATGTA
This sequence comes from Bradyrhizobium sp. 1(2017), assembly GCF_011602485.2. Lineage (NCBI taxonomy): Bacteria > Pseudomonadati > Pseudomonadota > Alphaproteobacteria > Hyphomicrobiales > Nitrobacteraceae > Bradyrhizobium > Bradyrhizobium sp. 1(2017). The sequence goes on along the minus strand of NZ_CP050022.2, from coordinate 7,392,480 downwards.
CACCGCGTCCTGTTTTCACTTGCTTCATTGTCTTGCCATGGAGACAAGTCGGCCATGGACAATGCCACTCGCTCGGAACGGTCCCGCAACGCCGCGCTCGATGCGGCGCTGGTCATCATCGCGCGCGACGGGCCGGGCCGGTTGACGCTCGATGCCATTGCGCGGGAGAGCGGCCTCAGCAAGGGCGGCGTGATACATCAGTTCCGCACCAAGGAGGCGGTTCTGAAGGCACTGCTCGAGCGGCAGATGGTGCGTTTCGAGGAGTTCTCGACGCCGTATCGTGCGAAGGCGCAAGCCGAGTCCGAAAATCCCGAGCTTGCCACCGAGATCGCGACGGTGAGGGAAGCCGCCAATGCGCCGAATTCGGCCGCGCTCGCGCTGCTGGCGGCGATGGTCGAGAACCCGGACCTGATGGCGCTGCCGCGCGACAGCGACCTCAAGACCATCGCGGCGATCAAGGCCGAGGCCGCGGACCCGGATCTTGCGATGCTGCGCTGGGCCGCGGCGCGAGGGTTGATGCTGGGCGCATTGTTCGGCATGTCACCGCTGCCAAGGCCCGAACGCGATCGCCTGTTCGCGCGCCTGCTCGACGACACCCAGTGGAATGCGCTGGAAAAGCCGGCCAAGCCGCGCGCGGGTGCTGCGCCGAAGGGCACGGCGGCGCGCAAGCGCGCCTGATTTCCCGTTAACGAATCCGCCGCCGACTGCCCAAAACCGCGCCTGCGGCCAAATGCGCCAGGTCGCCATTCTCCGCTCGCGCAGGTGCCGGCGCCGAAGCAGGATCAGGCCAAAGCCAGGTAGCGGATCGCTCCTCTAACCACTCGCGTGGTTTTGGGTGCACCGACGGCGGCGCTTGCGATGACGACGTGATGGCCGTCGCATGTTGCGCGCCTTCGAGATTTGACCGGTTGTTTGCCAAAAGCTATCCTTCCGTCGCGTCTGGTCGTCCAATCCGAATTTGCACGTGCGAATTCCTCATTCCGGGGCGCACCTATGGAATGGTTAGCCAAGCCCTCTCGCGCCGATCAGCCCTTCGGCAGTTGGGCCGACGATCTCGCTGCGGCCTTTGTTCGGCTCGAGCCGCGTAAAATCGCCGACCGTCCCTTTGAAGGTTCGATCGCGCGTACTGACGCCGCGCCGGTCCGGATTTCGCTGGTGAAAGCCACGGCGCACTGCGTTCTTCGGCTGCAGCCCCATATTGCGCGAAGCACGGACGATCTCTGCTTCGTCAATCTCCAGCTCGAGGGCCTGGGCCGCACGACGCAGCGGGGACACGAGCAGGTCTGTGCGCCCGGCGACCTCGCGGTCGCCGATACGACCGAGCCGTTCGAGATTGCCAACGGCCGCGACTTCCGCCTGTTTTGCTTTGCCGTGCCGCGGCGGCGCCTGCCAAAGAGCTTTGCGGATTCTCCGCGGCTTGCGTTGTCGAGGACGGCAAATGGCCGCGCGTTGTCGCGAACGCTCGCAGGCTATGCCGAGCTTTGCCTGGCCGCACCCGCGGTGGCGGCAAGTAGCGGCACGCATGTGGTCGAGCTGATCGCGCATGCACCGGAGATGCTGGGTGAAATGCCGGTTGCGCGCGTGAATGCGCCCGTGCTGCTGTCAATGATGCTCGATCATATCGACCGCCACAGCGACGATCCCGGTCTCGATGCCGAATTGCTTGCCCGGAAGTTTCGCTGCTCGGAGCGCTATGTGCACCGGCTGTTCGTCGCGACCGGCCGCTCCGTCGGCGAGCATGTCAGCGATCGTCGGATCCTGATCTGCGCCCGCGACCTGCTCGACGCGCAGCATCGTCACAAGACCATCTCTGCGATCGCGTATGAGGCCGGCTTTTCCGACATCTCGCACTTCAACCGCCTCTTCAAGCGCAGCCACGGCCTCGCTCCGCGCGAATTTCGCCGGACGATGGGTAAGGGCGAGTAGTTCACCTCCAGCCAAGAATTCGGTCGCTGCCGGCCAAGATTTTCCGCCCTCGCTCGGCTCACCCTGGTGACCTGCCGGAGCGACGGAGATGTTCGATGGCGATTGATTTCACGCTTTCACCTGCGCAGCGCGCGTTGCAGCTTCAATCGCGAAAATTTGCGGCGGAGGTCTTGACCGGCGCCGGCAAGGCCGAGTTGCTGGCGACGCCGGAAGAGCGATTTCTCGCGACGAAGCCGACCTATGAGGCGATGGTCGCTGCCGGTTATCTGCGCAAATGCATTCCGGCGCCCGCGGGCGGCGACAATGCCGGACTTGTCGACATGGCGATCCTGGCGGAAGAATTCTACGCCGTGAATCCGAGTGTGACGCTGACCATGCTCGGCACAGTGCTCGGTCTGCTGCCGATTCTGCTTGGTGGTACGGCGGAGCAATGCGCCCGCCTGCTTGCACCGTTCCTGAAGACGAGCGGCGCTCCGCTTGCGGGCTTCTGCTCCTCGGAGCCCGGCGGCAGCGCCAATGCTGCCGCACCTCCGCCAGGCGAGGGCGTGCGCACCACCGCTCGACGCGACTCCGCCAATTGGATCATCGACGGTCGCAAGAAATGGGTGTCGTCCGCCACCGGGTGGGACCGCAACGGCGCCGACGTGCTGTGCGTGGTGTGCCGGACCAATCCCGCCGCGCCACCGGAGCAGGGTGTCTCCATCATTGCGGTCGAAGGCCCGGTGCCCGGCATCGTGTTCGAACGCGCCATCGATTCGATCGGCCACCGCGCTCATCTCGTGCCGGAATTCAGCCTGCAGGCCGTCACCGCGCCGCACGGCAATCTGCTCGGGCAGGAGGGGGGCGGCTTGATGCTGGCGTCTGCCGCCTTCACCGGCACGGCGGCGCTGGTCGGCATCTTCGGCGTCGCCCTGATGCGGGCCGCCTTCGACTTCGCGCTGCATTTTGCCCGCACCGAGAAACGGGGCGGGGTACAGGCGATCATCGAGCATCAGGCGGTCGGCTATGCACTCGCCGACGCGAAGATCACTATCGAGGCCGCGCGCTACCTGAGCTGGCGAGCCTGCCATGCGCTCGATGCGCAATTGCCCGGTGCCGACGAGCTCGCGGTCCAGGCCAAGATCTTCGGCTCCGAAGCCGCTGTGCGGGTCATCACCGACCTGATGCGCGTGGTCGGCATCGACAGCTATGATCACGCGGCGCCGTTCGGCCGCTTGTTGCAGGACGCGTTGGCGTTGCCGATCTTCGACGGTGGCAATATGGGCATCCGCCGGCGTCAGCTCCACGCGATGCTGATGCGGTCCGATTACGATCCGCTGACCGCGTGCGGAGGAGCCTGAGACGACGCGTCGTATCTGCATCCGCCTTCTGCGCGTGCGATGGCCCTCGCCCTGTTTGCGGGAGAAGGAGTTCTCTACCTCAATCCCGCCCGCCGGAATCCCTCCAGATAGTGCTCGCGGTCGGCGTCATTGGCCCACGGTAATTGCGTCGCGATCCAGTGGAGCGAGATGCCGGGCTGGGTGCGGCGGAGCTCACCCAGCGCCATCTCGGCCAGCGTCCCGTCGCCGGTCATGCCGGCGGCGACCGCGAGAACGCGATAGGCGCCGGTGAGGTCGCCGCGGTGGCGGATCGCCTCGCGCGCGAGCGCGATCGCCTCGTCATAGTGCCGCTCGGTGAAGCGCGCATAGCCGGCGATGCCGTGATAGATCGCCAGCGAGGGATCGCGCGGCGAGAGCCGGATCGCCCGCTGCGCCGCCTCGAACGAGTCCTTCGCGCGTCCGGCATAGGACAGCGCCAGTGCGTAATAGCCCTGCGCCAGGGAAAAGTTCGGGTTGAGCGCCAGTGCCTGCTCGAACTCGGACAGTGCGTCGGCCAGCCTGCGTGTCGAGAAGCAGACGCTGCCGAGCGCGGCATGCGCCCAGGCATCCTCGTGGTCGCAGCGCACCGCCGCGAGCGCGGCGGCTTCCGCGGCCGGCGCCACCGCGGCAAGCTCGGACCAGCCGAGATGCACGCCGAACATGTGATTCGCTGCCAGGACCGACAGCGCCTGACCATAATTCGGATCGATCCCGATCGCGCGCTCCAGCAGCGCCCTGGCCGCCTCGTGATCCTGCCGCGTCACGCGCCAGTAATGCGACAGCGCCCGCATCAGCAGGTCCCATGCATCGAGGCTCGCGGGCGGCTTGCGCTTCGCGCGGAAATTCTCCGCTGCATGGATCTGCGGCTCGATTGCCGCGGCGATCGCGTTGGTGATCTCGTCCTGCAGGGCGAACACGTCGACGAGCTCTCGATCGTAGCGTTCGGCCCAGAGATGGCTGCCGGACGCCGCGTCGTTGAGCTGTGCGGTGATGCGCACCCGGTTGTCCGTCTTGCGTACGCTGCCTTCGACGACGTAGCGGACGCCGAGCTCCTCGGCGATCTGCCTGATGTGGACCGCGCGTCCCTTGTAGGTGAAGGACGAGTTGCGGGCGATCACCATGAACCAGCGCTGTTTCGACAGCGCGGTGAGGATGTCCTCGCTGATGCCGTCGCCGAAATAGTCCTGCTCGGGATCGCCGCTCATGTTCTCGAAGGCGAGCACCGCGATGGCCGGGCGGTCCGCCACCGTGCGCGGCCGGGCAGGGGCGGTTTCAGCGCGTACAGGGGAAGCTGCCAGGCTCTCCCGGCTTTCTTCCCGGACGTCGCCGACGAAACGAAAGCCCTTGCGCGGAATGGTCTTGATCAGCCGCTGGGTCGCGCCGTCGTCACCGATCGCCTTGCGGGCGGCGTTGATCCGGCTGTTCAGGGCGGAGTCTGAGACGATTCGATCGCTCCAGATCTGGCTGATCAGGTCATCCTTGCTGACCACTCGGGCGCGCTGCGCGACCAGATAGAGCAGAAGATCGAACACTTGCGGCTGCAGGGGCACGGCTGCGCCGTCGCAGGTGAGCTCCCGCAGGTCCCCGTCCAGCACGTTGTTTTCAAAGAGAAATCGCACGTTGTCGTCGTCTCAAGCAAAAATCAAAGGCGTCTCAGGCGAAAATAAACTGTCCGCGAAAGTCTTCTGCCCGTCGGAGGTGCAGGGTGCACTTACCAAGAAGTGTCGATGTTTTGGCACAACGGAGCTTTTTATGTCCCAGATTGAGCACCAGGTTCATTCCATCGCCCCGGAGATTACGGGCTCTCGCATTTTCAAGTTCATCGCCTTTCTGTACGGAATTGCGGCATATCTCGTGTTTTTCGTCACCATTCTCTACGCCATCGGCTTCGTCATGGGGATCGTGGTCCCGAAGACCATCGACACTGGAACCGCGACGCCGCCGTTTGAGGCCGTCATCATCAATCTGCTCCTGATGGCGCTGTTCGCGATCCAGCATAGCGTGATGGCGCGTCAGGGCTTCAAGACCTGGTGGACGCAGTTCGTCCCCAAGCCCGTCGAGCGCAGCACCTACGTGCTACTGGCGAGCCTGTCATTGCTCCTCCTGTTCTGGCAGTGGCGTCCGCTGCCGGCGGTCGTATGGGAGGTCCAAAATCCGGATCTCGCCGTGACGGTGGTCACGCTGTCCTTTGCGGGCTGGGTGCTGGTGTTCACCTCGACCTACATGATCAATCATTTCGAGCTGTTCGGCCTGCACCAGGTGACCAATCACCTGGTCGGCAAGGAAGCGGAAGCGCCGCGCTTCAAGACGCCGCTGCTCTACAAATTCGTTCGCCATCCGATCTATCTCGGTTTCATCATGGCGTTCTGGGCGGCACCGGTCATGACCGCGGGGCACCTGCTCTTCGCCGCCGTGACCACGCTCTACATCTTCGTCGGCATCGCGCTGGAGGAACGCGATCTCGTCGCTCTCTTCGGCGACGAGTACCGGCAATACAAGCAGCGGGTGTCGATGCTTATTCCCTGGCGCAAAGCAGCATAGCCTTCGCCTTGCCCCGCGCGTCCACCGAAAGGAGGGCGCGCGGGCACCCGCCGTCCGATATCGATCCTGCATCAACGGAAAAAGCCAATGAAACATGTCGGAAACTGCTTCTGTGGCGCGGTCACGGTCGAGGTCACGGGCGCGCCGGAGGCGATGGGCTACTGCCATTGCCGCTCCTGCCGGTCGTGGTCGGGCGGGCCGGTGAACGCCTTCAGCCTGTGGAAGCCGGTAGCCGTGCGCATCACCGAAGGCGCCCAGAACGTCGAGACCTTCGCCAAGACGCCGCTCAGCCAGCGCAAATTCTGCAAGACGTGCGGCGGCCATCTCATGACCAACCATCCGCCGTTCGGTCTGGTGGACGTCTTCGCCGCCACCATCCCCACGCTCGCGTTTTCGCCCGGCGTTCACGTCAACTACGCCGAGACGGTGCTGCCGATGCGCGACGGCCTGCCCAAGCTGAAGGATTTTCCCGCCGAGCTCGGCGGCAGCGGCGAGATGATGCAGGAGTAGGGCTCACTTACCCTCCAGGAGGGCAAGCCGAGCTATTTCATCCCCGCGCGCCGCAATCCCTCGAGATAGTGCGCGCGGTCCTGCTCTCGCAGCATCGGCAGTTCGCGCGTGATCCAGGCGAGCGAGATGCCGGGCTGGGCACGACGCAGGCCTTCCAGGGCGGACGCCGCGAGAGCCGAGTTTCCGGACATGCCGGCGGCGGCCGTCAGCACACGATGCGCTCCGACGAAATCGCCGCGTTGCCGCAGCGACTCGCGCGCCATCTGCATGGCGCCTTCGTAGTCGCGGCCGACGAATCGGGCATAGGCCGCAACCCCGCAATAGATCGCCGCGAGCGGATCGCGCGGGCTCAGCCGCAACGCATGGCGCGCGGCGGCATCGCCATCCTGCCATCGTCCCGCATAGCACAGCGTCACGCCGTAGAAGGCATGCGCCATCGCGAAATTCGGATTGAGGCTCAAGGCCAGCTCGAACTCCGCCAGCGCATCGTCGAAGCGGCGACGGAACAGATAGGTATAGGCGAGGCCGTGATGGGCCCAGGCGTCCTCGCGATCGGCTTCCACGGCGGCCAGTGCGGCGCGTTCGGCGATCGGCACGGTCGTGGGCATGTCGGCCCAGCCCATATGCGCGCCGAAGATATGGCTGGTTGCGAGCAGGCCGAGCGCCTTGCCGTAGGCGGGATCGATCGCAACGGCCTTTTCCAGCAGCCCTTGCGCGGCGGCATTGTCCTCGCGCGTACTGCGCCAGTGATGCGACAAGGCGCGCATCACGAGGTCCCAGGCGTCCAGGCTGCCCGGCGGCTTGCGCTGGGCGCGAAAACTTTCGGCGGCATAGAGCTGCGGCTCGATCGCGGCCACGATCGCCTCGGTGATCTCGTCCTGCACGGCGAAGATGTCGGCGAGGTCGCGGTCGTAGCGCTCGGCCCAGAGATGGCTGCCGGTGGAGACGTCGTTGAGCTGGGCCGAGATGCGCAGCCGCTCGCCGCTGCGCCGCACGCTGCCTTCGACCACGTAGCGTACGCCGAGCTCACGGGCGACCTCGTGGAGGTGCACGGCGCGGCCTTTGTAGACGAAGGAGGAGTTGCGCGCGACGACGAAAAACCAGCGCAGCTTCGACAGCGCGGTGATGATGTCCTCGCTGATGCCGTCCGAGAAATAATCCTGCTCGCGGTCGCCGCTCATGTTGGTGAAGGGCAGCACGGCGATCGCGGGCCGGTCGGGCAGGGCGAGTGCGGCCTGCGACACCTGCGCCGCGGGGCCGGGTTCGGGCGTCGCTGCACCGCGCTTCGCCTCGACGTCGCCGACGAAGCGAAAACCCTTGCGCGCGATGGTTCGGATCAGCGCCTGATTCGCGCCATTGTCGCCGACCGCCTTGCGCGCCGCGTTGATCCGGCTGGTCAGCGTGGATTCGGACACGCTGCGGCCGTGCCAGATCTTGTCGATCAGCTCGTCCTTGCTGACCACCCGGTCGCGATTCTCCATGAGATGCACGACCAGGTCGAAAACCTGCGGTTCCACGGCAATGGGAACCTGTTCGCGGCTCAGCTCGCGCCGGTCGGTGTCGAGAAGGTGGTCCCGGAACAGAAACTGCACGTCGAAAACTCTGGGCTCACGAGTATGTCTGGCAATGAAAAAATCAAAATGGACTTCGACTTGAAGTCTGTGAGTCCGTCGAACGGTCGATCCGGTTCACCACAATCGCGTGATGGCAGTCATGCGGTTTTCGGATGGCCGGCGACCTCCGAAAACTCGGGGCTTTGGGCCGGATTGCGGCGCCTTGGGCTGTCTCGGGCCATTCCGGTCGCGCCGCTTGGCGCGAACCGGGACTCCGCTTGTCCGCATCGGGTGTCGCGCAACGGATACCGGGCTCGCGCTTCGCGTATCCCGGAATGACGGCGGGAGTGCCTTTGTCCATTGCCGAACGGCGCGGCCTGCGTAAGCTGCCTTCATCCAAGACACATCATACACAAGACACATCAACCACGAAGAAACGCCCATGCCCGCTTTTCCCGCCTCGACCACCGTGCTCGACTCCATGCTTTTCCGCGATGCCTTCGGCACGCCCGCGATGCGGGAGGTGTTCTCCGATATCGCGCTGGTGGCGCGCTATGCCGAGATCGAGGTGGCGCTGGCGAAGGCGGAGGCCAGATGCGGCGTGATCCCGCAGGACGCCGCGGACCAGATCGCGGCGCGAACGAATGTCGCCGCGCTCGATTTCGACCTGTTGCGGCAGGAGACCGACATCGTCGGCTATCCGATCCTCCCTCTGGTGCATCAGATGGTGAAGCAATGCGGCGAGGCCGGCCGCTACGTGCATTGGGGCGCCACCACGCAGGACATCATGGACACCGCCGTGGTCCTGCAATTGCGGGCCGCGCTCGAGATCGTCGAGAACGACATTGCCGAGCTTCGCCGCATCCTCGCCGACCTGTCCAAGCGTTATCGCGACACGCCGATGGCAGGCCGCACCCATCTTCAGCAGGCGCTGCCGGTGACGTTCGGCTACAAGACCGCGATCTGGCTCGCGATGTTCGACCGCCATGCCGAGCGTCTGGTGCAATTGAAGCCCCGCGTCCTGGTCGGCCAGTTCGCCGGCGCCGCCGGCACGCTGGCCTCGCTCGGCGACAAGGGGCTCGAGGTCCAGGAGGCGCTGTGCGCTGAACTGAAGCTCGGCATTCCCGCCTCGACCTGGCACGTCGCGCGCGACGGCTTCGCCGAGGCCGTGAACTTCCTGGCGCTCGTCACCGGTTCGCTCGGCAAGATCGCGCTCGACATCATGATCATGGCCTCGACCGAATTCGCGGAAGTCTACGAGCCGTTCGTCAAGGGCCGCGGCGCCTCCTCGACAATGCCGCAGAAGCGCAATCCGATCTCCTCCGAACTGATGCTCGCGGCGTCCAAGGCGGTGCGCCAGCATGCAGGCCTGATGCTGGATGCGATGGTGCAGGATTTCGAGCGTGCCACCGGGCCCTGGCACGCCGAATGGATGGCAATTCCCGAAAGCTTCGTGCTGACCGCCGGCGCGCTGCACCAGGCGAAGTTTGCGCTCGCGGGCCTCATCGTGGACGAGGCGAAGATGAACGACAATCTGGCCATCAGCCGTGGCCTGATCGTTGCCGAAGCGGTCATGATGGGGCTCGCCCCGCAGATCGGGCGGCAGGAGGCGCATGACGTGGTCTATGACGCCTGCCGGCTCGCCAATGACAAAGGCTTGAGCCTGGCAGATGCGCTCTCCTCCGACTCCCGGGTCGCGAGTCGCATCGACCGTGCCACAATCGAGGCGCTCACCTCACCGAAAAATTACCTCGGCCTCGCGCTTGCCATGGTCGACAAGGTGCTGAAATCGGCAACGCGTTGAAAACCAATCTGCGCGAAACTGCGTATCTTCCCGGTGCCGCAAGGTGCTCGCGCACTTGCGCCTCGCGATGCTAGACTTAGATTGAATGAGAGACTTCCGGCAGAGGGCCCCGCATGACTGATCACCGCAATTCCGCTACTCCCATCGATCCGGCGAAACTCGACCGGCTGGCCGAGGTGGCGGTGAAGGTGGGCCTGGGCTTGCGGCCGGGACAGGATCTTCTTCTGACGGCGCCTGCGATCGCGCTGCCGCTCGTGCGGCGGATTGCCGTGCACGCCTACAAGGCCGGCGCCGGCATCGTGACGCCGATCCTGTCGGACGAGGAGATGACGCTGGCACGTTACCGCCACGGCCACGACGACAGTTTCGATCGTGCTGCCGGCTGGCTCTACGAGGGCATGGCCAAGGCATTCTCGGACAACACCGCGCGGCTCGCCATCGTCGGCGACAATCCGATGCTGCTGTCCGGCGAAGATCCTTCCAAGGTGGCCCGCGCCAGCAAGGCCAACTCCATGGCCTATCAGCCGGCGCTGGAAAAAATCGTCAATTTCGACACCAACTGGAACATCATTGCCTATCCAAGCCCGTCCTGGGCCAAGCAGGTCTTCCCTGACGATGCCGAGGACGTCGCGATCGGCAAGCTCGCCGATGCGATTTTCGCGGCGTCCCGCGTCGACCGCGAGGATGCGATGGGCAATTGGGCGAGCCACAATGCCGTGCTGCGCGAGCGCACCAACTGGCTCAACGGCCAGCGTTTTCGCGCACTGCAATATTCGGGGCCGGGCACCGATCTCACCATCGGCCTTGCCGACGGCCACGAATGGGAGGGCGGCGCCTCGCTCTCCAAGAACGGCATCAGCTGCAACGCCAACATCCCCACCGAAGAGGTCTTCACCACGCCGCATTGCCGCCGCGTCTACGGCCACGTCGTGAGCTCGAAGCCGCTGTCCTATCAGGGCACGCTGATCGACAACATCGCGGTGCGCTTCGAGGACGGCAAGATCGTCGACGCAAAGGCCTCGCGCGGTGCAGAGGTGCTGAACAAGGTGCTCGATACCGACGAGGGCGCGCGCCGCCTCGGCGAGGTGGCGCTGGTGCCGCATTCCTCGCCGATCTCGCAGAGCGGGTTGTTGTTCTACAACACGCTGTTCGACGAGAACGCGGCCTCGCACATCGCGCTCGGCCAGTGCTACTCGAAATGCTTCGTCAACGGCGCGCAGCTCACACCGCAGCAGATCGCCGCGCAGGGCGGCAACCAGAGCCTGATCCATATCGACTGGATGATCGGCTCGGCCGAGACCGATATCGACGGCATCCTCGCCGATGGCAGCAAGGTGCCGGTGTTTCGCAAGGGCGAGTGGGCGAAGTAGCCCGTCTCGCGGCCCATCCTTCGAGCGCCCGCTGCTGGCGGGCTCCTCAGGATGAGGTCTCGTTTCGCGGCAGGATTTTTGACCCGCATGGTGAGGAGCGCCGCCTTACGGCGCGTCTCGAACCATGAAGGCCCCGTATCTCGTCTCTTGAAAGCCCCTGTCACGCCGCCGCACTGCGCAGCATCGGTTTCCTGTCGATGCTGAAGCGGTTGAACAGCGTCGTGAACGGGCAGCCGTCGGTGGCGCGTACGATGGCGCCGGAGCCTGCCACCGCCTCGTAGAGTGCGCCGACCGGATCGTTCGGCTCGGACAGGCCGAGCGCGCTGCGAATCTCCTCGCGGGCCTCGTTGATCTCGTCCTCGTCCTCGCGTGTCGCTTCCAGTCCATCCGCCGCGCGCCGCATCTCCTGGAGATCGCCACCGGCGGAAAATTTGAGGATGTCGAGCCAGTAGGGCCGGGCGACGACGAGCTGGACCAGCGCCTCGAAACTCTCTGCGATAATGCCGGCGCGCTCCTCCGATGACACGTAGAGCACATGCTGCGACGGCAGCAGCACAAACGCGCCGCCGCAGCCGTCGTTGCCGATCTGCCTGGGGTTTTCGACGCCGTCGATCGTGAACCAGGGCTCCTCGTCCGGCGTGAACGAGACATCCAGGCTGCCGAGCCAGGCGACGACCTCGCTGTTGGCTGTGAGAACCTCAGGCGTCAGTAGCATCGGCGTGGCTCCTTCCATGGTCATTTTCGCGCATTTTGTCGCACCCGGGAAAAGAAGGGTTCATGTGCGCGAATTTCGGAGCGGAATCGCGATGTTAGCTGCACCGCACCTGCAACTTGCGGCTGATTCTCGAGGCCCGCGTAAGGAAGAATTAAAAGCCGGTGACTAGCGTGACGAGCAGCATTGGAAACAATCCGGGCTTCGACCCGGCCAAACCTATTTATTCCCTGAGGAAACAGATGTCGCGCGCAATGATTGAAATCGGCAGTTCCAATGTGGATCTGGAGCTGCGGCCGATCGAGCCGTCCTGGGTCATCGAGGGTAACCCGGTCTCGCGCTCGCGCGTCCTGTCTACCAGCGCCGACGGCACCGCGCAGACCATCATCTGGCAATGCACCGAAGGGCGCTTCAACTGGTACTACGATATCGACGAGACGATCATGATCATGGAAGGATCCATCGTGCTCGAAAGCGACGGCATGCCGCCCAAGCGCTACGGCCCCGGCGATGTCATTTTCTTCCGCGACGGCGCGCATGCCAAATGGCATGTCGAAGGGCACGTCAAGAAGATCGCCTTCTGCCGCAAGACCAATCCCGTGATGATCGGCTTCCTGATCCGCGTGGTCAACAAGCTCAAGAAGATGTTCACCTCCAGCGGCGAGCGCCGTCCGGCCTCGCTGATGGGCGCCAGCTAGAACTCAGACAATAGCGTTTCAAGGACGCTTCCCAGCGGCCACGACGGAAGAGGGGTCGGGATTGTCCCGGCCCCTTTTCTCGTCCCGACGGCAGCTCGAGCCGGTAGACGTCGATAGCGGTCTGCGAGAACAGCGCGGTCTTCTCGGCCTCGCTCAGGGGCGAGGCGATGCGCTTGAAGGCGTTGAAGATCACCTGATAGCTGCACTGGCCCTTGTCCGGCGGGAAGTTGCTCTCGAACATCGCGCGCTTGGGTCCGAACGCCTCGATGCAGGTCTCCACATAAGGCCGCCAGGCCGCGGCAAGCTCCTCCGATGCCGGCGGCCGCTCGCGCAGATGAAAGTCGTATCCGAGCAGGCACATGGCGAGCCCGCCGAGCTTCACCACCACGTTCTCGCATGTCGCGATCTCGCGGATCGAGGCGCGCCATTGCGGAAACACCTCCTCGCGCCGGCCTGCAAAGCGGCCGACGCCGGCCGGGCCGCCGCAATGGTCGAGCACGATCCTGGTGTCGGGGAAAGCGCGCGCCAGTTCGGTCAGCTCGTCGATCTGCGGATGGAACAGCCAGGCATCGAAGCTGAGGTTCAGCGGCGCGAGGCAGGCAAAGCCCTTGCGGAAGGTCGCATCCTGCAACAGGCCCTTTGGCCTGTTGGCGTACATGCCGGCGACGACGGGGTCCTCGTCCCAGGCCGAGGAATGCCTGATGCCGCGGAAGCGGCCGTTGCCGGCCGCGATCTGCGCTTCGAGCACGGGCTTCGCGGCGTCGCCCAGCAACAGATTGGCGTGGCTGACGATGCCGGCACAGATCGCGGCCTTGCCGTAAGCGCCGCTCGCGCTCATCGCGGCAACGCCGTTGGCGAACTCGACCTCGCCGACGGGCCGGAACGCCTCCGGCCCGTGCGCGCGATACATCGAGCGGCAATCGACATAGACGGTCGCAATGACGTTGTGGCCGGTCGCGATATCAGCCGCCATCTCCTCGATCAGATAGCGGTGCCCGCGATTCCAGAGATGGTGATGGGGATCGACGACCGGCCGGGCCGCATCGATGATCTCTTCCCGGTGCAGCGCGAGCCAGTCCTCGCGCGGCTCGACAAACAACCCGCTCGTATTGGCGGGCAACCCGCTCGCAGCCATCGTCTTTCGCTCCCTTTTACGTGTTTATGTCGGGAGCCTAGCATCTCATCTCGTCGGGCAGCAGCGCGCGCCATGCAACCGCACCCGTCATTGCGAGCACAGCGGCGGCGTCGTCAGCCTTTGCGCCGCTTTGCTCTCACATCGACCATCAGCCGCCAGTCCGCCGCCGCGGCAGGCTTGACCTCCCCGCGCCAATGGAAGGAATCGCCGGTGATCTCCGCAAAGCTCCAGCGCGTCAGCTCGCCTGCCTCGGTCGTGCCTTCCTGCACGATGTCATCGCCTTGCGGACGGCCGATCTGCTGGCGAAACACGCTACGGCCAGGGTCGAACCAGAAAATCCGCCACGCGGCGATGGTTGGGTCATAGACACGCAATGTCGTGCCGTACCAATTGCCGGCGATCGGAAAGGCCGGCGTGCCCACGGGTCGGGGGATGATCCAGACGTCCTGCACGGCGCGGCCCTCCAGCACCCAGCCGAAATGGATCTCGCCGGGTGCGGTGTGCTTCGTTCCGTCGGGTCCGTGGGCGGTGATCTCGGCATCCCAGTCGCCGACGAAGCGGCCGTAAAGCTGGAGCGCCGCTGCGTGCTCGGGGTTTGGTCCGTCCGCATGCAACAATCTCGCAAGATCCGTCATGTCGATCTCCTCTTGCGGGAGACATCAACACGAACGGTCCTCGGTGGACTTGGAGAAAATTGCGCGTCAGACCCCGTCGAGGATGATCACCGTCGGCTTCGACGGCAGCGCATCCCGCGACATCCGGAACGAGCGCTCGGAGCGGCGGTCGATCTCGAAGTCTTGGCCGATCCGGCGCATGAAATCGTCCAGCGGCGTGGCGAAGCGATGCATCGGCAGCACCACGGAGGCGCGCAGCCGCTTGGTGATCTCGGAGATGCCTCCCAGCGTCATGGTGTAGGTGCCGTCGATCGGCACCATCACGATGTCCAGCCGTCCGATCTGCGCGAAATGGCTGTCGTCCAGCTTGTGGTGGAGATGGCCGAGATGCCCGATGCAGAGGCCGGCGACCTCGAAGATGAAGATCGAGTTGCCGTCGCGGATCATGTCGCTGCCGGCATCGTCGCCGAAATAGCGGCGGATGTCGGTCGTGACGTTGCGGATGAAGGTGTCGCCGACGCGGCTCGACACGATGGCCGGCTTGCCGTCTTCGCTCCAGCCGTGCAGCACATGGGGAATGCGCTTGTCTGGGAACAGGGTGTAGTGGGTGCTGTGGGCCCGGTTCATGGTGACGACGTCGGGGAGCCGGCCGACCTGGTAGGCGCCGCTATAGTCGGTGGCGATGCGCAGGCCGCCGGGCGTATCGATGAAATAGGTGGAATGGCCGGCATAGGTGATCTCGACCGCGGGCGCCGCTGCTGCCTGTCGGAACGTGACCGGCATCGCGCGGGGCGCCGCATTCGCCATCGCCAGACATTCGCTGCGTTGTGGCTGCTGGGCGAGAGCAGGTGCGAGGGATACGCCGAACAGCGCCAGAGCCATCGAAACCAGTCGCCACATGCATGCGTCCCCGATGTTTCAGGGACAAGTCTAGCGTGCCATGCAGCGCGTGGCCAATGGGCTGCGATCAACAGCGCGTCAGTGTCGCACCTTGCGGGCTATTCCCGCCTGGGGCTGAACTTCCAGGTCATTGCGACGAGGCCGGCCGTGATCAGGCCGCTGACGAGGCCGGCGATGGGCAGGGCCAGCAGCAATGCGGCGGTGGCCGCCCAGCCGATCGAGGAGAAGGCCTCGGCAAAGGTCGCAAGCCGCGAGGAAGTCTGGCGGCGGCGGAATTGGCTGCGCCGGGCCTGCACCCGGAACCAGAGCTGGATGGCGGTGGCGGAGGCCGCGCTGACCATGACGGCGCCCGCGCTGATGGCCGCCTGGAATGGTGCGGCGAAGGCCAGCGCCGCGATCAGCGGGCAGAAGATCGCGGCGATGGCGATCAGCACCACCTCGATCTTGGCGCGGGTGACGCTGGATGGCGTCAGCGGCGCGGTGGCGACGAGGTCGGGGGCGTCCTCGCCCGAGATGGTCAGCCAGGCAAGCCCGCCGGCGAGCTGGCCGGCTGCCATCACGATGACCGGAGTAATCAGCGTCAGCGCCGCGGCGCTGTCGGCAAAATTGCGCCAGAGCAGCAGTGCCGGCGGCACCAGGTAGAGAAGCTGCATCAGCGTCTGCGAGATCAGCCAGGGATCGCGCCACAGCAGCATGAATTCCTTGCGCCGCAGCGCCTGTTGCCGCGATCCGCCGCGGAAGCGGCGCTCTTTCGCGCGAACGCGGCCAGATGCGCCAGAGGCCGCCGCATCGATGGCGGTGTCGGCGAAGCGGCCCGAAAACATCGCCATGACGCTTCCGAGCAGCACCAGCCCGAGCGCCAGAAGCAGCAGCAGCGCCTCGCTGTCGCCCATGACCGCCCGCGCCGGCCACCACCATATGCTGTCTGCGTCGGGCGCGTAGTCGGCGAGGTGACCTGAGGTCAGGATAGTGAAGCGCGACAGCGTGCCGTAGGACATGATGGCGGCGACCTGGAGCGCGATCACGAAGCCCGCGCCGATGATCGCGGCCAGGATCTGGGCGATGAGACGCGTCCGCGCCGGACCGATCAGCCGGAACAGAAGAATGGTGATCGCGATCGAGATCGCCGCAGCCGACAGCCCCATCGCGACCACGACGCCGAAGGCGCTGAGCCAGCGCGCGCCGCCCCCGATCACCAGCACGTCGATGAAGGGCGTCGAGAACAAGAGCGCCATCATCGTGACGGTGAGCGCGATCGCGGCGATGCGCACCGAGAACAGATTGGCCAGCCTCGCCGGCGATGACATGATGAGGTCGAGATCGGCGCGGGCGTAGAACACCCGCGTCACCGATTCGATCGCCTGCGACAGCATCAGGGTCCAGGCCAGGAACATCGTCGCAGAGATCACGACCAGCGAGGATTTGTCGAGCGGCAGTTGCAGGTCGGCGAAACGGCCGATCACGGCCCAGGCCGGCACGTGCAGGAGTGCGGCGAAGACGAGCAAGCCGACGATTGCGGCGCGCGCCCGCTTGCGCCGGCCGCCGGTCATCATGGCGAACCATTCGCGCCAGGCGAGCCGGAACTCGTGACGGGCGAACCAGGACAGTGCGGTCGCCGAGCTCATGCGGCGTCCGGGAGCGTCACCAGCGCGATGAAGAGATCCTCGAGGCTGGTATCGGCATGGCCGTTCTGCCGGCGCAGCTCGTCGAGCGTACCTTCGGCGACCAGACGGCCCGACGCGATCACGCCGATGCGGTCGGCCATGCGCTCGGCGACCTCGAGAATATGCGTGGTCATGATGATCGTGCAGCCGGCACGGACGCGCTCGGTGAGTAGGCCCTTCACGTGGCGCGCGGAGACGGCATCGAGGCCCGTCAGCGGCTCGTCCAGGATGATGAGGCGAGGATCGTGCACGAGGGCGCCGGCCAGCGCCACCTTCTGGCGCATGCCCTTGGAAAAGCCCTCGCAGCGTTCGTGCCGGTGCGGCGCGAGGCCGAGCGAACCGAGCAGCTCCTGCGCGACCGGCTCCGAGGCCGACGGCGCGATTCCCCAGAGGCCGGCGACGAATTCGAGATATTCGAGCGGGGTGAGCTTGTCATAGATCATCGGCTCGTCGGACACCCACGCCATCACCTGCTTGGCGGCAACGGGATTCTGGAGCGCGTCGATGCCGAAGATCGAGACGCTGCCGGCATCGGGCCGCAACAGGCCTGCAACCATGCGCAAGCTGGTGGTCTTTCCGGCGCCGTTGGGGCCGACCAGCGCGTAGAATTCGCCGGCATCGATGGTGAGATCGAGGCCGTCGACCGCCAGACGGTCAAAACGCTTCGTTAACCCCAGCACTTCCAGCGCCGAGTTGCCCGGCTTCATGACGGCCCCACCTTCCGGTTTTGCATCGTCCGCGACCATGACGTGAAGATGTTTCGGCACCGTGAATCTACGGTGGACGAATTCCGTCATCGGGGATCGACGAAAGGCAAGTCACCGTTTGTTGACAGCGCATTGCGGTTCAGGCTGAATTGGCGCCGGGACAAATGGTGCTGACGCAGCGAAATGACTGCGTAGCGACTGGACACAAGATGCGGCAAGGCGGTCGTCAAGAACCGCCGGTTGCGTCGGGAGGATACGCGGCGATGCTGGATTTCGTTCAGCAGCTGGTCAGCGGTGTTGCGCTCGGCTGCGTCTACGGCCTGATCGCGCTTGGCTTCGTGCTCGTCTACAAGGCCACCGAGGTCGTCAATTTCGCCCAGGGCGATCTGATGATGCTCGGCGGCTTCTTCGCTTTCACCTTCATCGGCATGATGGGCCTGAACTACTGGCTCGGCTTTGCCGGTGCGGTGGCGGCCATGGCGCTGTTCGGCATGGTGGCGGAGCGCGTGGTGGTGCGGCCGATCCTCGGCTATCCCCAGTTCTCCATCATCATGGCGACCATCGGCCTCGGTTATTTCCTGCGCTCGATCGCCGGCATGATCTGGGGCACCGACGATCTGAAGATCGAGACGCCGTTCAGCCAGGGCGTGCTGCGCATGGGCTCGCTGGTGCTCGCCTACGACAAGCTCTCGGTGATCGCGGCGACGATGATCCTGTGCACGCTGCTGTGGTTGTTCTTCAACAAGACCACGCTCGGCACGGCAATGCGCGCCAGCTCCGAGAACATGCTCGCGGCCTATTACATGGGCATCCCGGTCAAACGCGTGGTGTCGATCGTCTGGGCGATCAGCGCGGCGGTCGCGACCTGCGCCGGCGTGCTGCTGGCGCCGATCACCTTCATCCATTCCAATGTCGGCCTCGTCCTCGGCCTGAAGGCATTTCCCGCCGCGGTGCTCGGCGGCTTCGGCTCGATCCCGGGCGCGGTCGTCGGCGGCGTGCTGATCGGCGTGATCGAGAGCATGGCCGGCTTCTACCTGCCGGAGGGCTGGAAGGACGTGGCGCCCTACCTCGTGCTGCTGACCGTGCTGCTCCTGAAGCCCGAAGGCCTGTTCGGCCTCCACGTCCGCAAGAAGGTCTGAACGCCATGCGCTTCCTGTTCAAGACCGACTATGAAGACGACATCAAGCTGTTTCCGCATTCGGGCTACCTCGTCTCCTACGGGATCCTGCTCGCTCTGCTGCTCATCGCGCCCCATGTGCTGTCCAGCTATCTGATGAGCCAGCTCGTCTTCGTCTGCATCTACGCGATCGTCGGCGTTGCGCTGCTGATCCTGACCGGCTTCACCGGCCAGGCCTCGCTCGGGCACGCCGCGTTCCTCGCGATCGGGGCCTACACCGCCGCTTACTTGCAGAAATACAATGTACCGTTCCCGGTCTACTTCCTCGCCGCCGGAGCCCTGACCGGCTTCATCGGCGCGTTGGTCGGCTTCCCCGCCCTGCGCCTGACAGGCATCTATCTCGTCATCGCCACCATCTCCTTTGCCTTGATCGTCGAGGAGATCCTGGCGCGCTGGGAGAGCGTGACCCACGGCAACGAGGGCATGCGGGTCAAGACGCTCTCGCTGCTCGGCGTCGCGGTGCCGCGCGACAGCCCGACCTTCTATTATCTGTGCCTTGCCGTGCTGGTGCTGACCATCGTCGGCACGCTCAATCTGCTGCGGTCGCCGACGGGCCGCGCCTTCGTCGCGATCCGCGACAGCGAGACGGCGGCGCGCAGCATGGGCGTCAATGTCGCACTCTACAAGGTCAAGTCGTTCGCGATCTCGGCGGCGATCACCGGCTTTGCCGGCGTCCTGTTCGCGCACAAGCTATCCTTCATCTCGCCGGAGATGTTCACGCTCCAGCTCTCGATCGAGTTCATCATCGTGATCCTGATCGGCGGCACCTTCAGCCTGCACGGCGCGGTGCTGGGCGCGATCTTCATCGTGATGATCGATCCGTTCCTGACCTATCTGAAGGACGACATGCCGGGCATCATCGCCGGCATCGCGGCGACGTTCGGGGCAGGCACGGCGACCGCGGCCGACATCCAGTCCAAGGTCGCGGCCTTCGCCTCGCTCAACGGGCTGAAGGGCGCGATCTACGGCATCATCATCGTGCTGTTCGTGCTGTTCGAGCCGCTTGGGCTCTACGGCCGCTGGTTGAAGATCAAGCTCTTCTTCCAGCTGTTCCCGCTCTACAAGCGCGCCACCTTCAAACGGCAGAAGATCTACGTGAAGTCGGAGCGCAATCGATGAGCTATTTCCGCGCCGAGAACCTGTCGCTGCATTTCGGCGGCCTCAAGGCCGTCGATGCAGTCTCGTTCGCGGTCGAGAAGGGCGAGATCCTCTCGATCATCGGCCCCAACGGCGCCGGCAAGAGCTCGATCTTCAACCTGATCTCGCGGATCTACCGGCCGACCTCGGGCCGCATCTTCTTCGAGGACCAGGACATCACCGAAGAGCCGCCCTACGACATCGCCAAGCTCGGCATCGCCCGCACCTTCCAGAACATCGAGCTGTTCGAGAACGCGACCGTGCTGTCGAACCTGCTGGTCGGCCGTCACCGTCATTCCACCACGCAGCTCTGGCAGGAGCTGCTGTTCCTGCCGAGCGTGCGCGCCAACGAGAAGGTGCATCGCCGCCGGGTCGAGCAGGTCATCGAATTCCTCGATCTCGAGCCCTATCGCGACAAGCTCATCTCCGGCCTGCCCTACGGCGTGCGCAAGGTGATCGAGCTCGCCCGCGCGCTGTGCTCGGAGCCGAAGCTGATCCTGCTCGACGAGCCGTCCTCGGGCCTCAACGTCGAGGAGACCGACGACATGTCGTTCTGGATCCGCGACCTGAAGAACGAGCTCGGCGTCACCGTGCTGATGGTCGAGCACGACATGTCCCTGGTCAACCGCGTCTCCGACCGCGTCATCGCGCTGAACTACGGCCGGGTGCTCGCAATGGGCTCGCCGGCCGAGGTGCAGCAGCATCCCGACGTCGTCGCTGCGTATCTGGGAGCCTGAGGCGATGGATGCGATCCCGACACCCGAGACCATCCTGAAGCTCTCCAACGTCGAGAGCTATTATGGGCCGATCATGGCGATCCGCGGCATCTCGCTGGAGGTGCCGCGCGGCCGCATCGTCACGCTGCTCGGGGCCAATGGCGCCGGCAAGACGACGGTGCTCAAGACCATCTCGGGCATCCTCGATCCGCAGAAGGGCGCGATCGAGTTCATGGGCAGGCCGATCCAGCGCATGGAAGCCGACAGGATCGTGCGGCTCGGCCTCAGTCACGTGCCGGAGGGGCGCGAAGTGTTCCCGTTCCTCTCGGTGCGCGAGAACCTGATGATGGGCGCATATCCGCGCAAGGATCGCGACGGCGTCGCGGAGGACCTCGAACGCGTCTACGGCTATTTCCCGCGCCTGAAGGAGCGCATCAACCAGCCGGCCGGCCAGCTCTCCGGCGGCGAGCAGCAGATGCTTGCGATCGGCCGCGCGCTGATGAACCGGCCGACGCTGCTGCTGCTCGACGAGCCTTCGCTTGGCCTGTCGCCGCTGCTGGTGAAGGAGATCTTCACCATCATCCGCCGCGTCAACGAGGAGCAGGGCATGTCGATCCTGCTGGTCGAGCAGAACGCCAAGGTGGCGCTGGAGACCGCGCATTACGGCTATGTTCTGGAGATCGGCCGCATCGTGATGAACGACACCTGCGACCGCTTGATGCATTCCCAGGACATCCAGGAATTCTACCTTGGCGCCAAGGAAGCGGGCGCGCGCGGCGAGCGGCGCTGGAAAAAGAAGAAGACGTGGCGGTGAGGACAGGCTGGCAGTAAGATGACACGGCCCACCCGCAACAACAGACCGCCGGCAAGGCAGGCAGCGGAGGCAGGGCGACAAGGAGGAGAGGCGCATGGCCCGACCGGCGGTGCTGACGGTCGCTGACACGATTGCGAAGAGCTTTCTGCGCGCCGCCGAGACGCGGGGCGACAGGCCGGCCATTCGCGAGAAGAAATTCGGCATCTGGCAGCCGACGAGCTGGCGAGAATGGCTGGAGATCTCCAAGGAGGTCGCCTATGCGCTTCGCGCGATCGGCTTCATGCCCGGCGACGTCGCCTCCATCGTCGCCAACGCCGTTCCCGAGTGGGTCCACGCCGACATGGGCATCCTGTGTGCCGGCGGCGTTGCCTCGGGCATCTACCCGACCGATGCATCGTCCCAGGTCGAATATCTCGTCAACGATTCCGGCACCAAGGTGGTTTTCGTCGAGGACGAGGAGCAGCTCGACAAGGTGCTCGCCTGCCGCGCGCGCTGTCCGACCTTGCAGAAGATCATTGTGTTCGACATGGAAGGCCTCAGCGGCTTCTCCGACGACATGGTGATGTCGCTCGACGAATTCCGCGCGCTCGGCCGCAACCACATGGTCGGCCGCGAGGCGCTGTGGCAGGAGATGATTGACAGCCGCAGCGCCGGCGACCTCGCGATTCTCGTCTATACCTCGGGCACGACCGGGCCGCCCAAGGGCGCGATGCATGCCAACCGCAGCGTGACGCATCAGATGCGGCACGCCAACGACTTCATTCCGGCGCAGGAGAACGACGAGCGACTGATCTTCCTGCCGCTCTGCCACGTCGCCGAACGCATCGGCGGCTACTACATCTCGGTCGCGCTCGGCTCGGTGATGAGTTTTGCCGAAAGCCCGGAGACCGTGCCGGACAATCTGCGCGAGGTGCAGCCGACCGTCTTCCTCGCGGTACCGCGCATCTGGGAGAAGTTCTATTCCGCCGTCACCATTGCGCTGAAGGATGCGACGCCGCTCCAGCAATGGGTCTATCGTCGCGCCATCGACATCGGCTACCGCTTGGTCGATTGCCGGCTCGAGGGCAGGACGCCGCCGCTGTCGCTGCGTATCGCCAACCGTCTGGCCTATCGCATCGCATTCCGCAACATCCGTCGCATGATCGGGCTCGACCGCTGCCGCATCGCCTTCACCGGCGCGGCGCCGATCGCGCCGGAGCTGATCCGCTGGTATCTCGCGCTCGGCATCGACATGCACGAGGTCTATGGCCAGACCGAGAATTGCGGGGTGGCCACCATGATGCCGGCGGAACGGATCAAGCTCGGCTCGGTCGGCACGGCCGTGCCCTGGGGCGAGGTCGCGCTGTCGCCTGACGGCGAGATCCTGATCAAGGGCGACTTCCTGTTCATGGGCTACCTGAACCAGCCCGAGAAGACCGCCGAGACCATCGATTCCCGCGGCTGGCTGCACACCGGCGACGTCGGCACCATCGACAATGAGGGCTTCGTCCGGATCACCGACCGGATGAAGGACATCATCATCACCTCCGGCGGCAAGAACGTCACGCCGTCGGAGATCGAGAACCAGCTCAAATTCTCGCCCTATATCTCGGACGCCGTCGTGATCGGCGACAAGCGGCCCTACCTCACCTGCCTCGTGATGATCGACCAGGAGAATGTCGAGAAGTTCGCGCAGGACCACGACATCCCCTTCACCAATTATGCAAGCCTGTGCCGGGCGGTCGAGATCCAGGACCTGATCTGGCGCGAGATCGAGCAGGTCAACGGCAATTTCGCCCGCGTCGAGAGCATCAAGCGCTTCTACCTGATCGAGCGCCAGCTGACGCCCGAGGACGAGGAGCTGACGCCGACCATGAAGCTGAAGCGCGGCTTCGTGAACAAGCGCTACGCCGCCGAGATCGAGGCGATGTATCGCGAGCGTGCGGTGGCATGAGGAGGCGCCCGGCCGCGCGCCGGGCGATGCTGGAAACAGCGAAGGAACGATGGCCACGCCCTTCGCGCAACACGGGCCAGGGAGAGGAGACGTCAATGTCGAAATCGTTCAGGGCGTTCGGCCTTGCGGTGAGCGCAGTGGTGCTCACGCATCTGCCGGCCGCAGCGCAAACCAAGGTCACCAACGAGGGCATCTCGGCATCCGAGATCGTCATCGGCACTCACCAGGATCTGTCCGGTCCGATCAAGGGGTGGGGTGTTCCGGTCGCGAACGGCATGAAGATGGCGGCCGAGGAGATCAATGCGGCCGGCGGCGTCAACGGCCGCAAGATCCGGCTGGTCGTCGAGGACAGCGGCTACGATCCGAAGAAGGCCGTGCTGGCTTCGCAAAAGCTGATCGAGCGCGACAAGATCTTCGCCATGGTCGGGCCGATGGGATCGCCGACCGTGCTCGCCGCGCAGGACATCCTCTTCGATGCCGGTGTCCTGCAGCTCTTCCCGCTGACGGCGGCCGAGTTCACCTTCAAGTTCGATCCGGCCAAGCCGCAGGAACGGCTGAAGTTCAACAACCTCTTGCCCTATGTCGAAAGCACGCGGGCTGCGGTGAAATACATGATCGAGTGGAAGGGCTTCAAGAAGCCGTGCATCATGCATCAGGACGACGAGTACGGTAAGAACGTGCTCGACGGCTTCAACCAGCAGCTCACCGCCATGAAGGCGCAGCCGGCGTCGATCACGAGCTACAAGCGGGGTGCCTCCGATTTCAGCGCGCAGATCGCCAAGATGAAGTCCGATGGATGCGACCTCGTCGTGCTCGGCACCGTGCTCCGCGAGACCATCGGGGCGATGACGGAAGCCAAGAAGCTCGGCTGGGACGTCACCTTCCTCGGTGCCACCCCCACCAACGTGATGGAGGTTCCGGCGCTGGGCAAGGAAGCGGTCGAGGGTCTCTATGCCGCCAGCGGTTTCGAAATTCCCTATGAGGACACCGCCAAGGGCAAGGTGAAGGATTGGCTCGTCAACTACAAGAAGATGTTCAATGCGGACGCCAACACGCAGGCCATCATCGGCTACAATGCGATGATGACGTTTGCGTTCTACGCCAACAAGGCCGGCAAGGACCTGACCGGCCAGAAGATGCTGGATGCGCTCGAGTCGGGTGACAAATTCCTCGACATCTTCAACTCGCCGCCGACCAAGTTCTCCAGGACCGACCACCTCGCCAACACCATCACCCAGGTGCAGCAGGTCAAGGGCGGCCGCTGGGTGCTGGTGAAGGACAATCTGATGTTCTGATGCGGACTCTCTCGCGGCGAGTTCAGTGCACCCTCTCCCTTGTGGGGCGAGGGTGCATAGGCGGCCTACGGCCGCCGTCCTCAGAACGCCGATGCTTCGCATCGGCTATCGCGTAGCGACGAGACGGGTGAGGGGTCTCTATCCTCACGAATAGTCTAGCGAGTGGAAAGAACCGCTCACTCGTCGCGTTCGCGCGCGCCACCTTCTCCCACAAGGGAGAAGAAGCGCCTACGATCCCCCGCCCGCGGTGCCCGAATTCACCGGGGCCAGCTCGTCCTCGCGGCAGCGCCAGCCGTCGGCGGCTTTCACGAAGGCAAAGGTCCGCTGGATCCGCAGGCGGCGCGTGACGTTGAAGGCTTCTGCGGCGCGCTCCTTGTTGCCGGCTCCCGGCTGCGGACGACCCGTACTGGCGTCCCAGCAGGTGCCGGTGCAGGTGGAGGCGACCTTGCTGCACACGGCGAAGGGCGCCAGCACGACCATCTCGATCTCGCCCGTGACCTGCGCCTCCCGGTCGGTCACCTGGCTGTCGAGCGCGTAGACGCGGTTGATGCGGAGGAAGTTGCCGCAGGAATTGGCCGCGTGGATTCGCGCGGCGCAGAAATCGACCGCGTCGGTGTCGGGCGAACGGGCTGCGACCTGCCGGCCGAACACCTTCTTGGGGTCGCCCTTCGCCGCGAAAATCTCGTCGGTCCTGCGCTTCAGATGCTCGGCGAGACAGTCCTCGGCGTGCTCGAGTTCTGGGAGTGGCACGTTCTCCTTGCCGACGAGATTGCATTTGCGGTCGCGCTCTCGCGTCCACCTGCCATATTCGGCGAAGGCAAAGCGTGCGGCGGTCGGGTCCAGCTTGCCGATCAGGCCGAGGACCTGACCGTTGAGCTCGGTCTCGGCAAGCGCCAGCGCGGGGTCCGCGCAGATCAGCGCACCCGCCGCGGTGTTGGCCGCGAGACAGTCGAAATCCGGATCGCGCACGATCGCGGCGCGGTCCTCGGTCACCTTGAGCAGGCAGGTCTTCACCCGATCGAAATCGTCGGTGCGGATCGCGGTCTGGCCGACGATGCCGCAGCCGAGGTTGCGCTGGCGGATCCAGATCGCATTCTCCTCGATCGCGGGCAGACGATCGGGCAGGCGGGCGAGCCGCCCCTCGATCGCGATGCTCAGCTTCTCGGCAGCGGCGGCGAGCTCGGCATCACCGCAGAACAATTGATTGCCGGGGTCGCGAATCTGCTGGCAGTTGTTCTTGGCGAACAGCGGCAGCCTGTCGGCGATGGGGCGGTCGGATTGCGCGGAGCCAGGCGCGGCCGGCAATGCCAGCAGCGCAAGCACAGTCAGCACGATGAACCGCATTCCCCTCGCCCCCTCGCATGGCCGCGGCCATGCTAGCTGTCCGGATCGTGCGGCGAAACGGCTTTGTGATGGTGAACGTAGCTCTGTAGGCCGGATATCGCTCCGCCCCGTCCGGGCTACGAGAACAGATCAGTTCGCCTCGGCGGCCATCGAGACCCGCACCGGTTCATCGACATATTTCATAACGGCCGATTGGTAGAGAACGAACAGCGGCTGGTAGATCCGCGCGGCGTCGTCCTCGACCATCGCCATGCGGCGGTTGTCGAGCATCAGCCAGTGGCCGTCGAGCCGTGCGGCGGCCACCGCATGCGCTTCGCCGGCGCGGGTGTCGCGCACCACGACGATGCGGAGGTCTTCGGCGGCGACGCCGGCGAGCCTGAGGGCAGCGAGCTTGGCAATGGCATAGTCCTCGCAATCGCCGGCACCGCGGTTGAAGGTCGCGAGCGGAGAGCTCCAGACGTCGTCGGTGCCGTCGTCGGTGGCGCGGATGGCGAGGTTGATGGCGCGGTTGGCTTCGCCGAGGCGCGCGCGGCCGTCGCGACCGCGGGCCTGGTCGACAATGGCAAGCAGCTTCAGGGCCGCGGGCGATGCGCAATTGTCACGGTCGCCATCGCACAACGCGAGCTGCACCATCTCGTCGTCGAGCTTGTCCTTCAGCGCGAGCCATTTCTGCCGCAGATTGCCGGCGGAGATGGCGAAGGCGAACACGCCGAACGGTTCGGCGGATTTACGCACGAAGACGCCGGCGCCCGGCGACAGCAGCGTGCCGGCGCGAAGCTCGGCGGCCGATCCGAGCAGGATCAATCCGCACATGGCAAGGATCGCGCGCCAGGCGCGCGGGCGAGCAGCAGTCTCCATCTGACATCCCTTCCCAAGCTTCGCGAAATCCCCCTCGATCTCGACGTACCGGGCTTTGTTGCTTTCGCGGAGATAGTGCGAGATGGGCCGTTTTGTTCTGCTTAATGCGCCCGGCAGGGGTCCCAAAACCGGGGAACAGGCTGAAACGCGTCCGGCCAAATTGCGTAAAACTTTACGAATCGGGGCCAGGGGTGACGGTCGCCTGCCGCGAAATGGAACCAATTGCAGGTCTTGGTTGTGCGCTCGCCGATTCCGCGACCTATGGCTAACGGCAGCTATTTTCAGGGGTTCTGTTAGTTAGGTCACAGATTTCGCTCCGTATTTGCCGCAGTGTGTTGCGGGGCACCACGAACGAAAGATGACAAAAGTATCTGCTGCTTGATCTATACAATTGAATACTTGGGGGTGCTGAATATGACTTCAAACAAGCAGAATAATACTGGGGCTTGCTTCCAGAAAAGCACTGATTCTTCTATGAGCGCAGGGTTCGGCAGCGCGGCCAGCCGCTCGGTGACCCGAAATCACACAAGCAATAGATGGTTTCACTAAGGACTTGGTAATGCTATGCAAGCTTAAGCGGTCGATACTTACTTAGATTTTAACCATTTTACGGTGCCCGGTTGAATTACGCTGGCAAATTTGACGCCGCGATTTCCTTGGACGGCTTGGGTTCCCGCTCGCCCGCGGATGGCCATGTCGATTTCCTTGCGGCCAAGCCGTTTATTGCGAAGGGGCATGGTCACGTGCCCGATGGCGCGGTCATTGTTCCCGACCCCAACCTGATCTTCAACGGCGAGTTCAAGCGCGCGGGTCTCGATCTCGTGCTGTCCCACGAGGGGCATGAGTTCGTCGTTCACGATTATTTCAGGGGCGACAAACGTGCCGCGATCGCCTCGCCCGACGGCGCCCACCTCACCGGCGAACTCGTCAACGCACTCACCGGCCATGTCCAGGTTGCGCAGGCCGCGCCCGGCACTGCTGCGGCTCAGGTCATCGGTCACGTCACCAAGCTCGTGGGCAGCGCGACTGCGATCCGCAACGGTGTCTCGGTCATCCTGAACAACGGCGACAATGTCGAGAAGGGCGACGTGGTCTCGACCGGCACCGATTCGACGCTCGGCATCACCTTCATCGACGGCACCGTGTTCGGCCTGTCCTCCAATGCGCGGATGGTGCTGAACGAGATGGTCTACGACCCCAACGGGTCGAGCAACTCCTCGCTGCTGAGCCTGGTCGCCGGCACCATCACCTTCGTCGCCGGCGAGACCGCCAAGCACGGCGACATGAAGATCGACACGCCGGTTGCCACCATGGGCATCCGCGGCACGGCGGTGCTGACCCAGATCAACTTCGTCGTTCCTCCCGGCGGTGGCGATCCGCAGCCGCAGGCAAGCTTCCAGGTGCTGGTCGAGCCGAACGGCACGACAGGCTCCTACATCCTGTTCGACAAGATCACGCTGCTGCCGATCGCGACGGTCAACCAGGCCGGCCAGATGATCCAGATCAGCGGCGGCAACGTCTCGATCACCAATGGGCTGCTGTCGCCGGACGTGCAGAAGCTGATCACGGACGTGTTCACGCTGAAGTTCACCGACAACAACACCAACACCAAGCTGACCACGAACTTCACCGACACGATCACGCCGATGGGCCAGGACGTGGTGTTCAAGTCGGCGTCCGGCGCGATCGTGACCGCGACATTCGTCAACCTCAATCCGCAGGGACCGGACAGCCCCGGCAATCCCCCACCGCTCATCACCCGCATTCCCGGCCAACCGCTGGTACAAAGCCTCGATCTCGGCGGCAATGTGAAGACGGCGTTCGCGCTGACCGAGCGCGCGGACACGACGGGCGATACGGCTAACGACACGGTCTCCGGCCGGATCACCTTCGTCGATCAAAACCTCGGCGACCGCCCGACGGTGTCGGTAAGCCTCGCCGGAGCGCCGAACTACGCCTACAAGGATTCCGGCCAGCAGGACGTCACCGGCACGCTCTCCGCACTGCAGAAGCAGGACATCGCGGCGACGCAGATCCAGATCAGCGTGGTCCCCGACCCCAGCAACAACAACAACGGCTCGGCAGTCTGGACCTACACGATCCCGGACAACGTCTTCGACTTCCTCGCGGCCGGCGAAACGTTGACGCTGACCTATATGGTCCGCGTCGACACCAATTTCGCGGTGAGCCCCGAGTCCAGGACCATCCCGATCACCATCACGATCACGGGAACGAACGACAAGCCGACGGTCGCGACGTCAGGTGGCTCCGTCATCGAACAGGTCGGGACCGGTAACGAGGCTCTGGACATCATCACCGGCACGGTGACCTTCACCGACGTCGATCTGACCGACCGGCCGATCGTGAGCGCGGCGCTCTCGTCCGCCCAGCCGTTCAAATATGTCGACGCCGAAGGCAACGATATCACCGCGACGCTGACACCGGAGCAACGCGCCGCGATCGCCGCCGTCGAGGTGCCGCTCACCGTGGTCCAGGCCGCCGGAAACGGCAACAATGGTTCGGCCACGTGGACCTACAGCGTTCCCGACCATTTGTTCGATTTCCTCGGCGAAGGCGAGACGCTGACCCTCAATTACGTGGTGCAGGTCGATGACGGGCATGGCGGCGTCGTCAGCACGCCGCTCACGCTGTCCATCAACGGCGCGGACGTCAATGTCGAGGGCACCAACGATCTGCCGACGATCGTCGACGACTCGACCACGCCGGCCGGCGCCGTGACAGAGGACGCCGCGGCGACCCTGCAAGCCGGCGGCACCATCGCCTTCAACGACCCCGATCTCACCGATACGCACAGCGCGAGCTTCGTTCTGAAGTCGACGACGTCGAGCGCGCATCTGCCCGGCTTCGGCAATGGCACCTCGCATATCGGCACTTTCGCGCTGGCGGCGGTGAGCGAGAGCCCCGGCGTCAGCACGCGAGGATCGGTGGGCTGGACCTTTACGCTCAACGATAACGATCCGGTGCTGCAGTCGCTGGCCAAAGGCCAGACCATCACGCAGGTCTACACCGTGACCGTCGACGACCATCACGGTGGGACGGTCACCCGGGACGTCACGGTCACGATCGCCGGCACGAACGACGCGCCGACCATCACGAGCGATGCAGATGCGGCGAAGGGTTGCGTCACCGAGGATGCCGGAGCCACGCTGTCGATCGAGGGCACGCTGGCGATCCAGGATCTCGACCTGATCGACACCCACACCGCGCAGGCCGCGTTCAAATCGGCGACGACGAACGCGCATCTGCCCGGCTTCGACGGCGATACGCCGCTCGGCACTTTCACGATCGATCCCGCGCTCGCGGAGTTCAACACCGACACCGACAACGGCGCGACGCTCGGCTGGCACTTCAGCCTGGACAACAACGACGCGGTGCTGCAGTCGCTGGCCAAGGGCCAGACCATCACTCAGGTCTATACCGTCACCTTCACCGACGACCACGGTGCGCAAGTCTCGCAGGACGTGACCGTCACGATCAACGGCGCCAACGACGCACCGACCATCACCAGCGGTGCGGCGGACGCGACCGGAGCCGTGACCGAGGATGCCGGCGCCACGCTCTCGATCGAGGGCACGCTGGCGATCCAGGATTTCGATCTGATCGACACCCACACCGCGCACGCCGCGTTCAAGTCGGCGACGTCGAGCGCGTCTCTGCCAGGTTTCGACGGCGACACGCCGCTGGGCACCTTCACGATTGATTCCGCGGTCGCCGAGTTCAACACCGACATCGACAACGGTGCGACACTGGGCTGGCACTTCAGCCTCGACAACGACAACGCGGTGCTGCAGTCGCTGGCGCAGGGGCAGACCATCACCCAGGTCTACACCGTCACCTTCACCGACGATCACGGCGCGCAGGTCTCCCAGGACGTCACCGTCACGATCAACGGCACGAACGACGCGCCGACCCTGTCCGATCTCCACATCGGTCCGCTCACGGACACCCCCGCGGCCGACACCTTCTCCGATCTCTCCGGCCAATTGTCCGGGACCGACGCCGACAGCGGCGAGACGGCGACGTTGACCTACGCCGTCCTCAATTCAGATCACCACGCAGCGGCGACGGTCGCGGGGCTGTACGGCACGCTGACGGTCAGTTCCGACGGCAGCTACAGCTACGTTCCGAATGACGCTGCGATCAACGCGCTGGCGGCAGGATCGTATGCCGACACGTTCACGGTCCAGACCACGGACGCCCATGGCGCCACCGGCACGGCGACGCTCACGGTGGACGTGACCGGCGCCGACGACGCCGCCGGTCCGGTCATCGACACCGGGAGCTTCCAGATCGAGCACATCCGCGAGAACAGCAACGAGATCATCGCCGATCTGGTGGTCACCGACACCGATCCCGGCGCCGCGACGGACACCTTCACGGTCACGCTGTCGACCGCGCATCCGGCGGTCAGCAGCGTCGGTGCTTATCCGACGACGGGAACGCTCGAGCAGATCAACGCCGGTCTCGCGACCGGCGCCGGCATCGCCTACGACCCGACCGGCGCTGATCCCGAGGCGGCGCTGCCCGCCACCGATCAGATCACTCTGACCGTTGCCGACTCGGCCGGCCGCTCCGACACCGTCAGCTTCATCTTCGCCGTGGGGGCCGAGGGCCCGGGCGTCGTCCTGCAAGGCACCGACGGCAAGGACGTCATCTTCGCGACCTTGTCGAGCGACACACTGATCGGCGGCAGCGCCAAGGACCAGTTCGTGTTCGCGCCCGCATCGTCGCAGGATACGGTCCAGCACACCGTCGATGATTTCGAGATCGGTCTCGACAAGATCGACCTGCGGCAGTTCAGCGCCATCAGCTCCTTGAGCGATCTTGCCCCGACCGCGCAGGATGGCGGCACGTTGCTCACGCTGGACAACCACGAGACGATCCTGCTCAAGAGTGTCGCCGTCGCGAATCTCCAAGCCAGCGATTTCATCTTCGGCACTCACGTCACCTAGTGGACGCAGGTGACGGCCCACGGTGGCCGGCTTGCACCCTTGACCGCGGCAAAAAATCCATAATCCTCGGCATTCAGGAATAGCCAACCGATTGCCGACGCTCCATGATCGGTGCGCCCGGCATGGTCCGGCGCAGGAAGTCCTACTGGCATGAAGCGTCTCAAGATCCTGCGACGGTGGTTTGCGCGCAAGTTCGGCTTTGCGCGGCTGATGTGCCTTGCGCTGCTGGTCCTGTTCGCCGGCGCACGCCTCTGGGATCCGCTGCCGATCCAGGAATTGCGGCTGCGCACGTTCGACATGTTTCAGCTGATCGATCCCAGGCACAAGGCGGCGCGGCCGGTCGTCATCGTCGACATCGACGACAAGAGCCTCGCCAAGCTCGGGCAGTGGCCGTGGCCACGGACGCGGATCGCCGATCTGATCGAGAACCTCACCAGCAATGGCGCGGTGGCGATCGGCTTCGACGTGGTGTTCTCGGAGGCCGACCGGCTCAATCCGGATCTGGTCGCGAGCCAGATGCGCTATCTCGACGATGCCACCCGTGCCAAGCTGCGCGAGCTGCCGACCAACGACCAGATTCTCGCCGAGGCGATCAAGCGCTCGCGCGTGGTGCTGGGCGAGACCGGCCTTCCGGAGATCTTGTCCGAGCTCGACAAATCGCTTCCGTTCACGGGCGTGGCGACCGTCGGCGAGGAGGGCGCCGAGCGTTTTCTGTTCGAATTCCCCGGCTTGCTGCGCAACGTGCCGATCATCGAGAAGGCCGCGGTCGGTCGGGGCCTGTTCTCGATCAGGACCGAGCGTGACGGATTGATCCGCCGTGTGCCGATGATCATGCGCGCCCAAGGCAACATCATGCCTTCGCTCAGTCTCGAGATCCTGCGCGTCGCAACGGGTACGCCGACGTTGCTGGTCCGTACCGACAAGGCCGGCATCAAGGCCGTCCGCCTCAAGGGCGTGGAAATCCCGACCGACCGGAACGGCCAGTTCTGGGTGCACTACGCCCGCCGCGATCCTTCGATCTACGTCTCCGCGGCCGACGTGCTCGACAACAGCGTGCCGCCCGCCAAGTTCGCCGGCAAGCTGGTGCTGGTCGGCACGTCCGCGGGCGGGCTCAACGACATCAAGACCACGCCTGTATCCCGGGCCATGCCGGGGGTCGAGATCCATGCCCAGGTGCTCGAGAGCGTGCTGAGCGGCGCGGTGATCTCGCAGCCCAACTACGCGCTCGGCGTCGAGCTGATCGCGGCGCTGGTCATCGGCCTGCTCGTCATCATCTTCACGCCGAATTTCGGACCGGTGCGCCTGGTGCTCGCGGGGGCGACCTTCGCGGCCATCCTGGTCGGCGTGTCCTGGTTCTCCTACGCGCAGCACCGCTATCTCATCGACTTCACCTATCCGCTGCTCTCGACCACCGCGATCTACCTGACGCTGATATTCGCCAGCTTCGTACGGGAGCAGCGCCAGCGCGTGCAGATCCGCGGGCAGTTCGCGCAATACATGTCGCCGGTGCTGGTCGAGCAGCTCGTGCAGTCGCCGGAGAAGCTCGTGCTCGGCGGCGAGGAGCGCGAGATGACGATCATGTTCTCCGACGTGCGCGGCTTCACCACGATCTCGGAGAGCTACAAGCACGATCCGCAGGGGCTGATCGCGCTGATGAACCGCTTCCTGACGCCGCTGACCGACGTGATCATCGAGCGCAAGGGCTACATCGACAAGTACATGGGCGACGCCATCATGGCGTTCTGGAACGCGCCGCTCGACGATGACAAGCACGAGGTCAATGCCTGCGAAGCCGCGATCCAGATGCTGGAGCAGATCGACACGGTCAACAGGGAGCGCGAGCAGGAAGCCGCCGACGGCGGTCACGTCTACATTCCGCTCAATGTCGGCATCGGTCTCAACACCGGCATCGGCGTGGTCGGCAACATGGGCTCCGACCTGAAGAAGAACTACTCGGTGCTCGGCGACAGCGTGAACCTGGCTTCGCGCCTGGAAGGACAGACCAAGGAATACGGCTTCCCGATCATCGTGGGATCGCGGACCGCGCTCGCCGCCAAGGACACGTTCGCGATCCTCGAGCTGGACTTCATCATGGTCAAGGGCAAGACCGAGCCGGAGGTGATCTACGCCATCGCCGGCCGCGAGGACGTGATGCATTCGGGCGCGTTCCAGCGCCTGCGCAACATCACCATCGAGATGCTCGGCTGCTATCGCGGCCGCGACTGGCAGGGCGCATTGGACGCCATCGAGCGCGGCCGCCGCAGCGAGGACGCGGACACGCTGGAAAAGCTGTTCAGGCTCTATGAAGCCCGGATCAGGGATTTCCAGCTCAACCCGCCGGCGGAGGGATGGACCGGGGCCTATGCGCTGCTGACGAAATAGGGCTGAGGTGGGCTTCGCTGGCGCCTCACACCTGCTGTCGTCCCCGCGAAAGCGGGGACCCATAACCCCAGGGAGAAGTCGTAGCGCGAGATCGATAACTCCTGGTCTTCGCCAAACCATTCCCTGTGGTTATGGGGCCCGGGCTCGCGACTATGTCGCGCCCCGGGACGACAGCCGAGTTTGACACGGCGGTGTGCGTCTCATCCGCGCCGCCAAACATCAATTCCCGTATGGTGGGCAAAGGCGCGTCAGCGCCGTGCCCACCACATCTCTCCGCATCGGCTTGAGGTGATGGCACGTTTGCGCTTGCCCGCCCTATTACGGCTGTGTTTGCCGCGCCCTCACTCCAGCCCGATCGTCGTCAGATCCTGGAACCAGTGCTGCGCCTGCACGAACTGCTTGATCTTCGGCGACAGCGCGTGCGGGTTGGTGTCGTGGACGACCCAGACCAGCGCGGCGTCGTCGACGATCAGCGCGTGCGCCTGCGCCAGCAGCTCGTCCTGTTTGGCGGCATCGAAGGTCTGCTTGGCCTCGTCGATCAGCGCATCCACCTTCGGGTTCTTGTAGCCGCCCCAGTTCACGCCCACGGGTGCGATCTGGCCCGAGTGGAAGAAGCGGACGATGGCGTAGAGCGGGTCGGAGGTGACATAGGCAATGTTGTTTGCGGTGATGCCCGCATTCATCTCGTCCGCCGCACCCTTGCGCCAGTGGGTATAAAGCGTCTCGAGCTCGACCACCTTGAAGTCGATCTCGATGCCGATCTCCTTGAAGCTTTGCTGCAGAAATTCGTTCATCGGCAGCGACAGCATCTGGCCGGTGCCGCCTTGCGCGATGATGAAGGTGGCCTTGAGCGGCTTCGCCTTGGAGTAGCCGGCTTCCTCGACCAGCTTCTTCGCGGTGGCGAGATCATACTTCAATTCGAAGCTCGGCTTGCCGAACCACGGGCTCGACGGATCGACCTGTCCCTTGGCGGGCTTTGCCAGCCCGTTCATCAGGCCGACGACTGCGTCGCGATCGATCGCGAGGTTCAGCGCCTTGCGCAGGCGGATGTCGGTCCAGGGCGAGCCCGGCAGCATGCTGAGGTGATAATTCCAGACATGCGGCGTGACGTTGTCGACGAGCTTCATGCCGGCTGCTTTCAGCTGCGGCACGGCATCCGGCGCCGGCGTCTCGATCAAATCGACCTGCCCGGCGAGCAGCGCGTTGGTGCGGGTCAGCGCTTCCGGCATCGGCACCAGCACGATCTTGTCGGCCTTGGGGATGCGCTTCTTGTTCCAGTAGTCAGGATTTTTGGTGAGCTCGGCGAGCTCGCGCGGCACCAGCTTCGTCAGCTTGAACGGGCCGGTGCCCGAGGGCTGGCTGGCGAACTTGTCCCAGTCCTTGCCGAGCTTGTCGTATTGCGCGGGGCTCGACACCAGGAACCACAGCATCTGATAGGGAAAGAAGGAATCGACCGTCTTGGTGGTGATCTCCACGGTGAAATCGTCGATCTTGGCGTAGCCGGCGACGGAGGGCAGGCGGGT
This sequence comes from Bradyrhizobium sp. 1(2017), assembly GCF_011602485.2. NCBI lineage: Bacteria > Pseudomonadati > Pseudomonadota > Alphaproteobacteria > Hyphomicrobiales > Nitrobacteraceae > Bradyrhizobium > Bradyrhizobium sp. 1(2017). Next base: position 7,356,836 of record NZ_CP050022.2, on the reverse strand, counting down.
CTTCACCTGCGCGCTCTGCCGCTTGTCGAATTGCGGCGCCTTGTCGTTGAGCACCTTGTCCAGATTCCAGATCACCGCATCGGCGTTGAACTCGCTGCCGTCGTGAAACTTCACGCCCTTGCGAAGCGCAAAGCGCCACTTGGTCTTGTCGGCATCGTCGACCTTCCATTCGGTCGCAAGCCCCGGCACCAGCTTGCCGGGGCGGTCGGCGACGTCCATCTCCCAGGCGACCAGGGGATCGTAGATCGTGTAGGCCGTGAACTGATAGGCGCCGGCGCCGCGGTCGGGCTGCCCCGTCGTCAGCGGGATGTCGGCCATGGAGATGCCGTAGCGCACGACGCTCTCGGCGCGCGCCGAGATTGCGGAGGCCGCCAGCGCAAGCACGGCGAGACAGGTCGATAATCGAATACGCATGGTCCCAAAGCTCCAGGGAAGACATCGAGGGAATTCGGAACCGGGCTTGCAATCTTGATGCCAGAATAGGCAGCGCGACGCGCTTACCCACGCGCGGGCCACAAGGACTTGTCGTCGCAGTGACAAATTGCAGAATAAGTTTCTCATTGGCATAGCCATTGCATACCATTGCATCAAAAATAGTCATCGAAGCCGGAAAGGGATTGAGGCGATGCTTATGAAGAAGACGACACGCGCGGCATTGATCGCGGCGCTTGCTCTAACGACGGCGGCTGCATGGCCGCGGGTCGTGAGCGCCCAAACGGTGCTGCGGATCGGCATGACCGCTGCCGATATTCCGCGCACGCTGGGCCAGCCCGATCAGGGCTTTGAAGGCAACCGTTTCACCGGCCTCACCATGTATGACGCGCTCACCGGCTGGGACCTGTCCTCCGCCGACAAGGCGAGCGTGGTGATCCCGGGCCTTGCCACCGAGTGGAAGGTCGACGATGCCGACAAGACCAAATGGGTGTTCAAGCTGCGCCCCGGCGTCACCTTCCATGACGGCTCGCCGTTCAATGCTGACGCCGTGGTGTGGAACGTCGAGAAGGTCTTGAAGCAGGACGCGCCGCAATTCGACGCCAGCCAGGTTGGCGTCACGGCTTCGCGCATGCCGACGCTGGCCTCCGCCAGGAAGATCGACGACATGACCGTCGAGCTCACCACCAAGGAGCCCGACAGCTTCCTGCCGATCAACCTCACCAACCTCTTCATGGCGAGCCCGGCGAAGTGGCAGGCCTTCTATGACAAGGCCGAAGGCGCCGACGCCAAGGCGAAGTCGCAGGCTGCCTGGACCGCCTTTGCCAAGGACGCCTCGGGCACCGGCCCGTGGAAGATGGCGAGCTTCACGCCGCGCGAACGGCTCGAACTCGTCAAGAACGCCAATTATTGGAACAAGGATCGCGTGCCCAAGGTCGACAAGATGGTGCTCTTGCCGATGCCGGAGCCCAATGCGCGCACCGCGGCGCTGCTCTCCGGGCAGGTCGATTGGGTCGAGGCGCCCGCGCCGGATGCGCTGCCCGAGCTCAAGCAGCGCGGCTTCAAGCTCTACGCCAACGAGCAGCCGCACGTCTGGCCGTGGCAGTTCTCGCGTATCGAAGGCTCGCCCTGGAACGACATCCGCGTGCGCAAGGCGGCCAACCTCTGCATCGATCGCGAAGGCCTCAAGGACGGGCTCCTTGCCGGCCTGATGGTGCCCGCGACCGGCACCTTCGAGCCCGGCCATCCCTGGCGCGGCAAGCCGAGCTTCCAGATCAAGTACGACAAGGCGGCTGCGCAAAAGCTGATGCAGGAGGCCGGATACGGCCCGAACAAGAAGCTGACGGTGAAGACCCAGACCTCGGCGTCCGGTTCGGGACAGATGCAGCCGCTGGCGATGAACGAATATCTCCAGCAGGCACTGGCCGACTGCTATTTCGACGTGAAGCTCGACGTCATCGAGTGGAATACGCTGTTCACCAACTGGCGCCGCGGCGCCAAGGACCCCAGCGCCAACGGCTCGAACGCGACCAACGTCACCTATGCGGCGATGGACCCGTTCTTCGCGCTGGTGCGCTTCCTGCAGTCGGGCATGGCGCCGCCGGTCTCGAACAATTGGGGCTTCATCAACGAGCCCAAGTTCGACGAGCTCGTAAAGAAGGCGCGCCAGACCTTCGATCCCGTCGCGCGCGATGCCGCGCTCGCCGAGCTGCACGCGGCCTCCGTCGACGATGCCGCCTTCCTCTACGTCGCCCACGACGTCGGCCCTCGCGCCATGAGCCCGAAGGTGACGGGCGTCGTGCAGCCGAAGAGCTGGTTCATCGACTTCTCGCCGGTGTCGATCGCGAAGTAGTCTATCGGCTTGCTCAGTGCACCCTCTCCCCTTGTGGGAGGGGGTGGTTTCGCGACAGCGAAGCCGGGTGAGGGGTCTCTCTCCGCGGAGAGGCTCTCTCGTTTGAAATGCGGTAGTCGCGGAAACAACCTCTCATCCGGCGCTTGCGCGCCACCTTCTCCCACAAGGGGAGAAGGAAGAAAGAACCAAACGTGCTTGCCTATATCGCCAGACGCATCGTCTACGTCGTCCCAATCGTCATCAGCGTGGCGCTGGTGTGCTTCCTTCTTGTGCACATCACGCCGGGCGATCCGCTCGTCGCCGTGCTGCCGGCCGACGCCTCGCAGGAGCTCGCTGCGCAGTTGCGCGCCGCCTACGGTTTCGACAGGCCTCTGCCGGTGCAGTTCGGGCTGTGGCTGCTCCGGGCCCTCCATGGCGATCTCGGCAATTCCATCGCCACCGGGCGCCCCGTGCTTGCCGAGGTCATGCGCGCGGTCGGCAACACCGTCACGCTGGCGATCGCCGCCGCGATCATCGGCTTCACCATGGGCATCCTGCTCGGGCTGATCGCCGGCTATTTCCGCGAGACCTGGATCGACAAGGTCGCGACCTCCTTCGCCATCGCCGGGGTCTCGGTGCCGCATTACTGGCTCGGCATGCTGCTCGTCATCATCTTCTCGGTGCAGCTGAACTGGCTGCCTGCGGTCGGCGCCGGGCCCAGCGGCTCCAATTCCTGGGCCTGGGACTGGGCGCACCTGAAATATCTGGTGCTGCCGGCGATCACGACATCGGTGATCCCGATGGGCATCGTCACCCGCACGGTACGCGCGCTGACCGGCGACATCCTCAGCCAGGATTTCGTCGAGGCGATGCGGGCCAAGGGCCTGCGCGAAACCGGCGTGTTTCGCCACGTCATCAAGAACGCCGCACCCACCGCGCTCGCGGTGATGGGGCTTCAGCTCGGCTACATGCTCGGCGGCTCGATCCTGATCGAGACCGTGTTCTCCTGGCCAGGTTCGGGCTTCCTGCTCAATTCGGCGATCTTCCAGCGCGACCTGCCGCTGCTGCAGGGCACGATCCTGATCCTGGCGCTGTTCTTCGTCTTCCTTAATCTGCTGGTCGACATCGCCCAAGCCGCGATCGACCCGCGCATCAAGCGGGGCTAGCGATGAGCGAGCTTCCGTTGTCCGCCACCAGCGACGCCGCGCTCCAGGCCGCGCCCGCGACCAAGGCACGCGGCTATTGGGCGACGGTCGGCCGCCGCATCGCGCGCGACAAGGTCAGCATGGCCTGCGCGCTGGTGCTGCTGCTGATCTTCCTGTCCGCGATCCTCGCGCCGTGGCTGGGTCTCGAAGACCCCTACAAGGGCTCGATGATCCGCCGCCTGCGCCACATCGGCACGGCGGGCTATCCGCTCGGCACCGACGAACTCGGCCGCGACATGCTGGCGCGGCTGATCTACGGCGGACGGCTGTCGCTGGTCATCGGCATTCTGCCGGTGATCCTCGCCTTCTGCATCGGCACCTCGCTCGGTCTCGTTGCAGGTTATGTCGGCGGCAGGCTCAACACCGCGATCATGCGCACGGTCGACGTGTTCTATGCCTTTCCGTCGGTGCTGCTGGCGATTGCGATCTCCGGCGCGCTCGGCGCCGGCATCCTCAACTCCATCGTGTCGTTGACCGTGGTGTTCGTGCCGCAGATCACGCGCGTCGCCGAAAGCGTCACCACGGGCGTGCGCAACATGGATTTCGTCGAGGCCGCGCGCGCCTCGGGCGCCGGCGCCTTCACCATCATGCGGGTGCACATCCTCGGCAACGTGCTGGGCGCGATCTTCGTCTATGCCACCAGCCTGATCTCCGTCTCCATGATCCTGGCCGCCGGTCTCTCCTTCCTCGGCCTCGGGACAAAACCGCCGGAGCCGGAATGGGGATTGATGCTCAACACGCTGCGCACCGCGATCTATGTCAATCCCTGGGTCGCAGCATTGCCGGGCGCGATGATCTTCGCGGTCTCGATCTGCTTCAACCTGCTCTCGGACGGCCTGCGCAGCGCCATGGACATCAGGAATTAGGGCCATGAGCGAGAGCAGCACGTCCGTCGAAATGCTGGAGCAAGTCGAGGACCGCGGCGGCGTCGCGCAGCCGCTGCTTCAGGTCAACGGACTGACCAAGCATTTTCCCGTGCGCGGCGGCCTGTTCGCCGCAAAACGCACCGTGCGCGCCGTCGACGACGTCTCCTTCACTGTCGCGAAGGGCGAGACCGTCGGCATTGTCGGCGAGTCCGGTTGCGGCAAGTCGACCACCGCGCGCCTCTTGATGCACCTGATGCCGCGCGACGACGGCGACATCATCTATGACGGCATGACCGTCGGCCAGTCGCTGAGCTTGCGCGAGCTCCGCCGCGGCATGCAGATGGTGTTCCAGGATTCCTACGCCTCGCTCAATCCGCGCCTGACGATCGAGGAATCGATCGCCTTCGGTCCCAAGGTCCACGGCATGGCCGACGGCCCAGCGCGCACGCTCGCGCGCGAGCTGCTCGGCAAGGTGGGCTTGCGCCCGGAAAACTTCGCCAATCGCTATCCGCACGAGATCTCCGGTGGACAGCGCCAGCGCGTCAATATCGCGCGTGCGCTGGCGCTGTCGCCGCGGCTGGTGATCCTGGATGAGGCCGTCTCGGCGCTCGACAAATCCGTCGAGGCCCAGGTGCTCAATCTGCTCGCCGATCTCAAGCGCGAGTTCGGCCTGACCTATCTGTTCATCAGCCACGACCTCAATGTCGTTCGCTACATCTCGGACCGCGTACTGGTGATGTATCTCGGCGAGGTCGTCGAGCTCGGCCCGGTCGACCAGGTCTGGGACCAGCCGGCGCATCCCTATACGCGCGCGCTGCTGGCGGCGATGCCGTCGTCCGATCCTGACAGGCGTACCGAGACGCCGCCAATCACGGGCGATCCGCCCAATCCGATCGATCCGCCCCCGGGCTGCCGCTTCCACACCCGTTGTCCGTTTGCGGAGCCGCTCTGCGCAAATGCGACACCAAAGCTCACCGCGCTCGATAATATGGGCCACGAGGCCGCGTGCTACATGGCGATACCGGGTTCAGGCCATAGCCGTGCGCCCAGGGAGAAGACCGCATGACGAGACCGACACCGAAAGAGATCAAGCCGATCGCGCAAGTGGCGGGTGTTCCCGTGGATGACGAGATCGCGACGCGCATCTCCAATGCCATCGGGCCTGCCTTCGAGGGGTTCGAGGCCATTGCCGGCACGCTGCCGTTCGACCTCGAGCCCGCGCTCTATCCGGTCGTGCAGACGCAGAAGGTGTCGAAATGAGCACCGAGCCCGCACTGATGACGCTCACCGAGGTCGCGCGTGCGATCGCGGCAAGGCAGCTGTCCTCGCATGAGGTGACGCGCGCGCTGCTGAAGCGCATCGCGCAATGGCAGCCGCATCTCAACGCCTTCATGTCGATTGAAGCGGAGGCGGCGCTGAAGGCGGCCGAGGCCGCCGATGCCGAACTCGCCAAGGGCGATGTCCGTGGCCCGCTGCATGGCGTGCCGCTGGCGCACAAGGACATGTATTACGATGCCGGCAAGGTCTCGACCTGCGGCTCGCTGATCCGCCGCGACTTCGTGCCGACCGTGACCTCCACCGCCTTGCAGCGGCTGAAGGACGCCGGCCAGCTACGCCTCGGCACGCTGCACCTCGCCGAATTCGCCTATGGCCCGACCGGGCACAACGCCCATTACGGGCCGGTGCGCAATCCCTGGAACGTCGCCCACATCACCGGCGGATCCTCGTCCGGCTCCGGCTCGGCGGTTGCCGCGCGCCTGACCTATGCGGCGCTCGGCTCCGATACCGGCGGCTCGATCCGCATGCCCGCGCATTTCTGCGGCGTCACGGGCCTCAAGACCACCGTCGGCCGCGTCAGCCGGGCCGGCGCGATGCCGCTGTCGCAATCGCTCGACACGGTCGGCCCGCTCGCCCGCACCGCCGAGGATTGTGCGCTGCTGCTGGCGCTGATGGCCGGTGCGGACCCCGCCGATTCCACCTGCAGCCACGAGCCGCTCTCGGACTACGTCGGCGCGACCAAGGGCTCGCTCAAGGGCCTGAAGATCGGCGTGCCGAGTTCCTTCTATGTCGACGATCTCGACGGCGAGGTCGCGCGCGTGCTGGAGGAGACCATCGCGGTGCTCAAGCGCGAGGGCGCCGATATCGTCAAGGTCGAGCTGCCGGACCAGCGGCAATTGTCCTCGGCGAGCCAGCTGGTGCTCGCCGCGGAAGCCGCCGCCTTCCACAAGCGCTGGATGATCGAGCGTCCGCAGGATTACGGCCCGCAGGTTTTGATGCGGCTGCAGAACGGGCTTGCCGTTCCCGCCATCACCTATCTCGAGGCGATGCGCTGGCGCGGGCCGGCGCTCGCCGCCCACAACGAAGCGACCGCGCGCGTCGATGCGGTGATCGCGCCGGCCTCGCCCGTGCCGGCGCCGACGATCGAGGAGAGCGATGTCGGCGGCGGACCGAACGCGCCGGCCATGGTGCAGCGGCTGACGCTGTTCACCCGCCCGGTGAATTTCCTCGGCCTGCCATCGCTCACGGTGCCCTCGGGCTTCACCAAAACCGGCCTGCCGGTCGGCATGCAGCTGATCGGCCGCTCTTTCGATGAAGCGACCCTGCTCACCATCGGCGCCGCCTTCCAGCGCGTGACCGACTATCACGATCGATTGCCGAAACTGCCGTCATGACCAAACTCGTCGAGATCTCAGGCCTCAACATCCGCTTCACCGGCGAGCGCACGGTCTATGCCGTGAACGATCTCAGCCTCTCGCTCGGCAACAGTGAGGTGCTGGGCCTGCTCGGCGAATCCGGCTCCGGCAAGAGCGTGACATTGCGTGCGCTGATGCGGCTGCTGCCGAAGAAGCGCACGCAGATCTCGGGCACGGTCAACGTCATGGGCCGCGACGTTCTGGCCATGAACGACGAGGAGCTGTCGTCGTTCCGCGGCCAGACCGTGTCGATGATCTTCCAGGAGCCCGCGCTCGCGCTCGATCCGGTCTACACCATCGGCGCGCAGATCGCCGAAAGCGTGGTGCGCCACGAGGGCAAGAGTTTTGCGGAGGGGCGGGCGAGGGCGCTCGATATGCTCGAGGTCGTGCGCATTCCCTCGGCAAAACGTCGCCTCGATGCCTATCCGCACGAAATGTCCGGCGGCATGCGCCAGCGCGCGATGATCGCGCTTGCGCTCGCCTGCCGGCCGAAGATTTTGCTCGCGGACGAGCCGACCACGGCGCTCGATGCCACCGTCCAGATCCAGATCCTGTTGCTGCTGCGCGAGCTGCAGCGCGAATTCGGCATGTCCGTCATCTTCGTCACCCACGACATCGGGGTCGCCATCGAGATCTGCGATCGCGTCGCGGTGATGTATGCCGGCCAGATCGTCGAGCAGGGGAGCCTGCGCGACATCGTCCGCTCGCCTGTGCATCCCTATGCCAAGGGCCTGCTCGCCTCCACCATCCATGGCGCCAAGCGCGGGGCGCGGTTGGAGACGATCCCGGGCACACCGCCCTCGCTCTCCGAGAAGCCCCACAACTGCTCCTTCGCCCCCCGCTGCAAGCTCACCGAGCCACGCTGCCTGGAGCAACTGCCGGGGAATGTGGAGGTCGGGCCGGGCCGGGCGGCAAGGTGCGTGCTGGCGGAGCGCGTCACGGCAGTGTCGTAATCGTCCGCCCGCAGCCGCCCCATTTGCCGCTGGACGCGCTCGGCCCGTTTTGACGGGGACAAATGAGGAGCAGGGCGTGCTCCTCACGTCAAAATTCCCCTGCGACAACATCGACTTGGCTACTGTGCATGGGGTTGTTTTCGACAATATTGTCCGCGCAGGCCAACCAGCACGCCGCGCGCAGCATTCACACCTCATTCATCCCGGTTCCCGTTCCATGCGGGCGTTCAAGGAAGAGGGACTTGGCTGATGCACATTTCCAACGAAGGCCTGCTCGTCATCCTGTTCGTCGGCCTGGTCGCCGGCTGGCTCGCCGGGAAGATCGTGCGGGGCGCTGGATTCGGTATCATCGGCGACATCGTGATCGGCATCGCCGGCGCGCTGGTGGCGAGCCTTCTGTTCCCGAAGCTCGGCATCCGTCTCGGCACCGGGCTCGTCTCCGAGATCGTCTATTCCGCGATCGGCGCGGTCATTTTGCTGCTGGTGGTGCGGCTGGTGCGTGGCGGGGGCAGACTCTAGCCCGCATCGGCAGACCGGAACCTTCAGCCTCGCCATTTCCCCGGAAGAGGCTGAAAGCCTGCAAGAAAAAGCCGCACCCCTGTGAAATTCCGGACTTGCGCGGAAGGCGATCGGGGGTAGATGTGGGACCATCAGGGCCCGGATTATTTTCGGCTGCGTTGGACCGCCGGAAAACAGATGTTAATCCGAGGCGAGTACCCCTGAATCGTCTTTGAAATCAGGGGCTTTGTCCCTTACCTGAACAGGGGCTTCGCCCCGTGTCCGAAAGAGATCAGACTGATGGCAGCCATCCCTGGCGTCCGCCGTTCGGAGCTCGGTGACGCCTTGCGTGCTTGTCGCACGGCGTTCGTCGGCGTCGGCTTGATGAGCTGCATGATCAACCTGCTCTATCTGACCGGGTCGATCTTCATGCTGGAGGTCTACGACCGGGTGCTGCCGAGCCGCAGCGTTCCGACCCTGGTCGGCCTCATCATCCTCGCCAGCTTCCTTTACATGGCGCAGGGCGTGCTCGACATGATCCGCAACCGGATCCTGGGACGGATCGGCACCGCGCTGGACGAGGCCCTCAACAAGCGCGTGTTCGACACCATCGTGCGCCTGCCGCTCCTCGTCGGCAGCCGCAACGAGGGTCTCCAGCCGCTGCGCGACCTCGACAATGTCCGTTCCTTCCTCGGCGGCATGGGCCCGAGCGCGTTCTTCGACTTGCCGTGGCTGCCGCTCTATCTCGCCATCTGCTTCGCCTTCCATGTCATGATCGGCCTCACCGCGCTGGTCGGCGCCATCATCCTGGTCGGCCTGACGCTGGTCACCGAATTCATGTCCCGCCAGCCGGCGAAGGAGGCGATGGGACTTGCCGCCCAGCGCAACGATCTCGCTGCCGCCAGCCGCCGCAACGCCGAGGTCATGGTGTCCATGGGCATGGCCGGCCGGATGAACCAGCGCTGGAGCGAGGCCAACGAAAAATATCTCGCCGGCAATCAGCGTGCGAGCGACGTCGCCGGCGGTCTCGGCGCGGTCGCCAAGGTGCTGCGCATGATGCTGCAATCGGCCGTGCTCGCGGTCGGCGCCTATCTCGTCATCCACCAGGAGGCGACCGCCGGCATCATCATCGCCGGATCGATCCTCTCCGCCCGCGCGCTGGCGCCGGTCGATCTCGCCATCGCGCACTGGAAATCCTTTGTCGCGGCCCGCCAGAGCTGGCAGCGCCTGACCCGCCTGTTGGAGCAGATGCCGGCCCAGGCGATGCCGACCCAGCTGCAGGCGCCCACCAGCCGGCTCTCTGTCGAAGGCGTCGCCATGGTGCCGCCCGGCGACCAGCGCGTCATCGTGCAGGACATCACCTTCGCGCTCGCCGCCGGCAACGGCCTCGGCGTGATCGGACCGAGCGGCTCCGGCAAGTCGTCGCTGATCCGCGCGCTGGTCGGTGTCTGGCAGCCGGTGCGCGGCAAGGTGCGGATCGACGGCGCCGCGCTCGACCAATGGTCGAGCGACGTGCTCGGCCGCCACATCGGCTATCTGCCGCAGGACGTCGAGTTGTTCGGCGGCACCATCGCGCAGAACATCAGCCGGTTCGATCCTGCGGCCACCTCCGATGCCATCATCGCCGCGGCCAAGGAGGCCGGCGTGCACGAGATGATCATCAAGATGCGCGAGGGCTACAACACCCAGGTCGGCGAGCAGGGCGCCGCCCTCTCGGCAGGCCAGGCGCAGCGCGTGGCGCTGGCGCGCGCACTCTACGGCAATCCGTTCCTGATCGTGCTCGACGAGCCCAATTCCAATCTCGACACCGAAGGTGACGAGGCGCTGACCCGCGCCATCCGCGCCGCACGCGAGCGCGGTGCCATCGTCGTCGTGGTGGCGCATCGGCCGATCGGCGTCGAGGCGGTCGACCAGATCCTGGTGCTGCGCGACGGCCGCATGCAGGCCTTCGGTCCGAAGGAGCAGGTCCTCGCCCAGGTGCTCCAGCCGCGCGTGACGCCGCCGGCCCCGATCAAGATCGTCAGCGAAGGTGGAGTGCCCAAGCCATGAGCACGTTGGCGATCGGCGGCCCTAAGCCCTCTGCGACGAAGACCGTGCGCGATTCGATCAAGTTTCACCTGATGCTCGGGCTCGGGATCGTGCTGGTCCTGGTCGTCGGTCTCGGCGGCTGGGCGTCCACTGTGCTGATCTCGGGCGCGTTGATCGCGCCGGGCCAGATCGTGGTCGAATCCAACGTCAAGAAGGTGCAGCATCCGACCGGCGGCGTGGTCGGCGAGGTGCGCGCCCGCGATGGCGACGTGGTCAAGGCCGGCGACGTCGTGGTGCGGCTCGACGACACCGTCACCAAGGCCAACCTTGCGATCGTCACCAAGAACCTCGATGCCGCGCAGGCCCGCGCGGCGCGACTGCAGGCCGAGCAGCGTGGTCTCGACAGCATCGAATTCCCGCAAGGCCTGATCGAGCGAGCCAACGATCCCGACGTCAAGGCACTGCTATCCGCCGAGACCAAGCTGTTCGATGTCCGCGTCAATGGCCGCACCGGACAGAAGGCGCAGCTGCGCGAACGCATCACGCAGCTCAACGAGGAAATCTCCGGCCTCAGCGCCCAGGAGAAGGCCAAGGATCAGGAGATCTCGCTGGTGCAGAACGAGCTCACCGGCGTGCGCGACCTCTACGACAAGCGTCTGGTGCAGATCTCGCGCCTCACTCAGCTCGAACGCGATTCGGCGCGCCTCAACGGCGAGCGCGCGCAGTACATCGCATCGCGCGCCCAGGCCAAGGGCAAGATCACCGAGACCGAACTCCAGATCATCCAGATCGACAAGGATGTGGTCAGCGAGGTCTCCAAGGACCTGCGCGAGACCAACGACAAGATCGGCGAGCTGATCGAGCGCAAGGTCGCCGCCGAGGACCAGCTTCGCCGCGTCGACATCCGCGCGCCGCAGGACGGCATGGTGCTGCAATCGACGGTGCACACCGTGGGCGGCGTCGTCACCGCAGGCGATGCGTTGATGCTGATCGTGCCGCAGGCCGACGACCTCCAGGTCGAGGCCAAGGTCAACCCGGTCGACATCGACAAGCTCCAGATCGGCCAGAAGACGCTATTGCGCCTGTCCGCCTTCAACCAGCGTACCACGCCCGAGCTCAACGGCGTCGTCAGCCGCGTGTCGCCCGACGTCACCACCGACCAGCGCACCGGCCAGAGCTACTACACCATCCGCGTCTCGATGCCGCCGGAGGAGATCGCCCGCCTCGGCGACGTCAAGATGATCCCCGGCATGCCCGTGGAAGCCTTCGTGCAGACCGGCGACCGCACCATGCTGTCCTACCTGATGAAGCCCCTGCACGACCAGCTGATGCGCGCGTTCCGCGAGAAGTGACGCGCGACAGCGCGTCATCCTTCCTCGTCATTGCGAGCGCAGCGAAGCAATCCAGCCTGCCTCTGCGGACAAATTTCCGGATTGCTTCGCTGCGCTCGCAATGACGACTTTGCTGCCAGTTTGCTATACTGCGATTGCAAACAGCAACCCGGCGGTCGACCATGCAATCCCCTCCCTCCATCGCCACCGAATCCTTCTCCGATGCGTCCCTTGCCGTCGTGCGGCTCGAGGAGATCTACGAGCGCAACACGAAATTCCTGCGCGACCGGTTCGAGGCTTACGTCGGCGGCGAAGCGATCACGACGCGGGTGCGGGCCTACTATCCCTTCGTCCGCCTCACCACTGCGACGCATGCACGGCTGGATTCGCGTCTTGCCTATGGATTCGTCGCCGGTCCCGGCGTGCACGAGACCAGCGTCACGCGGCCCGATCTGTTCCGCAGCTATCTCATCGAACAGATCGGACTCTTGATCCAGAACCACGGCGTGCCGGTCGAGATCGGCGAGTCCGCCGAGCCGATCCCGATCCACTTCGCCTATCGCCGTGACATCAACATCGAGGCCGCCATCACCACCAGCGAAAACTCGTCCGTGACGCGATCGCTGCGCGATGCGTTCGACGTGCCTGATCTCGCCACGATGGACGATGCGATCGCCGACGGCACCTTCGAGCTGCAACCTGGCGCGCCCGAGCCGCTGTCGCTGTTCCGCGCCGCCCGCGTCGACTATTCGCTGCGCCGGCTCTATCACTACACCGGCACCGATCCCGAGTATTTCCAGAACTTCGTGATCTTCACCAACTACCAGTTCTATGTCGACGCCTTTGCGCAGCTTTGTCAGCAGCGGCTTCAGTCCCGCGACGCCGGCCTCGAAGCCTTCGTCGCGCCCGGCAACGTCGTCACGCGCGCCGGCGGCGTGATGACGGGTGTTGCGCCCGTGCGTGCGCCGCAGATGCCGGCCTTCCATCTGGTCGAGCCCGGCTATCGCGGCATCACCCTGATCAACATCGGCACCGGTCCGTCGAACGCACGCAACGTCACGGACCACGTCGCCGTGTTGCGACCGCACGCCTGGCTGATGCTCGGCCATTGCGCGGGCCTGCGCAACACGCAACGGCTCGGCGACTACGTGCTCGCGCATGGCTATGTGCGCGAGGATCATGTGCTCGACCGCGAACTGCCGCTGTGGGTGCCGATCCCGGCGCTGGCCGAGATGCAGGTCGCGCTCGAGGAGGCGGTCGAGGATGTCACCGGGCTCGAAGGCTTCGAGCTCAAGCGCCTGATGCGCACGGGGACCGTCGCCAGCGTCGACAACCGCAACTGGGAGATCTCGGGGCCAGACGTGATCCGCCGCATGTCGCAATCGCGCGCGGTCGCGCTCGACATGGAATCGGCCGCGATCGCCGCCAACGGCTACCGCTTCCGCGTTCCCTACGGCACGCTGCTCTGCGTCTCCGACAAGCCGCTGCACGGCGAGATCAAGCTCGCGGGCATGGCCAGCGAATTCTATCGCCGCCGCGTCGGCCAGCATCTCGAGATCGGCCTCAAGGCGCTGGAACGACTCAAGGAGCAGGAATCCGAACGGCTGCATTCGCGCAAGCTGAGGAGTTTCGCTGAAGTCGCGTTCCAGTAAAGGACAACAGAACTGTCGTACGAGCGCTGACGTCTCCGTGGAGCGCTGCATCCTGGAATATCGCTGCCAAGGCAGGGTTAATTACGTCATCCGGGGCCGCTTGAAACAGGACAGGAGACAGACATGATCACAGCGATGATCAGACTCGTCACGCTGGGGACGTTTGCGGCGCTACTAGCTTCCCCCGCGTACTCAGCGGGCGGAGGTGGCGGCGGCGGCGGAGGAGGCGGTGGTGGCAGCGACCCCTATGGTAGCGCCTATTCAACTCCCAGCACTGCTCAGCCGGCCTATCCAAGGCGTTCCGGAACGAAGGCCGGTCAGAAGGCGAAGAAGCCGAACAATCAATCCAGCATCGGTGATCCCGCTTTCGCGGCCGGCTACCGCGTGGCCTATGACACCATCTACGAGCGCAACGATTATGGGTCCGCGATCGCGCAGTTGAAATCGCTCGGCCATGACGATCATCCGAACGTCGCCAACCTCATCGGCTACTCCTATCGCAAGCTCGGTGACTACGAGCAGTCGCAGGTCTGGTACGAGCGCGCCTTGCGGGCGGATCCGAACCACGTGCTGACCTGGCAATATTATGGATTGTGGCAGCTCGAGCGGGGAAACCGCGAGCAAGCGCTCTATCACCTCGGCCGGATCGCATCCATCTGCGGGACGGACTGCGAGGAGTATCGATCGCTGGCCGCGGCGCTGGACAAGCCGTCCGGCGCGGCGCTGGTCTACTGACGTAGGAGCGTGGCCCGCCTGAAGGGTGCGCGCGAGCGCCGCAGGACCGCCATGTCCCTGGCGCGGATGGTGACAAGGCGTCAGTTTTTCAGCATTGTCCCGTTCGGGGGCGCGAACGGGACAATTGGATGCCGCTGACGCGCGACAAAATCATTGGCCATGATCTGGAACGGCTGGCCTTCCGCTTCACCATGCTGGACGACAGCGATGTGGTGCAGTGCCAGATCAGCGACGCCGCGATGGACGAGCTTGCGGGCATGCAGGGCACCGAAAGCAGCGCGCGCCAGGCGCAGTTCCTGTCGCTGCGCGAGACCATTGAGCGGATCGCATCCGACCTCTACGACGAAGCGCCGCGATTCCCGGGCTATGTGGTGCGGATCTTCATGCGGCATTTGGGACGGTAGCTGTCCCACATGCGTCGTCCTGGCCTTCGCCAGGACGACGTCGGGGATGACACACCGTCGCCGATCTTACGCCAGCGCAGCTGTGTCACCCCTCCAGCTTCCTCAACAGCAATTTCAGCGCCGTCGCCGCAAAGACCTGCATGTTGCCGAACCGGTCGCCGCTCGCCGTCTCCAGCGTCACCACCTCTGCTGCCGGCCCTGCGACAGCCATGCAGCTATGGCCTGCGGCGTCGCCGTAGCGGTTGCCGGTGGGGCCGGCTGCGCCGGTCTCGGACAGGCCCCAGTCGCATCCGAAGCGTGATCGCATCCGTTCCGCAAGCAGCTGCGCATAGGGCTCCGAGGAGGAGCGAAAGCCCTTCATTCCTTCATCCGAAATATCCATCAGCGCGCGTCTGGCATCGCGGGTGTAAACGACCGCGCCGCCAAGGAAATAGGCGGACGCGCCGGGCACGGCGAGCAGGCTGGCGGAGATCAGCCCGCCGGTGGAGGATTCCGCCACCGCAATGGTCTGTTTGCGCGCGATCAGGCGGGCCGCGACCTGTTCTGCAATGCCGATGAGCTCTTTCATCCCCTTGACCTCTCATTCCGTCGCAACCGAGCCCAGCCTTCCTAGCATATGACAGAAGGCTTGGCCGAGTTGCGGGCGACGGGCAGGCCTGCTTGAATGGTGGGCAAGACAAACAAAATGAGACGAGGAAACGTGAAGGAGACGTCATGGCGTCCCTGATCGCTGGCGGGGTGGATTGCGATGTGCATCCCGCCGTGCCGCATCTGACCAGCCTGTTACCGTATCTGAACGATTACTGGCGCGATCAGGTGACGACGCGCGGCATGGTCGATCTCATCTCGCAATCCTATCCCGAGAGATCGCCGATCGTGTCGCGTCCCGATTGGCGCCCGGAAAACGGCAAGCCCGGCGAAAGCCTCGAGGACATGCAGCGCCATGTGCTCGCTCCTTTTCAGCTGAAGTTCGCCATCTGCAATCCGCTCTATGGCGTGCAGATGGTATTCTCCGAGGACATGCAGGCGGCCTTCTGCCGCGCCTTGAACGATTGGCTCGCCAAGGAATGGCTCGACCGCGATCCCCGCCTGCGCGGCTCGATCGTGATCCCCACGCAGAGCGTCGAGAAGGCCGTCGCCGAGATCGAGCGTTGCGCTCCGGACAAGCGCTTCGTGCAGGTGCTGATGCTGGTCATGGGCGACACGCCGCTCGGCAAGCGCGCGCTGTGGCCGATCTACGCGGCAGCGGAACGCCTGGAACTTCCGGTCGGCGTCCACGCCGGTTCCGCCTATCACAATCCGCCCACCGCAGTGGGATGGGGTTCCTATCACATCGAGGATTATGTCGGTCAGGCACAGGCGTTCCAGACCCAGCTCACCAGCCTGATCGTCGAGGGTGTGTTCGCCAAGTTTCCGCGGCTGAAAATGGTGATGCTGGAATCCGGCGTCTCCTGGATATCTCCTTATCTCTGGCGCCTGCACAAGTTCTGGCGCGGGGTGCGGATGGAGACGCCCTGGGTTGATCGCGCGCCGCTAGACATTGTGCGCAGCAACATCCGCTTCTCGTTACAGCCTTTTGATGCGCCGCCGGATGAGTCGACATTAAATCGCCTGTTTGATCATATGCAGTCCGACGAATTAGTCCTATTCTCCACGGACTATCCGCACTGGCAGTTCGACGGCCAGGACGCGCTGCCCGAAGGTCTGTCCCCCGATCTCGTGCGCAAGATCATGATCGACAATCCGCATGCAACCTATCCCCGCCTGACATGAGCCCGCTGCCAAAGGAGGCAAGGCGATGAATATCCAGTTCCGCGAGAGCCAAGAAGCCGCTTCCCCACTGACTGCGAAAACCGCGATCGCGGATTGCGACATCCATCCGGCCCGCGCCACCCGCACCGAGCTCTATCCCTACCTCGCCAAACGCTGGCAGCATCATCTCGAAATCTACGGCGTCCATGCCTATCAGGGCATGATGGAAGGCCCTCCCTATCCGAAGGCCCAACCCAACGCCTCGCGCCGCGATGCCTATCCGCCGGAAGGCGGCCCGCAGGGCTCCTCGCTGTCCTTCATGCAGAAGCAGCTGCTCGATCCCAACAACGTGCAGTTAGGGGTGCTCAATCCGCTCAACACCGGGCAGGGCATCCGCAATCACGAGCTCTCGGCCGCCTTGTGCTCGGCGATCAACGATTGGCAGATCGACAAATGGACCAGCAAGGACAAGCGGCTGAAGGCGTCCATCGTCGTCGGCAATGAGGACGGGCTGTCGGCCGCCGCCGAGATCCGCGAGCGCGCCGGCGACAAGAACTTCGTCCAGGTGCTGCTGCTCAGCCGCAATGTCGAGCCACTCGGCCAGCGTCGTTACTGGCCGATCTACCAGGCTGCGGAAGAGGCCGGCCTCCCCGTCGGGGTGCACGCTTTCGGCTTCGGCGGCAATCCGATCACGCCCTCGGGCTGGCCGTCCTATTACATCGAGGAGATGGTGGGTCACTCGCAGTGCCAGCAATCGGCGCTGGCGAGCCTCGTGCTGGAAGGCGTGTTCGAGCGCTTCCCGAAACTGAAGATGGTGATGATCGAGGCCGGCTTCGGCTGGGCGCCGTCGCTGGCATGGCGGCTGGACAAGGCCTGGCAGCGCCTGCGCAGCGAGGTGCCGCATGTGAAGCGGCCGCCGTCCGAATATATCCGCGAGCAGGTGTGGTGGACGACGCAGCCGATGGAAGACCCGGAGCGGCGCGAGGATCTGTTCGACGTCATCAACTGGATCGGCTGGGACCGGCTCTTGTTCGCGACCGATTATCCGCATTGGGATTACGACGAGCCGTCGCGCGTGCTGCCGGCGGGCGTCAGCGAGTCCAATCGCGAGGCGTTCTACCTCGGCAATGCGAAGAAGCTTTACGGGCTGGCTTGATGGCGCGTCATGTGATTGCCGCGGTCGACGAGCTTCCGCCGGGCACGCGAAAATTCCTGGAGATTGACGGGAGGCCGATCGCGGTCTTCAACATCAAGGGTAAATATTTCGGCCTGATGAACCGCTGCCCGCATCAGGGCGCGGCGCTGTGCGAGGGGCCGCTGATCGGGCTCGCGCAATCCAAGGATCCGGGCGAGATCGAATACACCAAGATCGGCGAGATCATCCGCTGCCCCTGGCACGGCTGGGAGTTCGACATCCGCACCGGCCAGTCCTATTGCGACCCCCGCCGCTTCCGCGTGAAGGCCTATCCGGCCCATGTCGAGCCCGGCGCCAGCGTGGTGAAGGGACCGTATGTCGCCGAGACGATCCCGGTGAAGGTCGAGAGCGACTACGTGGTGGTGGAGCTTTAGCCCCACCGTCATTCCGGGGCAGCCCGTAGGGCTGAACCCGGAATCCATCGTGCGACAGGAGTGCCGGGAGACATGGATTCTCTGATGCGCACTTGCGCATCATAGCTCGCCTCTGCGAGGCGCCCCGGAACCGTCCTAATGCCCCGCGACCGGCTCCGGCACCGCATCATAAACCGGCGCCGCCTTGCCGCCACCGCGATACACCGTCGAGGCCGCGATGATGCCGAGCAGGGCGGCGAACATCAGCCAGAAGCCGGGCGAGGCCTTGTCGCCGGTGCGCTCGATCAGCCAGGTCGAGGCGAATGGCGTGAAGGTGCCGAACAGTGCGGCGGCGAGCGCGAAGGCGAGCGAGAAGCAGGTGGTGCGCACATGCGCCGGCACGATCTCGACCAGCGCACCCAACATGGTGCCGCTGTACATGCCGAAATAGAACGAGAACATCATCTCGACCGCGAGCAGCTTGCCGAAGCTCGGCGCCGCCACCAGCCAATGCAATGCCGGATAGGCGGTGACGAGCGAGAGGCCGGCGATGGTGAGCAGCACCGGCTTGCGGCCGATCCGGTCGGACAGCGCGCCGCCGACCGGATTCCAGATGAAGTTGCTCACCGCCACCAGCAGCGTCACCAGCAGCGCGTCCTGCGTCGACAGCTTCAGCACGGTCTTGCCGAAGGTCGGTGTGTAGACGGTGACGAAATAGAACGTCGTCGTGGTCAGGATCGCGATCATCATGCCGAGCACGACGATGCGCCAATTGTTCAGTGCGGAGGCGAACACCTCGCGCGTCGTCGGATGCTTCCGCATGGCGAGGAAGGCCGGCGTCTCTTCCAGCGTCCGCCGCAGGATGAAGATCAGGGGAATGATCAGGCAGCCTACGAAGAAGGGAATGCGCCAGCCCCAGGCGGCCACCGTGTCGGCCGGCATCACCTCGGAGAGGATGAAGCCGAGGATCGAGGCGACGAAGATCGCGACCTGCTGGCTCGACGATTGAAACGAGGTGTAGAAGCCGCGATTGCCGGGCGTTGCGATTTCCGCGAGGTACACCGACACGCCGCCGAGCTCGACGCCCGCCGAGAAGCCCTGCAGCAGCCGGCCGAGCAGCACGATGATCGGCGCGGCGATGCCGATCGTCGCGTAGCTCGGGCAGAACGCGATGACGACGGTGCCGAACGCCATGATGCCGAGCGTGACGATCAGGCCTTGGCGGCGGCCGATGCGGTCGATATAGGCGCCGAGCACGATTGCGCCCACCGGTCGCATCAAGGCGCCGAGCCAGAACACGCCGAATGTGTTGAGCAGCGAGGCCGTCTCGTTGGTGGAGGGGAAGAACGCCTTGCCGATCGCGGCGGCATAGAAGCCGAACAGGAAGAAGTCGAACTGCTCGAGGAAATTGCCCGACGTCGCGCGAAGGATCGCGCCGATGCGCGACTTGATCGCGGGTGGATTGGTCGATGCGGCTGATCCAGCCATGGCGTTCTCCCCTTGGAAAGGCGCGGCCGGCCGGAAATCGTGCTCCCGGCAAGGCGACAGATTGATGCTGCGACAATCTGCCATACCCCTTCCCGCGCGGGGCGAGGCGAGTCAATCGATTTTGCCGGGGAAGCTGATGATTCTTCAGGTTTTATTTTGCGTTGCAGCGAGCATCCAGTCCCGGAATGCGACCAATTTTGGCGACTCGCGGCGGCCCTCTGGCGAGACCAGGTAGAAGCCGGCATCCGCCGGCAGCGCGATCTTGAAGGGCACCACCAGCCGGCCCTTGGCGATGTCGTCCTGGACGTACGACGTCCGCCCCATGGCCACCCCGATACCGTCGATCGCGGCCTGGATGGTCATGAAGATCATGTCGAAGGTGATGCCCGGCTGCCTGGCGATGTCCGAGGGCAGGCCGGCTGCCGTCAGCCATAGCCGCCAATCGTCGCTGTTGGCGTTGGAGGTGTGCAGCAGCGGATGGTTTCTCAGATCCTCCGGCCGGCACAGCGGCTTGTCCCCGCCCAGCAGCGATGGGCTGCACACCGGAAACAGCTCGTCCGCCATCAGCCAGTCGGCGCGCAGGCCCGGCCATTGGCCGCGGCCGTAGCGGATCGCGGCGTCGACGTCGTCGCGCTGGAAGTCCACCAGGCTGGTCGAGGTGGTGATGCGGACATCGATGCCGGGATGCTGCTCCTGGAAATCGGTCAGCCGCGGCAACAGCCATTTTGCAGCGAGCGAGGCCAGCGTCGAGACCGTCAGCACCCTGTCGTCGTCTTTGCGCAGCAGCCGGTCGGTGGCAAGGCGCAGGTCGTTGAAGGCGGCGCGGACGCCGGGGAGATAGTCACGCGCTTGCGGGGTCAGAGCCAGGGCGCGGTTCTGCCGGACGAACAGGCGGATGCCGAGCTCCTCCTCCAGCCGTCGGATCTGATGGCTGATCGCCGTCTGGGTCACGTTCAATTCGCTCGCCGCCAGCGTGAAGCTGAGATGGCGCGCGGCGGCCTCGAACGCCCGCAATCCGTTCAATGAGGGCAATCTGGCAGTCATCTGGCAGCAGGATACATGACGTTATTTCATGCGAAAAGGTACAAATTGTCGTTTGTCGCGCCGCAACAGGAAGCAGATATTAGCGGTCAAGTTAGCTCAAGGAGCTGAAGATGTCCATTTTGACCCAGAATTCGATGACAAATCATCATGCGCCCGGTCTCCTCCACCAGATCGGCGACACCCTCCATGTCTGGCATGAGCGCTACCGCAACAGGCGCGAGCTTGCCAACTGGACCGCCCGGGATCTCCAGGATGTCGGCCTGTCCTGGTCCGACATCGCGTATGAGGCCGAAAAACCCTTCTGGCGGGCCTGATTGGCCGCCAGGCCGGCGCCGCCTGATTGTGGGGGCGCCGGCGGTCCCTTTTTCCAAGGCATGTGTCATGAGCACGCTTCGCCTCGAAGACCTCGCGCAATATTCGGACAAGCTGAGCACCCGGCAGGGTGAGCCCGTCACCGTCCGCTTCGTCGCGCCGCGCGACACCGACGAGCTCCAGCACTATTTCCGCTCGCTCTCGACCCGCTCCCGCTACAACCGCTTCTTCGGCGCGATCAGCGAGCTGCCAAAGGGACTGCTGCGCGATTTCCTCGAGGTCGGTGAGCGCGAGCGCTTCACTGTCGTTGCGACCATGATGGTCGACGGCTTCGAGACCATCGTCGCCGAGATGCGCTATGCGCTCCATGCCGAGACCGCGACGGTCGAGTTTGGCCTGTCGGTCGACGACCGCTGGAACGGCCACGGCATCGCCACCGCGCTCATGAAGAACCTGGAATGTCGCGCCGCCGCGCTCGGCGCCGAGCACATCTTCGGCGACACGCTGCGCTCCAACGAGACCATGATCTCGCTTGCGCGCAAATCCGGCTTTGCTTTCGTCAATCATCCCGACGATTGGAAGCTGGTGCGCTTCGACAAGGAGATCACGGTCGCACCAAAGGACATTCCCTGTGCGAGCTGGCGTCTCGCCGCCCTTTCCCGTCAGGCCGATAGCCCCTCAGCCTCGGCCTGACATCACTGCAGCCCGGCCTGGCCTAGCCAGCGCCGGGCATTTTTTTGCAGCCCTACTTCCCCGTGAACACCGCCTTGCGCTTCTCGATGAAGGCCTGCACCGCCTCCTTGTGATCGGCGGTGGTGGTGAGGCGGATCAGCCGTTCGGCCTCGTGGTCGCGCGCCGTCTCGAAGTCGAACAGCACGGCCTCGTCGAGATTGTCCTTCATGTAGCGCAGCGCGAGGCGCGGGCCTTCGGCGAGCGATTTGGCCAGCGCAAAGGCTTCAGTTTGCAGCCTGTCGTCCGCCACCACCCGGTTGACGAGGCCGATCGCCTCAGCCCGCGTGGCATCGATGCGGTCGCCGGTGAACATCAATTCGCGCGCCCGCGCGGTGCCGACGAGCCGGGTGAGCAGCCAGGCAATGCCGTAATCGCCGCTGAGCGCGATGCGGGCATAGCCGGTGGCGACGAAGGCCGATTGTGCGGCGATGCGGATGTCGCAGGCCATGGCGATGGCGAGGCCGGCGCCGACCGCAGGGCCGGGCAGGGCGGCGATGGTCGGCTTGCGCACCGACACCAGCGCGCCGGTCAGCAGTCGCTGCCGCTCCTGGAGATCGGCAATGCGATCTGCCAGCGGCATTTCGAGCTTCGCCTTGTCGCGATGCGCGCCCATGCCCTTGACGTTGCCGCCGGCGCAGAAGGCTTCGCCCGCGCCGGTGAGCAATAGCACGCCGACATCAGGGTTCTCGCCGCAGCTCCGGATCATCGTGCGCAGCGCCGGCGTCAGCGCATCCGAGAGCGAATTGCGCGCCTCCGGCCGGTTCAGCGTGATGATCGCGACGCGGTCGCGGATCACGCAGAGGAGTTCGCTTGTGCCGGTGTCGACGGTGGTTTCGGTGGTCATGTCGCTCCCCGTTTTGCTGTCGTCATTGCGAGCGAAGCGAAGCAATCCAGTCTGTCTCCGCGGATAGAGTCTGGATTGCTTCGTCGCTTCGCTCCTCGCAATGACGGTTGTTGTTATGTTGTCGCCTCAGAAATTCTCCACCCAGGGCCGCAGCTCCAGCTCCCAGCTCCAGGCGCTGCGCGGCTGCTGCAACACGTTCCAATAGCTTTGTGCGATCGCATCGGGATCGAGCATCGAATCCGGCTTGTCCGCAGGTTCGGTCCGGGCGGCACTGCGAATGCCGCCGTCGATGACGAAATGCGCGACATGGATGCCCTGCGGCGACAATTCGCGCGCCATGCTCTGCGCCAGACCCCGCAGCGCGAACTTGCCCATCGCAAACGAGGCCGATTGTGCGTAGCCCTTGACGCTGGCGGAGGCGCCGGTGAACAGGATCGCGCCGTGCTTGTTCGGCAGCATGCGCTTGGCCGCCTGCTGCGCCACCAGGAAGCCGCCATAGGCGCTGACCGCGATCGCCTGCGCCACATCGGCCGGGACGAGATCGACGATCGGCCCGCGCGTACGGCCGCTGGCATTGTAGACGACGAGGTCGGGCGTGCCGATCTCGCGCTCGACGAGGCCGAACAGCCGCTCGACCTCCTCGGGCTCCGTTGCGTTGCAGGCATAGGCTTTGGCGCCGGTCGCGGTGCAGAGTGCGCCGAGCTTCTCGATCTTTCGCGCGGCAAGGGCGACGCGAATGTTCTGGGCGGCCAACAGCCGCGCCAGCGATGCGCTCAATCCTTCGCCGGCGCCGACGATGAGCGCGATCTTGTATCTTGGGAGTTCCATGGCGTGATCTCTCGGAGACGGGAAGCCGTTGATCTATGCATGGTCCGCGCGGACAACCAGCAGGGACGGTCACAATTCCGCAGGGCGAATTGGTCCCTCGCGGCGATCATGCGGCCCTGACGATTTGCGGCTTTATCCGCATTCGCTGCTGGAGCATGATCGACATCACCCGAACCGGCAAGCGCGAAAACAAGCGCCAGGATATTGCCGCCGCGCGGAAACGAAGAGGACGACCATGCACAAGCCGGTCCCAGCGCAGCCAGAAAACATCGCGGCCGAGCCGTCCGGCCTGCTGGCGCCCGACACCTCGGGCATGAATTTCTACCGCGCCGATCCGGCGCTGACGGACCTGTTGCGCATCCATCTGCCGGACACGCTGTTCCGTCACATCGAGCCGCATCTCGACCGCCTCGGCGAACTCGCGGGCGGCGTGCTCGACGAATGCGCGCGGCTGGCCGACCGACACACGCCCATTCTGCACCAGCGCGACAAGTTCGGCCGCGACGTGCAGTCGATCGAATACCATCCGGCCTATCGTGAGCTGGAGAAGGCCGCATTCGGCGAGTTCGGCATCCACGCGCTCTCGATCCGCAAGGGCATCATGGGCTGGCCGGACAAATATCCCGTGGTGGCCAAGCACGCCTTCACCTTCCTGTTCAACCAGACCGAATTCGGCATGGGCTGCCCGATCAACGTCACCGACGGTTGCGCCAAGCTGCTGGCGAATTTCGGCAGCGAGGCGCTGAAGGCCAGATATCTCGATGGCCTCACCCAGACCGACATGAGCAAGCTGACCCAGGGCGGCCAGTTCATGACCGAGAAGGAAGGCGGCTCCGACGTCGGCACGCTGACCACGCGCGCGGTCCAGGAGGGCGACCATTGGCGCCTCTATGGCGAGAAATGGTTCTGCTCGAATGCCGATGCCAAGGTCGTGATGCTGCTTGCGCGCCCTGAAGGTGCCGGCCCCGGCACGCGCGGCGTCGGCCTGTTCCTGATGCCGCGCTTCCTCGACGATGGTGCTCAGAACCATTACCGGATCGTGCGTCTCAAGGACAAGCTCGGCACGCGCTCGATGGCGTCGGGCGAGATCAAGCTCGAAGGCGCGATCGCCTATGCGGTCGGCAAGCTCGACCGTGGCTTCGTGCAGATGGCCGAGATGGTGAACTCGTCGCGACTCTCCAACGGCGTCAAGTCCACCGCGCTGATGCGCCGGGCCTATCACGACGCGATGACGGTGGCGAAGAACCGTGTGGTGTTCGGCCAGCGCATCATCGATCTGCCCCTTGGGCGGCGGCAGATGCTGAAGATCATGCTGCCGGTCGAGCAGGCGCTGTCGATGAGCTTTCTCACCGCCGATGCGCTCGACCGCGCCGAAGCCGGCAGCCAGGATGCGGCGGCGCTGTTGCGTATCCTCACCCCGACGCTGAAATTCCGCGCCACGCGCGATGCGCGAAAGGTCTGCGGCGATGCGCTCGAGATGCGCGGCGGCATCGGCTATATCGAGGAGTTTGCCACCGCCCGTCTGCTGCGCGATGCCCATCTCGGCTCGGTCTGGGAAGGCACCGGCAACATCGTGGCGATCGACGCGCTCAGGCGCGCGGTCGGCCGTCACGGCGCCGAGTCCGCGCTCGCGGCCGATCTGCATGCCCGGCTCGACGACAGCGCCTCCGTGCCGCAGGCCTGGCGCGACAATCTGCGCGGCCTCGTCGAGCGTGCCGTCGGCTTCGCGCGCGCGGTCGCGTCCAAGGCCGACAACGAGGCGGAGGCGCGGCGCGCCACCAGCCTGCTTTATCACGTCGCGAGCGCGGTGGCGCTCGCCTGGGAAGGCCACCGCATCCACGAGATGCGCGGCGATGCGCGCCGGCTGCTGCTGTCGCGTCTCGTCATCGACCATCGCGTCCTGCCGGGCGACCCGTTCCGGCTGACGGAAAATGCCGTGGAGGCGAAGATCGCCGCGCTGTTGCTCGGCGATAGCTCAGCCAGCATGAGCGAGGTTGGCGAACTGGTTCTGGCAGCGTAGGCTGCACTCCACGATCAAACAAAAAACACGCCAGGGAGTGCTCGATGAAGGCCGCCGTCCTCTATGAAGTCAATCAGCCGCTCATCATCGAGGATGTCAGCCTGCCGAAGCCGGGCCCGCGCGAGGTCCTGATCCGCACCGCGGTCGCCGGCCTCTGCCACTCCGATCTGCATTTCATGGAAGGTCTCTATCCGCATCCGCTGCCTGCGGTGCTCGGTCACGAATCGGCTGGCGTTGTCGAGCAGGTCGGCTCCGACGTCACTTACGTGAAGCCGGGCGATCACGTCGTCACCTGCCTCTCGGTCTTCTGCGGCACCTGCGACAACTGCACCACCGGACGCACCGTGCTCTGCACGGACACGACCGTCAAAATGCTGCCGGGCGCCTCGAACCGGATGCAATGGTCGAAGCCGGAGAAGCTGCATCAGTTCCTCAACCTCTCGTCCTTCGCCGAGCAGATGCTGGTGCACGAGAACGCCATCGTGAAGATCCGGAAAGAAATGCCGCTCGATCTCGCCGCGCTGATCGGTTGCGGTGTCATTACCGGCTACGGCGCGGTGGTGAACACGGCGAAGGTGACGGCCGGCGAGACCGTGGCGGTGATCGGCTGCGGGGGCGTCGGCATGGCCGCGATCAACGGGGCACAGATCGCCGGCGCCGGCCGCATCATCGCCATCGACACCAATCCGGCCAAGCTCCAGCTGGCGACCAAGCTGGGGGCGACCGACATCATCAATCCCACCGAAGGTGACGTCGTCAAGCAGGTGCGCGACCTCACCAATGGCGGCGTGCATCACTCCTTCGAGGTGCTCGGCCGCAAGGAGACGGCGGAGCAGGCCTTCGGCATGCTCGCGTCGGGCGGCACGGCCACCATCGTGGGCATGATCCCGTTCGGTCAGAAGATCGAACTGCACGGCTTCGACTTCCTGCGCGAGCGCAAGATCCAGGGCTCCTCGATGGGCTCCAACCATTTCCGCGTGGACATGCCGCGCCTCGTCGACTTCTACCTGCGCGGCCGGCTGCACCTGGAGGACTGGATCTCGGCCAAGCTGAAGCTGAGCGAGATCAACGAGGGCTTTGCCAACATGAAGGCCGGCAAGACGCTGCGCAGCGTGATTGTGTTCGATAGTTGAGCCGCACTGACGGTGTCATCGCCCGGCTTGACCGGGCGATCCAGTACTCCGCGGCGGAAGTTATGTGACCCAAATGACTGCCGCAGAGTACTGGAGCCCCGGTCAAGCCGGGGCATGACAGCGGAGAATGTGCGGACGATGTGCCCGCCTCAACGCCTCATCCTCCTGCGTCACCTCGCTCACCGCGACACATGCGCCGACACGGCCAGCCACTTGCCGTTCTTCTTCGCCCAGCAATCGGTATAGCGCCCCGTGGCCTGCTGACCGTCTGCCGTTGTATAGCTCGTCGCCGCGTGGATGATGGCGAAGTCGCCCATGATGCGGATGATGACGTCGTGCGCGTGCAAATTGCGGATCGCGATCGGCCGCGCCGTCTGCGCCAGGAAGGCGGCGCGGTCGACCAGCGTCTTGTCGGGGTTGGAGCAGTAGAACTCCGGCGCCAGGATCTGGTCGAAGCGCTTGACGTCGCAGGTCTGCACGGAAGCGACATAATCGTGGTTGAGCGCGGTGAGCTGTTCGAGGTCATGGCTCATGGTGTTCCCTCCCTCTCTGTCATTCCGGAGCGCGCGCAGCGCGAGTCCGGAACTCGATGTTGTTGAACTCCGTCATTGCGAGCGTAGCGAAGCAATCCAGAGATGTCTCCGCCGATGCAGTCCGGATTGCTTCGTCGCAAGGGCTTCCCGCAATGATGGGCAGGACTAGTCATTGAACAGAGGCGGCGGCAGGAACCCGCCGAACTCGCGCTCGATCAGCTCGGCGAGCCTGAGCGGCGTCCTGTCCTCGAGAAATGGCCCGACGATCTGCACGCCGACCGGCAGGCCGTCCTTCGACAGGCCGAGCGGAACAGCCGTTGCCGGCAGGCCGGGAAGCGTCGCGACGCCCGGCCAGGCGAGCTGGTCGGAATAGGGGTAGTCCTTGCCGTCGATGCCGATCGTTCGCAGCCGCTGCTCCGGCAAATGATCATGCGGATAGGCCGGCGTCGGCATGATCGGACAGATCACCGCGTCGAAGCTCTTGAACAGCGCGCGCCATTGTGCGCGCAGGCCGGCGCGTGTGCCGGCGTCGAGCACCCAGGCGCGGTGGCTCGCTATCGTGCCGCGCAGTCGCTCCGCGCCGAGGCTCCGGTCGTCCGGCGACAACTGGCTCGCGCGAGCCTGGCAATCCGCCAGCTCGTCGGGCAGGAAGAACGCGCTCAGGAAGCCCAGCAGCATGCGCATATAGAGCCGCGACGTCTCCGCGAAGTCCGGGAGCAACGTGCTCTCGCGCGCGACCGCGACGCCCGCCTTCGAGAGATCGGTTGCGAGCTTGTCGATCGCGGCGCGCACGTCCCGGTCGGTCGGCAGCAGCGGATGGCTGTCGATCACCAGGACACGAAAATCCCGTAGCGACTGATGTCGCGCGACAGGCAGATCGAGCTTGTAGGCGACGCCGCCCTCGAGCGGATCGGGTCCAGCCATGACGTCGAGCAGCAGGGACAGATCCGCTGCCGTGCGTGCCATCGGACCGATGACCGCAAGGTCACCCTCGCGCGGAATGGCCGGAAACGGCGGCGGCGTCTCGCCCCGCGCCGCGCAAAGATTGATGGTCGGCTTGTGAGCGAAGATGCCGCAATGAAATGCCGGCACGCGCAGGGAGCCGCCGATGTCCGAGCCGGTGGCGAGCGCGCAATAGCCTGCCGCAAGGGCTGCCGAGGATCCTCCGGACGATCCCCCCGGTGTGCGGCCGAGATCATAGGGGTTGTTCGTGGTGCCGTAGATGTCGTTGTAGCTTTGCCAGTCGCCGAGGCCGAGCGGGACGTTGGTCTTGCCGAGAATCACGCCACCGGCCTGCTTGATGCGCGCCACCGGCAGCGCGTCTTCGACAGGCTTGAAGTCCTTTTGCGGGACCAATCCCCAGGTCGTCGGCAGGCCGGCGACATTGAAGGATTCCTTGATCGTCACGGGCAGGCCGAGCAGCGGCTTGCGCTCGCCGCGCGCCAATGCGGCGTCGGCCTCGCGCGCTGCACCGAGCGCGCGATCGAAATCGCGCACGCAGACCGCGTTGATCTTGCCGTCGTGCCGTTCGATGCGGTCGATCGCATGCTGGGTGAGCTCGACCGCGGAGACCTGCCTTGTGCTCAACGCGGCCGACAGCTCGACGGCGCTCTTGAAACTCCATTGCGACTCGGCCACGGCACGTCCCCTGTTCTTGTTGTCGGAGGATGATGCGCAGTTTGCCGGAATCTCGCAACGGCCGTTTGATCGCGATTGATGTGCCTCGCTGGTGGTTCATCGGGAAGGTCGAGCAACAACGTCCGGGGCGTGACAACGAATGTGAGGTTGCTACGCCGCTCCGATCACGATTCCCACCGCCAGCACGATGGCGCCGCCGAGCACGATCTGGAACACGGCCTGCAGGAACGGCGTGTCCATGTAGCGCGAGCGAATGAAGGCGATCGCCCACAATTCGAAGAACACGACGACGCAGGCGATCGCGGTCGCGATCCAGAACGCATTGGCCCAGCTGTCGGGCACCAGATAAGGCGCGGTGTGGCCGAGCCCGCCGAGCGTCGTCATCGCGCCGCAGGTGAGGCCGCGCAGCCAAGGTGAGCCACGTCCGGTCAGCGAGCCGTCGTCGGACAGCGCTTCCGCAAAGCCCATGCTGATGCCGGCGCCGATCGAGGCGGCAAGGCCCACGAGGAAGGTCTGCCAGTTCTGGTGCGTGGCGAAGGCGGCGGCGAACAGCGGCGCCAGCGTCGAGACCGATCCGTCCATCAGGCCGGCGAGGCCCGGCTGCACATATTGCAGCACGAACATCCGCCGTCGCGTGCGGTCTTCCTCGGCGCGCACATCAGGCTTGAGGATCTCGTCGGTGAGCGCGATCGCGCGGGTCTCGTGATGCTTTTCTTCCTCGGCGAGGTCGCCGAGCAGGCGGCGCACACCGACATCCTCGGCCTGCTCGGCGGCCCGCGCATAGAAGCGCTCGGCCTCGAGCTCCATGGTCTCGACTTTCTTCCGGATCGTGTCGAGCGGCAGGTTCTTGGTCAGCCAGATCGGGCGCCGGCGCAGGAAGCCTTTGACGTCCTCGCGGCGAATCGGCGGCAGATGCGCACCAAAACGCTGCTCATAGAGCTGGAGCAGGCGGTGACGGTGGCCGCGTTCCTCCTCGGCCATCTCCTCGAAGATCTTGGCCGTGTCCGGATAACGCTCCCGCAGATCCTCGGCGAAGGCCATGTAGATGCGGCTGTCCTCCTCCTCGGAGGAGATCGCGACCGCAAGCACCTCGCGCTCGGTCAGATCGGCAAAGTTCTTCACGACGGCCCTTATCATCAGTTTAGAATTATTCTAAACTATATAAGGCGCCATGTTCCCCGGTCAAATCAGCCGGTAGGGGCCTTGGCGAGAAACTCCAGCAGCAACCGGCTCACCTCGGCCGGCTGTTCCTGCTGCACCCAATGACCGGCGCCGTCGACGAGATGGCAGCCGAGCATCTTCGTGCAGCCGCGTCCCTGCATCGCTTCGAACACGCCGGGGCGCTGATAGGTGCCCCAATCCTGCTTGCCTGAGATGAAGCAGGAGGGCACGTCGATGCTTCGCCCCGCAAACAGCTGCATCTCGTTGTTGAGCATGCCCGTCGTGCCGTAGCGATACCATTGCAGTCCGCCCTGGAATCCGGTGCGGCCGTATTCGGCGGCGTAATAGGCGAGGTCGCTGTCCGGCAGCCATTGATTGGCGGCGATCGCGGCGGGCGAGGGCATCTCCTTGGCCACCGTCTCGGCCATGGTCTCATCCAGATCCATCACGTAGTAAGTCGGCAGCTTTGCCAGCTCACTCGCCGACCAGGACGTCAGCGGATAAGGCCTGTTGTCCGTCCAGTCCGCGCTCTTGTGATGATAATAGGCGCGCAGGAAATCATGCAGGCCCTGCGGCGCGTGCTGCATGTCGGCATTGGCCTGACGTGTCGAATAGTACCATTGATAATGCTTGCGCGGACGCGGCAGCGTGGCGAGCTCGCGGTGCACGGGGTCTTCCGCCCCAGGCCTGCCCGGCGCATCGACCGTGTTGAACGGCAAAGCCGGTGCGCCGCCGAAAGGGGCGCTCATCAGCGTCACCGAACGGAACACGTCGGGCCGAATCAGCGCGCACCAGGCCGCGACGGGGCTGCCGAAATCATGGCCGGCGAGATCGACCTGCCTGTAGCCGAACGCCGACACCAGCGCGAGCGCATCGCGCACGAGGTTGAGGAGCGAAAACGGCGTGAGATCGCCGTCGTAGTCCGCGGTCCATCCCGTCGTGCGGCCATAGCCGCGCTGGTCCGGTGCGATGACGTGATAGCCCACCGCACTGAGCGCCGGCATCACCTTGCGCCAGGAGAAGGCGAGCTCGGGAAAGCCGTGCAGCAAGAGGATGCAGGGCCGGCCCTTGGTTTCGAAGCCGGCCTCCAGCACATGCATCCGCAGACCGTTGATGCCTTCGACGTAACGCGAGCGAATGCCGGCGGGCAGGGGGATTTCAGGGAGCGTCGTCATTGCTTTCTCCACCCGGGTCGAATCGGAGGGTGGGTTCGCCGAAGGCGTAACCCACCTCTTTGGCATCCGCAGAGGCCGACGCGGTGGGTTACGCTTCGCTAACCCACCCTACGCAGCTTCGTTACACCGCCGCGCAGACGAAGCCGCTGCCCTTGCGCTTGATCTTGCCCACCGACGGCGAGGGGAAATGAGCGGTGCAGCACAGCGTGTCCGTGTCGCAATAGCGCTCCAGGAAGCTACGGCGCGTTGTCGCCGCCGTCGCCTGATCGACGTCGAACTTCATCGACAGCTCGGGGTAGAGCGCCTGCAACGGCGAGTGGATGAGATCGCCGGAGAACACGGCGTCGTCCTTGCCGCGACCGAACGTGAACGCAGAATGGCCCGGCGTGTGGCCGGGCGTCGGCAGGATGCGGACGTGATCGCCGATCTGATGATCATTGCCGACGAGCTCATGGCGCCCCGCCTCGACCACCGGCAGCACGCTGTCGGCGAAGGGCGGCACCTCCGCCTTCGCGTTCTGCTCGGACCAATAATCGAATTCCTGCTTGGCGAAGACGTAGCGGGCCTTGGGGAAGGTCGGCACCCAGCGGCCGTTTTCCAGCCGCGTGTTCCAGCCGACGTGATCGACATGCAGATGCGTGCACATCACGAAGTCGATGTCGTCCACCGAGACACCGGCAGCCTCGAGCCCGCTCATATAGGTGTCGTCGGTCTTCATGTGCCATTTCGGCCGCTGCGGCCGCGGCTTGTCGTTGCCGATGCAGCTGTCGATCAGGATGGTGTGATGCGGCGTCTTCACCACATAGGACTGGAAGCACAGCAGCAGCACGTCCTGATCGTCCAGCGCCTTGGCCTGCCGCATCCACGCCCGGTTCTCGGCCAGCACTTCTGCCGTGAGGCCGGGGATGAACTCCAGCGCCGGAAAGAACGGGGTTTCCTGCTCGATGATGCGGTGGATGGTGAGATCGCCGACCGAATATTTGAGGCTCATGAGAACTCCCGTGAATTATGCGGCGGGCGGCACCGAGATCTTCACCGAGGGCCGCTCCAGCATCTTCTGGTGGAAAGCGTCGAGCTTCGGATAGGCCTTGCGCCAGCCGCAATCGGCGAAGCGGAAGTCGGCATAGCCGAGCACGCAGACGAGACCGATCTGGGAGATGTCGAACGGGCCGTTCAGCACCTCCGGAATGTTCTCGAAGCGCGCCATGCCGGTCCAGGCCCTGTTCCAATGGTCGTCCGACCAGGCCTGCCATTGCAGGCCTTGCGGGCGCACCATCTTCTCGTAGCGGCAAAGCAGCATGGAATCGAGCATGCCGTTGATCAGCGAGTGGTTGGTCTTGGCCTTCCAGCGCCGCGGGCCGTAACCCGGGATCAAGCTGCCGCCGGCCATCTCGTTGAGATATTCGACGATGACGTAGGAGTCCAAAATGACGTCGCCGTCATTGGTGATCAGCACCGGCAGCTTCTTCAGCGGCGTGATGCGCGAATAGTCCTCGTTGGCCGTGCCCGGCGCGACGGTCGCGGGGGTCAGCTCGATCCTGTCGATCAGCCCAAGCTCGATCGCGGCGATGCGCACCTTGCGGGCAAAGGGCGAGGCGGGGGAAAAGGTGAGTTTCATTGAAGGTATCCTACGATGACTTAACGACAGCTCTCTCATCCGTCATGGCCGAGCTTGACCCGGCCATCCACGTCGTTCCGCAATCCGCACCGTAAGACGTGGATGCCCGGGTCAAGCCCGGGCATGACGTCGGAGTGTGACTTGCGCGCGCGCTACGCCGCGATGATCTCCTGGCGCTGCTCGCCGAGGCCTTCGATGCCGAGCGTGACGACGTCGCCGACATTGAGGAAGGTCGGCGGCTTCATGCCGAGGCCGACGCCCGGCGGGGTGCCGGTCGTGATGATGTCGCCCGGCAGCAGCGTCATGAACTGCGAGACGTAGGAGACGCATTTGGCCATCGAGAAGATCATGGTCTTGGTCGAGCCGGTCTGGCGGCGCTGGCCGTTGACGTCGAGCCACATCGACAGATCCTGCACGTCCTTGATCTCGTCCTTGGTGGCGAGCCATGGCCCGACCGGGCCGAACGTGTCGTGCGATTTGCCCTTGGTCCACTGGCCCAGGCGCTCGGTCTGGAAGTGGCGCTCGGAGACGTCGTTGCAGACGCAATAGCCGGCCACGTAGTTCAGCGCATCGGCTTCCGAGACATATTTGGCGCGGGTGCCGATGATCGCGGCAATCTCGACCTCCCAGTCGAGCTTGGTCGAGCCGCGCGGCTTCTCGACCGCGTCGTTCGGGCCGGACAGCGAGGTGTTCGCCTTCATGAAGATGATCGGCTCGGTCGGGATCGCAGCGCCGGTTTCCTTGGCGTGGTCACTGTAATTGAGGCCGATAGCGACGAATTTCGAGATGCCGGTGACCGGCGCACCGAAGCGCGGCTTGCCCGACACGGTGGGCAGCGAGGCAGGGTCAAGGCCTGCCAGCTTCTTGAGGCTCTCAGGCGAATAGGCTTCGCCGGTGAGATCCTTCACATGCGCCGACAGGTCGCGCAACTGGCCGGATTTGTCGATCAGGCCGGGCTTTTCCGCACCCTTCTCGCCGTAACGAACAAGCTTCATTCTCGTTTCTCCCTTGGGATGGACCGATCGGTTGACTAGCTTCATGGAACAGGGCGGCAGGAAATTCAACCGCCTAAGGACCGGCGCATTGCAGCCCTTCCCTCGTAGGGTGGGTTAGCACGCGGCCGCGCGAAGCGCAGTCCGGGCGTAACCCACCTCTACTGCTTCTGTAAAAACTGCCGGCGGTGGGCTAACCCACCCTGCGACAGCGTCATTGCAGCGCCACAAACTTGAACGCGTCCCCCTCCCGCTTGATGTGCCCGGCCGAATAGTGTCCGCCGATCACCAGCGTCGGCGTGTCGGCGAAACGCGAGAACACCTCGCGCCGGCTTGCCACCGATTGCGCGGGGTCGGTATCGACGGTCGAGCACCAGTCGAGATGCGCCATCTGACAAGGATGATGCGCGACGTCGCCTGTCAGAAGCGCCTGCTCGCCATCGGACGAGATCAGGACGCTCATATGTCCCGGGCTGTGGCCGGGGGTCGCGATCATTCTGATTTCCTCGCCGAGCCGGTGGTCGCTCGGGATCAGCTCGGCCTGGCCGGCATCGACGACGGGCTTCACGGAATCGTTGAACACCACGACCTTGTCCGGCTCGGCGGTGTAATCGCGCCAGTGCTCATATTCGGTCTTGCCGAAGAGGTAGCGCGCCTTTGGGAAGGTCGGCACCCATTGGCCGTCGACCAGCCGCGTATTCCAGCCGACATGGTCGACGTGAAGATGCGTGCACAACACGGTGTCGATGCTGTCGGGCGGACAACCCGCTGCAATCATGGTCTCCAGAAACGGGGTGTTGCGATTGTTCCAGGTCGGGACGCCTCGGCCCTGCTTGTCGTTGCCGAGGCCGGTGTCCACCACGATCCGGCGCGAAGGCGTCTCCACCACCAGTGAGTGGATCGACATCTTCAGCCGGCCTTCTTCTGTGGCGAAATGCGGGATCAGCCAAGGCAGCTTCTGGATCGCGTCATTTGTCGCTGCCGGCAGGATGAAGCGGGTCGAGCCGACCGTCTCCATTTCGACGAATTTCGTGATCTTGACCTTGCCGACCTTCCACTGCATCCGGCGTCTCCCCGTGTTCTTGCTCTTGTGTTGGAACATGCGCATTTTCCGCCATCAAGCGCAATGGATCATCTGAGCTGATGTGGCGTTATCGCGGGGAACCGGAAAGTAGCCGAAGGGGAAGCCATGCCAGAGCTTGCGATTTCCGCAGAGAAGGTCGCCTTCATCATCGAGAAGGCGCGCGAATTCGACGTCAAGGAAGCGGCCTCCGATCCGGATTCCGGCTCGAACCCGAGCGATGACGATGCGCTCGACGTCCTCGAGGACGACGGCTCCGATCCGGTCGTCCACGAGCTCGGCAGCTTCATGATCGCGTTGAACGAGGACGAGCAGCTCGATCTCGTCACACTGACATGGCTCGGTCGCGGCGACGGCACGATCGACGATTGGAACGACCTGCGTGCCCGTGCCGTGGAGGCGAGGAGCGAATATGGCAGCCCGCGCCGCGAGACCGTGCACTATCTGCTCGGCGAGCCCATGCTGGGCGATCTGCTCGCGGGCGGGCTCGAAGAATTCGGCATCGATTGGACGGACGAGCGCACGACGGCCGATTCGTCCGGCCCCAGTCAACAGGACGAAGACGAGCCGACCAAGCGGCGGTGATCGTCATGCCCGGGCTTGTCCCGGGCATCCACGTTTATCCTACGTGCGCAATGCGTGGGTGGCCGGGACAAGCCCGGCCATGACGGCACCTCCAGCACATGCGGGCCAGCAGCCTTACAGCGTGCCGGGGAACGCGCCGCCATCCAGCAGAATGTTCTGTCCCGTGATGAAGCCGGCCTTGGCGCCGCACAGGAAGGCGCAGGCATAGCCGAATTCATCGGGCTGGCCGAAGCGCCCGGCGGGGTTGAGCTTGGCGCGTTCAGTCAGGATCTGCTCCGGCGTGACGCCGCGCTTGTCGGCCTCGGCCTTCGCGGTGCCGGTCAGGCGATCGGTCTCGAACGGGCCGGGCAACAGGCCGTTGATGGTGACGTTGTTGATCACCGTCTTGCGCGACAGGCCGGCGATGAAGCCGGTGAGGCCGGCGCGCGCCCCGTTGGAGAGGCCCAGGATGTCGATCGGCGCCTTCACCGCGGCCGAGGTGATGTTGACGATGCGGCCGAACTTGCGCGCCATCATGCCGTCCACCGTCGACTTGATCAGCTCGATCGGGGTGAGCATGTTGGCGTCGATCGCCTTGATCCAGTCGTCGCGGGTCCAGTTGCGGAAATCCCCGGGCGGCGGGCCACCGGCATTGTTGATCAGGATGTCGGGATCGGGGCAGGCCTTCAGCACCGCCTCGCGGCCCGCCGGCGTGGTGATGTCGCCGACGATCTCGGTCACCGTCACATCGGGATAGGCTTTGCGGATCTCGTCGGCCGTTTTCTTCAGGGCTTCGGCGCCGCGCGCGGTCAGCGTGACGTGAACGCCGGCCTCCGCCAGCGAAATGGCGCAGGCGCGCCCGAGGCCCTTGCTGGATGCGCAGACGATGGCGCGGCGACCTTTGATCCCAAGATCCACTGTTTCACTCCCGTAATGTCAGGCAGGTTTTGGATGCGGCTACTGTAGCCAACATCGATGCCGCTGATAAGGGATGGGCCCGCGTCAAAATGCATGCGCGTCCGCGCGGCGATGCAAATGCGCCGGATCAGATGCGCCGCTCCTGCTTGAGGCGGTCGATCGCGGCCGCGGCATCCGGCGGCAGCGATTTGAACCCCATCTGTCCCACCGTCGAGAACAGCGGCCGCAGATGCGAGCCGGCGAGGAACGGCGGCTGGCGGTTGGCCGGCACGATCTGGTCGAACACCAGCACCAGCGTGGTGGCGACGAGGCCGACCCTGACCGCGCCGAGCGCGGCGCCGCCGAGCCGGTCGCCGATGCCGGCCTCGCCGATGGTGTCGTTCAGCGCGACGCGGCCGATATGTCCGAGCAGCATGCCGACCACCACGAAGATGGCGAAGAACCAGATCCAGTTCTGCAGCAGCGGCGGATTCGGGTTGGCCGCGATCTGCGGCACGATCAGCGGCATCAGTGCCACCGCCATCGGCGCGGCAAGGAGATAGGCGAGGATGGTCATGGCGCTGCGGAGCAGGCCGGTCCTGAAGCCGAGGCCGACCGCGATGGCCAGTGCCGAATAGACCGCGAGATCGAAGCTGTTCATTGGGAGCCCTGCCGCGACGGAACGAATGAACGCCGAACCGGTCATTCCGGTTTCGGATCGCTAAAATCGTCTGTATTGATGACTCCAAAGCTCAGGGAAATCGCGCAAGGAATGCGTCATGTCAGACCTATTCGACGTCAGTAAAGAAACCATCCTCGTCACCGGCGCAAGCCAGGGGCTGGGGCGGCAATTTGCCCGGGTGCTGGCGGCCCATGGTGCAGCCGTCGCGCTCGCCGCGCGCCAGACCGACAAGCTGAAGAGCCTGGAAGAGGAAATCCGCGGCAAGGGCGGCCGCGCTGCCGCCGTCGCGCTCGACGTCACCGACACCGCCTCGATCGCGAAGGCCGTCGATGCCACGGAAGCCGCGCTCGGGCCCGTCACCGTGCTGATCAACAATGCCGGCATCGCCATCGAGAAGCTCGCGACCGAGCAGACTGAGGCCGATTGGGACGCCGTGATCGGTGCCAACCTCAAGGGCGCCTATTTCCTCGCGACGGAAGTGGCCCGGCGCATGATCGCGCGCAAGCAGCCGGGCAACATCGTCAACATCGCCTCCGTGCTCGGCACCGGCGTGCTGAAGGCGGTGTCGCCTTACGCGATCTCCAAGGCCGGCATCCTCCAGGCGACGAAAGCGATGGCCCTGGAGCTTGCGGGCCAGAACATCCGCATCAACGCGCTCGCGCCCGGCTATATCGACACCGAGATGAACCACGCCTTCTGGTCGACGCCCGCAGGCGAGCGCCTGGCCAAGCGCATCCCCCAGCGCCGCGTCGGCGCCGAATCCGATCTCGACGGTGCGATCCTGCTGCTGGCCTCGAACGCGTCGCGGTACATGACGGGGAGCGTCATCACCGTCGATGGTGGGTTCTTGCTGAACTAGCCACCGCTCGTCGTTGTTTGAGAGCGATCTTCCCTCGGCGTCGTCCCGGCCTAGTGCGCAATTGCGCACGGGGGGCCGGGACCCATCACCGCAGGAAGCGGCTTGACGACGGCTCGTGGTGACCGGCTCGCCCCGCAACGTTCTCTTGGGAGTATGGGTCCCGGCCTTCGCCGGGACGACAATGGAGAATGACGCGGCAGCTTTACACTACCGCATCTCCCCCCTGATCATGTCCGCTGCCTTCTCCCCGATCATGATGGTCGGCGCATTGGTGTTGCCGCCGATCAAGGTCGGCATGATCGAGGCGTCGACGACACGCAAGGCCTCG
Organism: Bradyrhizobium sp. 1(2017); assembly: GCF_011602485.2. Lineage (NCBI taxonomy): Bacteria > Pseudomonadati > Pseudomonadota > Alphaproteobacteria > Hyphomicrobiales > Nitrobacteraceae > Bradyrhizobium > Bradyrhizobium sp. 1(2017). The sequence goes on along the minus strand of NZ_CP050022.2, from coordinate 7,318,979 downwards.
ACGCCGTGCACCTTCAGCGCGGGATCGACCACGGCCAACGCATCCGTGCCCATCTTGCAGGTGCCGACGGGATGATAGACGGTGTCGACGCGTTCGCGCAGCACGGCGCGGATGTCGTCATCGCTGCGCACGTTGGCGGTGAACATGTCCTTCTTCTGCAGCGCTCGCAGCGAAGGCGTCTCCATCAGCCGCCTCGTGGTCTTGAAGCCGGCGACCATGGCCTCGAGATCGTCGTCCTCGCCGAAGAAATTGGGATCGATCAGCGGCGCCAGCATAGCATCGTTGTTCGCGAGCGCGACGCTGCCGCGGCTCTTCGGACGGAGCAGGCAGACGTGGCAGGAAAAGCCGGTTCCGCCGTGGCGCTTGCGGCCGTGGTCGTCGACCATCGCCATGCCGAAATGCAGCTGGATGTCGGGAATGTCGAGATCGGGCCGCGTCTTCAGGAAGCCGCCGCATTCGGCAAAATTGGAGGTGAGGGGGCCGCGGCGCTCGCGCCGATATTGCAAGATGGCGCGGATCAGCCGTGGCATGCCCTTGATCGAGATGCCGGCGAAATAGGGGCTGTCGGACATGTAGCCGAAAATGAAGTCGGGATGGTCCTGCAGATTCTGTCCGACGCCCGGCAGATGATGCACGCTTGCAATGCCGTGCCTGCGGAGCGCTTCGGCATCGCCGATGCCCGACAGCATCAGAAGCTGCGGCGACTGGAATGCACCGGCTGCCAGGATCACCTCGCGCCGGGCGCGCAGCTGTTTCACCTCATTGCCCTGCCGATACTCCACGCCCACCGCGCGCCGGCCCTCGAACAGGAGGCGCGTCGCATGCGCCTGCGTCTCGACGCGCAAATTTGCTCGCTTGCCGATGTGCGGATGCACATAGGCGCGCGCCGCGCTCAAGCGCTCGCCGTTCTTCTGCGTCACCTGGTAGATGCCGAGACCCTCATGATCCTCGGCGTTGAAATCCTCGCGGATGCGGAATTGTCCTTCCTGCGCCGCCTGCAGGAAAATCTGTTGAACCGGATTGCCGGAGCGAAGCTTGTTCACCGCGAGCGGGCCGCCCTTGCCATGATACGCGCCGTCGAAATCGGCATTATTCTCGGCGCGCTTGAAATAGGGCAGCACGTCGGCAAAGGACCAGCCGAGGTTGCCGAGCGAGGCCCAATGGTCGTAATCGGCGCGGTGGCCGCGGATATAGACCATCGCGTTGATCGCCGAGGAGCCGCCGAGACCCTTGCCGCGCGGCTGATAGCCGATGCGGCCGTTCAGCCCCTTCTGCGGCACGGTGTTGAAGGCCCAGTTGTTGACGTTGCCGGCGACCATCAGCACCAGCGCGCCCGGCGTGGTCACGACCCAATTGTCGCATGCGCCGCCGGCGTCGAGCAGCGCGACGGATGTCCCCGCATCCTCGGAAAGCCGTCCCGCAACCGTGCAGCCGCCCGAGCCCGCGCCGACGACTACGAAATCGAATGTGTCGGTCAATGTTGCTTCCCCCTGATTGTCATTCCAGGGCGCGCATAGCGCGAACCGGATCTCGAGGTTCCGGGTTCGCTTCGCGCCCCCGAACGACCGCTCCCTGCGACATGAACCGCATCAGCCATTCCAGCCGCGCGATCTTGCCGCCATAGGGCGGATAGAGATCGGTGAGGCGGTTGAACTTGGAGCGATAGACCACCGGCTTCAGCTTGCTGAACGTCTTGAAGCCCCATTCGCCGTGATCGACGCCCATGGCGTTCCTCCCCTGAAAATGGGCGTCGGGCCCTGGTTTTGCTGCGGCCAAGCTGGCTCTTTGCGGAACTTCTGGCAAGTGCGTGTCAAACGGCCCGAAATCCGCCCCGCCGCCTGTCATGAAGTCGAAAAAAACGTTCCGGCAGCCCTTTCCAAAGGCAGCCCGCCTTGATACATACGCCCCGCACCCGACGGGCTTTGCCCCGGGGTTGCCTTCCAAGGAAAGCCTTTGGGACGACCGAAGCAAGCCTCGCGAACAGCGCGGCCTTACTTTACCGTCCCCGGGGATATCGACGAAGGCGCGCAACGGTTTAACGCGGGGTGGAGCAGCCCGGTAGCTCGTCAGGCTCATAACCTGAAGGTCATAGGTTCAAATCCTATCCCCGCAACCAAGTAAGGTCCTGTAAGGACAGCTGAAAATCAAAAAGGCCGCTCTTCGGGGCGGCCTTTTATTTGGCTGGAATCGCCACCGAGTCGCCACGGTGATCCCGATGTCGTACCGCCGGTTCGAATCCTGCTCGCTCCGCCAATCCCCTGAAATGATCTCGTACTTCAATCTGAAGAGAAGCCAGAAATGCGGCCGTTTTCCTGCAATTTTGCCAGCGGAGACGTCCGCTCGCCCATTCGACCTAGTGCCGGATAGGTCTGGAGAACCGAATTTTCTCGGAATCTTTGAACCCGTAAAATTGGTCCAGTACGACATTTTCCGGAAGATCAACGGCTATGTCGCGCGGCGGTTTGGATCCCTCTCGCTGAACCAATCGTGCAAATCGGCACGACTTGCGGCCCAGTCGCGCGTGCCTGTGCCTTTTGACGAAACGCGTGTCTGGTGACGAAACGCGTGTCTGGGACCGATCTGGAGCGAATTGGCAAACTCTGCGAGGAAGCTTGCCGGTGTGTCGCAGAAGACAAAGGAAGTAGCTAGGGACGGTCTCCAATCGGCGAATTTTGCAATATCTGCTCGAAGGTTGGTTTGCCATTGTAGTATGAGCAGCTAAGCCGCCCCGATTCACGCTACTCGCATCGAGATTACATGAACCGCGAAAAGATCACACTCTCGCAGCTTGAAAGCTTCCTGTTCAAAGCCGCCGACATTCTGCGCGGCAAGATGGATGCATCGGAGTTCAAGGAATTCATCTTCGGTCTGCTGTTCATCAAGCGTTTGTCCGACGAGTTTGACCGCAAGCGCGAGCAGCTTCGCAAGAAGGATTTCGCGCACATAAGCGATCCAGCTCTCATTAAAGAGCTTCTCGAAGATAAAACATCCTACGGCGAGACGTTCTTCGTCCCCGTGCGCGCACGCTGGCATGAGTCCTGGGAGGACGAAAACGGCGATGAGGTCCCTGCCCTGAAAGACCTAAAGCAGGATATCGGCAACATGCTCAACAAAGCCATTGCCGCGGTCGAAGACGAGAACGACGCACTCAATGGCGTTTTGAAGAACAACATCGACTTCAACGCCGTCAAGGGAAAGACAAAAATCGCCGACCAGAAGTGGAAAGACCTGCTCGACCACTTCAACCAGCCACAGTTCGTGCTGGTCAACGACAACTTTGAATTCCCAGATCTTCTTGGCGCTGCTTACGAATATCTCATCAAATTCTTCGCGGACAGCGCCGGGAAGAAAGGCGGCGAATTCTATACGCCTGCCGAGGTTGTGCGCCTGCTTGTGCAGTTGGTTAAGCCACATGCCGGCAATGAAATCTACGATCCCACCGTCGGCTCCGGCGGCTTCTTGATTCAGAGCCACCAATATGTCGAGGAGCAAGGCGAGAACTCGAATGACCTCGCCCTTTACGGCCAGGACTCGAACGGCACCGTCTGGTCGATCTGCATCATGAACATGATCCTCCACAACATCACCCGGTTCACGATCGAGAACGGGGATACACTGGAGGACCCGCAGATTTTGGATCATGGGCAAATTCGGAAATTTGACCGGGTCCTTGCCAATCCGCCGTTTTCGCAGAACTACAGCCGCGCCGGGATGAAGTTCACCTCGCGCTTTCGCGAATGGTGCCCGGAGACGGGGAAGAAGGCCGATCTAATGTTTGTTCAGCATATGCTGGCCAGCCTTAAGTCGAATGGTCATATGGCCACGATCATGCCCCACGGCGTTCTTTTCCGCGGCGGCAAGGAAAAGCTCATTCGCGAAAATTTCGTCAACGACGATGTCATCGAGTCGATTATCAGCCTGCCGCCGGGCCTCTTTTACGGCACCGGTATCCCCGCCTGCATTTTCGTGATGAGTAAAAGTAAGCCAGATGCGTTGCGCGGCAAGGTGCTCTTCATCAATGCAGACCGCGAATTCGCAGAAGGAAAGAACCAGAATAAACTTCGCCCCGAGGATATCGAGAAGATTGACTACGTCTTCACGAACAAGCTTGAGCTATTAAAATACAGCCGCCTCGTGGACAAGAAGGAGATCGTCGATGTTCACGACTACAATCTCAATATTCGCCGTTATGTTGACAACACACCTGACCCTGAACCGGAGGACGTGCAAGCTCACCTCATCGGAGGAGTGCCGATTGCCGAGGTGCAGGCCCGAGAATATCACTTTGACAAATTTGGCGTCGATCCGGGGATTCTCTTTCAGCCTGAGCGCCCTGGGTATTTCGAGTTTCGCGAGGCCATTAAGCAGAGACCCAGTATCAAGGCGGCACTAGAATCTGATGCCGAGTTGAACAAGGCGTACGCGACCCACCACGCCGTGCTGGAGGCTTGGTGGAATGTGGCGCGCGATGATTTCGCGCAGCTCCGCGACGGCAAGAAGCTGCCGGAAGTGCGTCAGGAGTTGCTCACGACTCTGAAGGGCAAGCTAATTCCGCTCGGTGTACTGGATGAATTCCAGAGCGCTGCTGTTTTCGTCAATTGGTGGCAGAACATTCGCTACGATCTCAAGACCATCGTCTCGACCGGCTGGCATCATTCCTTGATCCCTGAGAGCTATCTCCTCTCTACCTTCTTCCAAAAAGAAGCGGATGCAATCGAGAGCCTAGAAGTGAGAATTGCCGAGGCGCAGGGCGAGCTTAGCGAAGCGGTCGAAGCCGCTCAGGAAGTCGCCGCTTACGAATCGGAGGAAGACGAAACCGTCACTGCCAGTGTCATCAAGAAAGCGCTTAAGGAACTTATCGACGATCTCAAAGATACGACGGGGGATTCTGCTAAGAAGGAATTGAAGAAGCTACAGGCGCAGGAGGCTGCAATCAGCGCAGTCGAAAAGCGGATCAAAGCCGCAAAATCGGAGCTGAAGACACTTGCCGATGGGCTCGATCACAAACTTCAACTCAAGCGCCTTGGGAGCGGCGAATTCAAAGCGGAAAGCGAGCGGCTGCTCGCTCAAGTGAGCGCTCAGATCGCGCAGCTTTTCAGCGACAACAAAGACGAGAAGAAAAAGATTACCGCTCTGGAAAAGGACAAAGCCGCGTTGCAGGCGCGGCTGGAGAAGACTGACGCCATTATGGCTAGCATCGGTGGCCGCCTCACAGAGGAAGAAGCCAAAGCCCTGATACTTAAGAAGCTCCACGATATAGCAAACGAGGAGCTTCGGAGATACCTCAACGCCGAAAAGCGGCGGCTGATCCAAGTTGCAGAGATTTTTTGGGACAAATACGCCCTCTCTTCTCGTAGTCTGGAGAGCCAGAGGGACGAAAGCCTCAAGGCGTTAGATAGATTTCTGAAGGGACTAAGCTATGTCTGATGACGTAGTGAAGTTGAGCCATCCTTGGGTAGAGGATGTTATCGGCAATATCGGGATCGTGACCGTTGGCGGCACGCCGCGAACCTCAATTGAAAAATATTGGGGCGGCGATGTGCCGTGGATGGCGTCTGGGGACATTCATGAAAAACGGATAACAGACGTACCGACAAGAATCACCGAACTCGGTTTGCGTCATTCGAACGCGACTATGGTAGATCCTCCAGCGGTTGCCATTGGCCTCGCCGGTCAAGGGAAAACGCGGGGTACTGTCGCCCTCGTCCTTTCCAGACTGTGCACTAATCAGTCTGTAGCGCTAGTTAAAACGGACCCCACTGTACTAGACGTTGAGTATCTTTTTTACAATCTTGAATTTCGCTATGACGAATTGCGATCTCGGTCAGCCGGTGATGGTCGTGCTGGGTTAACGAAGACGCTTATCGAGCAGGTGCCAGTTCCATTGCCGCCATTGCCCGAGCAAACCAAGATAGCCGAAATTCTCGCAACATTAGACCGCGCGATCGAACGGACTGAAGCGCTGATTGCCAAAGAGCAGCGCATTAAGACTGGGCTGATGCAGGACCTCCTAACCCGGGGCATAGATGAACACGGGCGTATCCGCTCTGAGCAATCCCACCGATTTAAAGACTCCGCATTAGGAAGAATTCCGGCCGAGTGGGGCGTTCACCTGCTCGATGGTTTGGCGATTCGTGGAAGCGGCCACACGCCGAATAAGTCAAGACCTGATTACTGGAACGGCGGGATAAAGTGGGTTTCGCTCGCAGATTCCAGTGCGCTAGACAATGTTTTGATTAGCGAAACGGATAAAGAAATTAGTTCGCTGGGGCTAAAGAACTCCTCTGCGGTTTTACATCCAAAAGGCACCGTCATTCTTTCTAGAGACGCAGGCGTGGGTAAGAGCGCAATACTCGGGGACACAATGGCTGTAAGTCAACATTTTATGGCTTGGCGGTGTAAGCCCCATAAGTTGGACAACTACTATCTTTACTATTGGCTACAGAGAGACAAGCCAAGGTTTGAGGGCATTGCCGCGGGGAGCACAATCCTCACAATAGGTTTGCAGTTCTTTCGCGAGTACCAAATTGCTATCCCTCAGCTAGTGGAGGAACAGCAACAAATCTCGAGCGTATTGAGTCACGCAGATGGCAACATTCAGCAATTTATAGCCGGCCTTCAGAAGCTCCGTTCCCTCAAAGCCGCCCTGATGCAAGACCTGCTGACAGGCAAGCGACGGGTGAGCGCCCTGCTGGAGTCTGAACCCAAGCGCGAGAGGTTGTATGCCTAGCGGCGACAAGACAGCGAAGGAGATCAAGCTCGACGAACGCAATCATGTCGAAAAGCCGCTGCTCGACCAACTGTCGGGTTTAGGTTGGACGGTTCTTGACCTCGATAGCAAGCAGCAGCCCCGCGATACGTTCCGTGACAGTTTTACCGAAGTGGTGATGCTGCCGGTGCTGGGCCAGCAGTTGAAGGTTGTCAACCCATGGCTTGAGGACGATCAAGTAGAAGAGGTCATCAAGCAGCTGACAGCCAGCTTCGCTTCGACGAATCTCATTCAGAACAATCGGCACGTGTTCAATCTGCTCCTGGAGAACACCAGTGTAAGCGAGAACCGCAAGACCGGCGAAAAGAGCCCAACCGTTCGCTACATCGACTTCAAGCACCGCGACAACAATCGCTATATTGCCGTCTGCCAGTTCAAAGTTCGTATTCTCGGCACGGAGCACCACATTGTCCCTGACATCGTTCTGTTCCTGAATGGCCTCCCAGTCGTTGTCATTGAATGCAAATCACCAAAGGTGAAGGAGCCGATACCGGAGGCCATCGATCAGATCCTCCGGTACAGTGAACAACGTGGAGCTAAAGGCGAAGGCAGCGCTCCCCTCTTCTATTTCAACCAGTTCGTCGTCACCACCTGTCGGCAGGATGCCAAGTTCGGCACCATCACCACCCACGGCGAGAAGTATTTCTATCGCTGGGCGGATCCATTTCCGCGTTCCCTCAACGACCTGGAGCACGGCAGCAGCAGCCCCAACGATCAGCAGCGGCTGGTCGCCGGGATGCTGGACCGTGACAACCTGCTCGACATCATCCGCACCTTCACGCTGTTCTCGACCAGCGAAAAGGGCGAAATCATCAAAGTCGTTGGACGCTATCAGCAGTTTCGCGCGGTGAAGCTGGCCGTCAAGCGGCTCTTGGAAGGAAAGACGCCGCGCGAACGCAGCGGTATCATCTGGCATACACAGGGCTCCGGTAAGTCGCTGACCATGATGTTCATGGTTCGGGAGATGTACCGGCACCCTACCCTGTCGAAGTGGAAGGTGGTCTTTGTCACCGACCGGACGCAGCTTGAGACGCAGCTCTCCGAAACCAGCCACAACATTGGTTTTTCTGTGAAAGCCGCCGACAGCATCAAGAAGCTGAAGGAGCTGCTGGCCTCCAATTCCTCCGATCTTGTGATGGCCATGATCCACAAGTTCCGTGAGACAGACTTGCAAGAGACTTTCCCGGAGCTGAATGCCAGCCCCAACATCCTCGTGATGACGGACGAAGCCCATCGGTCGCAATACTCGATGCTGGGTGCAAATCTCGACAAGGCAATCCCAAATTCCGCGCGCATTGGTTACACTGGAACGCCCATCGACAAGACCGAGCGCGTCTTCGGTGACTACATCGATAAATACACGATGCGCCAATCGATCGAAGACGGGGTTACGCTGGAAATTGTTTACGAAGGTCGGACGCACAACGCCGAGGTGTCGGACACGGCAACCATGGACGCCTCTTTCGAAGACATTTTTAGCGACTATAATCTTCAGGAACGGCTCGACATCCTTGGCTATGGGTCCCGAGACGCCTATCTCGAAGCCAAACCTACCATCGAGGCAAAAGCCAAGGACATGGTGGCGCACTACCTAACGCATGTATTTCCTAACGGATTCAAGGCGCAGATCGTCGCCACGTCCCGGGAAGCGGCGGTCCGCTACAAGGAATACATCGATGCGGCGCACGTCGAGGCCATCAATAGCCTGAAGAATAACAATCCCGAAAATATCGATCTCCACCGCCTCGGAAAGATGAAGACCGACGTCATCATTTCCGGTGGCCACAATGACGAGCTCCACCTCAAGGCCTACACCGACGTCTCGAAGCACAAGGCCAGTATCAAAAGCTTCAAACTGCCCTTCGGCGTGGAAGATGAAGGGATCAACGGCGACATCGGCATTCTAATCGTAAACAACATGTTGCTGACCGGGTTCGACGCTCCGGTGGAGCAAGTCATGTATCTCGACAAAATCATAGTGGAGCATGGCCTTCTACAGGCCATCGCCCGCGTCAATCGAGTCGGCGGTGCGGGGAAAGATAAAGGCTTCGTCGTTGATTATGTCGGCGTCGGCCATCACTTAAAGAGGGCGCTCGACAACTACGACGAACGCGAACAGAACGAGATACTCACTGCCTTAAGCTTTCCCGAGGAAGAACTTCGCGAGCTTCAGGCAACCCACGCAGCTATCCTTGAGTTCCTGCAGGCGCGTGGTCTTACCGACCTCACAGATCATGATGCCTTTTTCGATCTGTTTTACGATGAGGACCTTCGCTTCGAGTTCATTACGCTCTTCAAGAGCTTTACGAAATGCTTGAACCTGGTTTTTCCTGCCAAGGAAGCGCTTGGCTATATGGGCCAGTATCAGCGGCTTGTGGAAATCAATGTTCTCGCCGAGAAGCATTTCCGCGATGCTCGTTTCAGCATGAAGGGGATTCCGCCAAAGCTGCGGAACATCGCCGATGCGTTTCTTCAGTCGAGCGGCATCCAGGTGAAAGTCCAACCCATCTCGATTCTGGACGAGGATTTCCAAAAGGATGTTCAGAGTCGAAAACGCACAAAGACAAAGGCGGCGGAGATCGAACATGCTATCCGCCATCATTTGGATGTTGACCTCGATGATGATCCTGATCTTCAAGCGTCCTTTGCTGAGGCCCTAAGAAAGATTCTGGAAGACTTCAGGGACAACTGGAACAGGATTTACGAAGAACTGGAGAAGCTCCGCCAGCGCATCATAAACGCCGACAAGGAGCCGACCTACGGATTGCACCGCAAGAAGCAAATGCCCTTCTTCCGGGTCCTGAAAAAGGAGGTGTTTGCAGAAACCGAGGTCGATGATGACAACATAGCCCTGCTGGTGTCGCTCACACAGCAACTCTTTGCCGAGATCGAGCGTGAGCTTAAGCTGACGGGCTTCTGGGAAAGCATTCCCGCCCGCAACAAGCTCAAGGCCGACATCCAGAAGACGCTCCTTCAATCTGAATTTTCAGCGCTTCCGGGTCTGGTGAAGAATCGCGCGCACATCATCAGCCGCATCATGGAAGTCGCGGAGAAGAACAATGATGCAATTCTCTATGCGCCATGACGAAGATTGATTACCAGATTGTACGCTCACCAAGGCGAAAGAAGCTGACCATATCGGTTGAGCGGGACCGGGCCGTTATCGTTCACGCACCGCAAAATGTGTCTGAAGAGAGCTTGCATCAGGCGGTGAATTCTAAGCGGCAGTGGATTCTCAAGAAGCTACAGCACCCGCAAAAGTATCAAAGCCGAGCGCATCCTCCCGGTAAAGAAGTTGTCAATGGAGAGTCTGCGCCTTACCTCGGGCGCGAATATCAAATCGAAATTGCGGAGACCGCCAGTGGAAACATCGAATTTGCGCATCGATTTATAGTTCCGCCCGCGCGGCTTGCGAGGCGGCGCAGGGTCCTGCGCGATTGGTATATCGCGCGGGCGAAAGAGAACATTCTCGCGCGCGTTGAAGGTCATGCGCGTGCGCTCGGCGTTGCTTTTGTCGCTGCAAAGATTGTGAACAATCGCTACCGTTGGGGCTCCTGCACGGTGAATGACAACGTCAATTTCAATTGGCGTCTCATCAAGGCGCCGGTGTTTGTAATCGACTATGTTGTCGTCCACGAGCTTGCGCACCTAATCGAGGCCAACCATTCGTCGCGGTTTTGGTCGATAATCCGCACGCAGCTACCGTCAATGGAAAAGGCGAGAGCATGGTTGAAAGAACACGGTCAGGTGCTTGAAGAAGAGGTGTGACCGGCCGTGTTGCCGGCCACATTGGTGCCCGACTGGCTCCGAACGCGTATTCTCGTTGATCGTAATTTCTTTATAACGCGATTGGCTAACCAAGCCTCCTATTGTTTGCATAGGGACGCTGGTCGCACCGACGTTCCATAACACTCGATGTGCGAATCCGCTTCCACCCGGTGCTGTAAGGGGGCGTTAGGCGGTTTCAGGCTTTGCGGGCCAGGGAGCCGATCAGAACCTGCTGCTCGTCCCAGGCGGCGGGGATGGTTCTCAAGAGCTGCGCCAGCTCGAGACCTTCCGGTTGCAATCCATTCAAGATGGATTCGGTGAAGCTTTCGATCTATTTGATTCGTATCATCCGCGTAGCGCAAGCTCGACTGAAGGTGCGACCTTCCATACGTTCGCTCATAGGGTTTATGAATACGCGACCGGCGAGCATGACGAGGATTGCGCGGCGCTATCTCACAAGATCCGTTCTCTTATAACGCCGCTGCATCAATATAAGAGGGCTGATGAGGGATACTGGGCAATCGAAATGAAAATCAGCAGCCTTGCAACGGATGACGCGGAGTTCGCGAAACTTCGCGAGCGACAGCGCCAATTTGACAAGAAAAAACAGGCGCTTGAACCAGTATTCACCCCTGCCTTGGGCCGGGTAGCCAAACCGCAACCTCGAAAGAAAAGGGGGAGGTAGACAGCAAGCTCAAATCGTCGACCTAGCTCATGCTGCAAGCCGTTGTCCTCAAGGAGCGGCTGATGCCTGGAAGCGATCGAAATGCACTGCACGCGGCGGAGCAAGATCGCCGTTTCATATCAGACAACCTCTCGTCTCCGCTATCCGCGGAGAGTTCGCGGCATCCGCCCTCGCGATGCTCTGATGCTCATCGCGGCAATGGTGCGCTGTCCACGACGAGCGGCTGCGCGCAATGACCTCCTATATTCCACGCGCGCCCGATTTCGCGCGAAGCATTGAGCGGCTAAAGGCTCGGCCGTGGAATGAGCCCATCGTCCAGGCATTTGAGCAGGGTTTGATAGCCACGACGCCAGGGCTCCGCCTGCGGCTCTAGCGAAGCCACTAAAGGTTTCTCGTTTACTTGCGCGGCAACGGCCGCGGTCGCCTAATCGCCAGGCTTCACGAGATAGGCGCCGGCGACTCGGTGGGTCCAGTGCTCTGCCCGATACGCTTCGTCATTATTACACCGAGGGACAGCGGTCCGTTCTCTGCATCATCGCAGGCGAGATCAAACATCACGGAGTATGCGATTTGCCGATAGGCAAGATTGCCGCTCTTGCCGGCGTCTGTCGAACCACCGTTCAAACCACTTTGCATGAAGCCCGGCGGTTGTTCCATCTCAAGGTCATCGAGCGTCCGATGCGAAGCCGCCAGAGCCTCACCAACTTGGTGGAAATTGTATCGACGGAATGGCGAGCGTGGATTTCGCGCGCGCCCTCAGCGCACCGCCCGAGAGGGTCCAATTCCGTGAAAATGGCGAGCACCACGAAGAACACAGAAAGAAGGAAGGAAGAGGCTCTCCGAGTAATTCGCGGCGACTGTCATCAAAAAAACGACCGTCCAACTCGGAGGCTCGTACAGAAGGGGATTGGGAGCATGAACCCATCCACCGCCTTCGGCCTCGACCAGTGTCCCAAGCGCGAATAGACCGACGCGAGAGGCGCTTGTCTTGGATGAAGGGTGAAAAATTGCACCACTAGGTGCATTGACCCGCGCTTGATCCGATGAAAACACCGCCCTGCTTCGCCATGCTTACGGGTCCTTCTGGAGGCTAAGCGCATCGTGGGTAATTCGCACCTCGGGACCGCGGTAGCTGAGGGAGCTGAAAAGTTAGGTTGACAAGGTTGACGCGGTTGACAGCTGGTTGACAAGGGAGGGGGTGCAAGAAGTCTAAGGAGGGCCTTTCTCAGGACCGATCTCCCCCTATTCAGACGCAAAGGGGGCGAACCACATATAAGTCGCCCTTGTTTCCCTGACATTCCCCAACCATCATCTTGGAGCTCCAGATGTCCCTATCGAGCGGTGAGATCAGATATTGCGAGGCCATCCGGGCAAAAGATTACGCATTGAGAAGCTTTCTGATGACGAGCGCCTTGCCTCGGCTGATCGAACCGAGCGTTTGGCTTGAGCATCTGATTGGGATTAAGTCCGCGCTAGGAAACCTGAGTAACGATGTCGCCTTCGTGGCGACCCTCATCGTAAAAGATTACCTGGTACAGCGGTTCGGGATTACTGATTTCGATGCGGCAGGCAAACCGCAGGGCGCTGCTGGAGAAGACATCGTCGCTAGAACCAACGACGGAAGAAGGATCGTGGGTGAGTTGAAGACCACAAAACCATATCAGCCTGGGTTTGGAGCGGCGCAGAAAACCGCCATATTGAAGGACCTCGTACGGTTGGCGACGGCCACCGCAGATTACCGTTTTATGTTTGTCACCGATTTAGATGCGTTCACAACACTTTGTAAGCCAGTATTTGCGAAGCGCACGCCCGGTATTGAGATTGTTCACCTCCTAACGGGCCAGACCTTCCTCTGTGAGCCTGACGCGATCGAGTGCCCTCGCTTCTGAACTCGATAGCGCGGGGCAATCAATTCCTGCGGCCTATGACTCTTGCTGTGCCCCGTCAGTACACGATGCAGCTGGCCCTATGACGACTTAGGTCTCGTCGTCGTCCTCATCATCGCCCTGTTCGTCATCATCAGAATCCACGGCCAGCCGCAGCGTGAATTTGCTTCAGTAGGCGTTCCATTGGCAAACCTGCATCGTGGTCGGCGAAGCGCTTGAATCGATCGAACACCTCCCTCGCAACAACCTCTTCGCCGGTTTGTGCTATGAGCCAATGATTTAAGAACACCGACGATCGCGGGTGCCGGAAACGGCCGACGCTGATTTCGACCTCCCAGAATCCCGTCTCGAAGTCCTTCCAGTACTTTTCGTAGGAATCTTCGACGTCTGCTCCGGATTCCAAAAGGCGTTGGAAGATAAAGTTCTTGATCAAGTCCGCTGCGGTTAGTTGTGCGCCACGCGCGTTCAGCGTTTCAAAAATTTCTTGGGCGTTTTCGTCGACAGAGAGGTCGATAACCACCAACTGGACCAATTCACGCGCGGCGCGTTCGATTGACGTTGCCCGGATTTGCACCAAATCCGAGCCGCCCGCATTGAGCCATTCGCGAACTTGTTCGCTGAAATAGCGATGAGCCTGCACCATCCGCTCATTGCGATATCTGAGTGAAGCATGGTCGACGGGGGCGCTGGCAGCCATCACCTCGTTGAAGGCGGGCCGATCTCGATTGGTGGGCCAGACTTTAAATCGATCTTCCGCCTTTGAGCAGAACGGCTCGGCATTGGTGACCAGCGGCTCGATACGTGCCGCGCAAGCCAATGCATTGACCTCAGTTAGCTGGGCGCTCAGTGCATCGAGCAAGAGCTGAAGAGTGGTGAGCCGTTGTTGCCCGTCGATGATGGTCCGTTGCTGCATCAAACCAGACTGGTTCGGCATCTGTTGCAGCACCACAGCGCCAAGGAAATGTGGTTGGTGTTTGCCGTTGGGCTCGGCAATCACCCGCTCGGCGACGCGTCTGACGTCCTCCCACAGCGGCTCCCACTGAGTCTCCTCATTCCAAACGTATGGTCTTTGAAACAGGGGAACAATCAGCCTTTGCGGCTGCATGAACACCATTTGCGGCGTACGAACCTGCGTCTCCATACCCTAAGTTCCACGTGCTATTGGCCTCAAAGGAAGAGGGTACTGGAGGCTGGACTTCCCTGGCAACTGCTGATTGCGGTCGCACTAAACCGATGCCCAATTCTTTCGAGAGGACTCGTAGATACGCGGCGCCCCAGAGAGGCTTTGGCTGGGTGCAACTGCTCGCGACGTTTGTCTCTGCAATGCGTACACGGATGGCCTTCAGCATTCTGAAGGATGATTCGATTGTGACTACCCGCCATTAGCCTTCTGCGCTGAACGGGACTTGCTCCGTGTCTTATATGGATCGAATGATCGGAGCGCCGCAAGGGTTTGGGAAGTCGGCTTAAGGCCGACTTCTTCCATAACATCTCATATCCGAATGCCGTCAGGTGCTGGTGAGAAAGCGGACGCGCCGCCGAGTCCGTTGCATCGTCCGCCCGTGAACCATCTGGCGCGACATCAGCGGTTTGTTGGCCTGACCGGAGACGCGTTACGGCGTGCATCCTCTGCAATGAAATCGGATGTCATGAGCGGTTGTCGCTGCCTGGGTTTGGTCCTGATCGAGCTGAGCAGGGTTGCAGTCGCAATCATCACCAGGATGCCGACGAAACTGAGTGCGATCTGCATTGCAAGCTCATCTGAGATTTTGACCAGCGCTATGTGGCCGGCAAGCGCGAGCAGAACGCCGAGGCAATAGATTGCCAAGGGGTTCTCGCCGCAGCGGATCGCCCCGCGCATCGCCGGCGTCGACAGCCCTCGCCAATTGCGAGGCACGAGCCATACCACCAAGATCGCAAGGGCAATAAAATGCAGCAATCGCAAAGGATCGAGGTCCGATTTGCCCGCCAGGTAAGGCAACTTCGTCAGGATCTGTGGGACAAGAACCTCCGGTGGTCTGATGCTCCAACCCAATGCGATAGTCAGGCTGAAACCCAGATAGAGAACGGCAAGTCCAAGCGCCAAGCGTGAACTCAACCGCGGCCAGAACTTCTTGCCCTCCGTGACACACCACGCACCAAGCACAACCAGCAACTGCCAAGCGAGCGGATTGAAGAACCAATCGTTGTTCGGCCACGCCGGAACGGTCCAGCCGAAAAGATGCACCGACGCATAAAGCAAGAGCGAGGCGCCGAGCGCCACGTTCGGCACTCGGAGCATCAGCCACAGCAATGGCGCGAACAAAAGATGGAAAATTACGAAGAGAGGCAAGACGTCGGTGTTGACAGGACGGTATTGCAGGATTGCCGCTTGCGCGAGCGTCGCTCCCGGATGTTCCAAGAGAATACGCGTATTGGTCTCGTCGGCAAGCCCGCCGCCGCCTGCGAGGTAAACCACCACGGCGCAAGCAAGAATGAGCAGCAGAAAAGCGGCGTAAATGTCCCAGCTACGTTGCAGTGTACGGCCGAGCACGCCCATCCATCCACCCCGCTCGTGCGCCTTACCGTAGGCGATCGCGCAGGTCACGCCCGAGGCGAACATGAACACTTCCGCGCTATCGCTGAAGCCGTAATTCCGCAACGTCAGCCAGCTTCCGATGTTGTTGGGAATATGGTTCAGAAAGATGCACCAGAGCGCGATGCCGCGGCAAGCATCGATTCGTAGGTCGCGGCCGGGCATTTTTAGCTCCGGAAGCACGCTCGTCCTTGGCTTCGCGGGTGTCGCGAGCAACTCACGTTCGAGGTGCAGAAGCCGACCGAGCAACACCTCGGCACTGGGTCCAATCTCCGCCGGCGTTGGGCGAAAGTCCGTGTTCGGCGCGGCGCTATCGCGATGCTTGCCGAGGTCGACAGGCGCTTCACGCCATCGCATCGGCTCCCGGGCATCCGAAAGATCGACCGAACTGATCGTCACCATCTCGACTGAAGCGCCACGGGGTGGCGGCGCAGGCACCTTCATCATGGTGGCGACGGGCCGAAAAGACGGAAATGACAAGCCTTCGGTCGACTCTTCTTCGGTGATAACCTCATATGAGCCGGCAGGTAATAGTCGTTCAGCGCTTGCGATCCGGAATGGGTGTTTGAACACTACCGTTTCGCTTCGCGATCGGGTCATCACCATGATCATTCTCGCAGATTGGCCGCGAGGTGCCGCCGTAACCACTAGCACAGGGGCGATGTCGCCGGGTGCAAGCGACGCCATTCAGCTCTTCGGGCGAATGCGTTCCAATTGAAATCTCAACTGGCCTCCACAGTGAGTGGAGAGCGCTGAAGCTATTTTTCTTTTTCTACGCTTCGTCGCGCTGGAGTAAAACTCCGCGCCAGCGTTACAATCGGCACCTCGCAACAGTGCACTCTTCGTTCCCGAATAGCTATCTCTTTCTGTTTTATTTTGGTCATCGACCGAACCCAGTCGTGAACTGGCAGGGCCCATTACTGATTCCAATCGGCTCTGGCTCTCCAAGGCGTATGCTGTTGGGCTCGTGAGCATCATGCCGACCTCAGGCAGTTCATCACGCAGAGCTCAACGGCTGGGTCGCACTGCACGACGAAGCAGGGTCTCCATTCAGAGCCTTCCGCCTGAAGATCACCCTGATCGGCGAGAGGTTGGCGCAAACTGACGTCTTGAAGTTAGAATACGACCTCGGTGGGTATCGCGATGAATGGCCCCCCGATGCGGAAGTTATTCATTAGGTGATCGAACGGAAACGGCGTAGCTTGTTGGCTCGGCCGAGCGGATTGCTTGTCCGAGAGAGCTGCCCCAAAAACGGCGATGCACCGAAGTCGCCGCTTCCACCAAATGGCAGCCCAGTGCCGTCGGTAGGCACACGTCATCCTGAACATTGATATTCAAATCGCATCACGATGCGCTCGGGTGGCGCCTGCGTTGCGTTGGGCGAGCAATTGGAAAACAAGAAAGGAGAATATCATGAAAATGAGCATTGCAGTTGTTCTTAGCGCTTTGTCGTTTGGGGAGAGAAAGTTGACGAAGTACGCCCGCGTCGCCACTACCACGTGGCTCGGCCGCTCCGTGCTGATCGAATTGGCGCACATTCTCGAAAGAATTGGACTCGCCATGGTTGGGGCCGCGGGCGGTCTGTACGTGGCGGTAGGAATGATGCGCATGGAAAATGATTTTTTTCGAAACGAATGGATCGTCTTGGTGATGATGCTTTACGGGGGCTTTGGCTTCTACGTGGGCATCGATCTGCCTAGCCGTCTTGCGCAGACAGTAGAATCCACCAGATCGGGAGAATGGAGCTTTGGCACCGACGCGGCGGCGATAGCTAGCGGGGCCGGAACTTTCTTTGCCTCGAATGCGGTGTTTCTGTCCGTTGGCATCATTGTCTTTGACTACATCATGCGCGATGGATTCAGCGTGATGGTGGCATGCTGTTGGGCGATAGGCACTTCGTTTCAAATTGCTGCCGGCGCCATCGGCCGCAGCAAAGTCATCGTCGAGGATGGGGTCAGTGAGGAGCAAGTGTGGGGTAAAGATAAATCAATGTCGCTTTGGACGCCCGAGAAGCTAGGCGAGAAAGCCAAGGCAGACGCTGAGAACGACAACTACAATCCGCCACATTCATGGTGGCCCGGCCGATACAGCGTTGGTACCGAAGCCCGCGACAAGTACGACAAAACTTTTAATCTTCATCACAGCGACAAGGACGAGTGCTAGGCTGTCCCAATTCGCGTTCTGGCGAGATGGTCGAATTTGCTCAGATTCGGTACCGCCATAGGCGTTACAAAAACCCTGTCACCGCAAAGCCCTGGGCATTTATCGGTGATGAGACCGTGATCAGTCGATCTCGTCTGCCTGCTTGTCTGAGACGGTGATGCAAACGGGGCCGGAGCTTTTTCGGAGGCTGAGCTGACGATCGTCGAGCGCTATGAGCGCGACGCGCTTGAGAACGTGGACGGTCCCACGATCCTCAACTTGCTTGAAGGAATCGAGGACGAGATCAGACGACGGGGCGCCCCCGAGGGAGCGACCGATCGGGAATAGAACAGACTCGTCTCTCGGGCTGTGCTATCGAAGCCAATGAGAGCAATTTCAGTTACGGGTTTTGTCCTGATCTGGGCCACGTCGGCAGCGGCTCAAACCGCGGCGCGACAACAGGTCCGGGACGAGCTGGTCACACGGCAGGTTATTGCAGGAATGACAATGAGCTTCTCGTTTCTCGGCTCAAGGCCCTGTGTTAGCCTCTTCGATAATCCAGAAATTCGGCTAAAGGACGTTCCGCAAGGAGCAGCTTCAATCCTTGTGCAGCTTACCCAAGCCAATCGCGAATACGGCGGCCAGGAAGTGCGCCTGCCAAAGAATGGCATCCTTCCGGCTGGCGCTCTTCGCACGTTCGGCCCTTGCAACCCCGGTGTCTACCAATATGAGGTGACGGTTAAATCGATTGCTGGTGAAGTACTAGGACGCGCGCGGCAATCGCGCACTTTCCCAGATGACAACGAGTCCAAAGCGGGGCCGAACTAGCGACCCTGAAGGGACAGAACGATTGTCTGCTATTGGCCCGAATGCGAAGTTAGGCGGAGCCTGGAGTTGTCGGCTCATCGGGCTAGACCGGAAGCAACCGGCCGATCTTCCAAGCGACGCTCGTGAGCCTTAGCTGACTTTGAGGCTCCACTTGCACTTCCTTGAAGGGAGTGGACGAACCCGATGTGCCGATCTTACGATCTACTCCGATGACGAAGCCGGCGAAGCGACCCTCGTCCAAAAGGCCGCTTTAGCTTCCTGGATGGTTCCAGCTCAAGAAACGCTGCCATCGCCGTTTCATTCCTTTCGGCTCTGGAGTTCGTTTACTCGACATCACGGCTGAGGCTCCGCCGTAGGCGTCGGTGGCTGAGAGACGCGCGTGCTCCCGCCTACTAACAGGGAGCGATCGCCGTGGGCAAACCCCTTTTAGAAGACAAGAACTATTGGATCGCGCTGACCGGACGATCGCGCGCAGCCGGCAATTGGCAGAACAGCGACTCGCAGTCCAAGAGGAATGTAGAGCGATGCTAGAGCGACAAGAGGCCCGCTTTGTCGCCAAGCGAGCCTCGAGAGATAGAAGTAGCTGAGTTGGCGTTTTGGGCGCTGTCCGGAAGGGAGTGGGCGATAGCAATAGCCCGAGCCCCTGTGGTGCTGTTGCCACTCGAAAGCGGACAAGATCTATACAGACAATGTCATTGGTGCCGTGCTAGCGTTTCGGCATCACCGCAAGGCCAGTAGCATATATCGGTGACTGAGAGCGGATATACGCTGTGTGGCCCACAGAATTCCCGCGAGGCGCATGCTTGAGGTGAGGCTGGACGCTCTTCTCCCGCAGAAGTGGGAGTGGCAGGTTTGGGAAGACGACGCCCTGCTGATGAGCGGCCATGAGACTTCGCGGGAAACGGCTCAGATAGAAGGGAATAGCGCCCTGTTTTACCTACTTCGTACACCGAATTGACAATTCGAAGCGCCCTAACCGAATTAGGTCGACTCCCTGCCGAATAGGGCGTCTAGTCGCTTCATCACCGCTCGGCCCACGGCTTCTATCGGTGACTGAGAGTATTGTGCTCCCGCCCAACCGGACAGGGAGCAGCGCTATGCAATCTCGGATTTTAAAACTGTCAGAACGGCTTTCCCAATTTGCGCAACGCGGGCGCGATCAGGCCGAAGGACTGCGGCCTGGCAAGGACCGGGACGACTTGCTGCAGAAGGTTCGTCAGGCCGAAGTGGCTATTCAAATCAACCAGTGGGTTTCATCGCGGGGCCTGCAGGCTCCGACATGATGGGACACCTTCAATCCCGTGCGCGCAATCGCGTGAAGAGAATAATCGACTTTCGAACGAGAGTGGCGAACAAGAGCGACTGGGCCATCAACGCCGTCCTGAACCACTTCTGGAGCAAGCTAAATCCCAGCACGCCTCCCATCCAGAAGAACAAGGACAGGCCCCGTCACTAACCCCCAGGCATGAAAGCGGGAGCATCTCGGCTCTCGGTCCCCGATTGACGCCACGAACCTAGGAAGGGGAGACGGCGATGGAAAGCGGGGCTGGACCTTCTTCGAAGGCTGAGCTGACGATCGTGGAGCGCCTTAAGCTCGCCGCTTGAGGACATGGATGGTCCCGAAATCCTCAAGGCTCTTAAAGAAATCGAGGACGAGATCAGAAGACGGGACTTCTGAAGTCCTGAAGGGAGTGAACAGTACGCCACCACTGCCGTTACCAGACGGTAGCAGGCTTTCGAGGCCATTTGGATCAAGTCGCCTATTGGCCCGTGGCGGACATCCACTGTTGGCCTCGCACCGTCCGCTTGCGAGCGCTGAGCGGGATTGGCTGCCCGGAGCAGCCGTTGGCAGCCGTTGACCCGCAAGGCGCCGATCTCCGATACACATTTCGTGAATGAATTGCGTAACTCTCTAACCGACTCATAATTATTTCGAGAAATCTTAGGAGCCGCAATGTCCTCTCCAGAAGAAGACGATCGGCGCGAATTTTTAAGATCCTGCGGCAGATTTGCCTCCGTAACACCTCCGAAAATTACAGCGTTGCTTTCGACCTCACTTAGTGGCACCTCAATTGCCAGCTCCGACGGCCGGCGTGGTGTATGCCTAGTAACTATCGCTGAGAGCAGAAGGCCGCCCGAGAGGCGACCTTAGACTGTCACCGGTGTTTGCCCCTGGGTAATGAAGCGAGAAGCTGGGCATCGCGGCGACTTGCAGTTTCGGGTCTTGGCCCGCGCGCATAGGACGCATGTGCTCTACGAGCGCGTCCGATTGCCGAAGCCCTCTCTCGCATTTCCCGCTGTTCATTGGCAATCAGGTAGGCGGCTGCTTACTCGACCGTATCGTTTCGTTCGGACACGTCTGCTGATGGCCCTTCGGCGAAGTGGCGGCGTCGCTCCACGAGGTCCGCTTATTGGGCGTGGCGGACAAGATCTGCTCAGGTTGAGTTCTTCGCATTTTGACCCTAAACAGACTCTTGATGTGCGGCCGGCGGTTCCTGATCAGTTCTGCGTTGCTTAAGTGTTCTCATGCCCTCAGGGGGCGCTGGCCTGTTTCCGACGGTAGTGGCCTAAGATGAAAACGGGTGTGGCCCAATTTGACTTTTCACCCGGTTGGCGCCGGGTATAATCGTTCCAATAAAGGAACGACTACGATGGACTACCGCGCTTACATCATGAGCGAGGACGGGCATATCAGCGGGGTTCACGAGTTCGAATGCGCTGACGACGAGGAGGCCAAGGCCAAGGCCGCCCAGATGCTCGACGGGCACGACTTAGAGGTGTGGCAGCGTGAACGGCGCGTTGCGGTTTTGAAGCGCCATACCCGACAGTAAGGCTGCCTCAGTTGGCAAGAGCATGAGCAATTTTGCTCAGATCACACGATGCGGATATGCAATCTGTTGGGCACCGGGGTTTTGCAAACCCACCCGGGGCTGGGAAGCCGCTGCCCGCGACACAGATTAAGCGGGTGGCGTTTTTTCCCGGACCTTGTCCGCGCAACCGTGGGCGGCGATTGTGCACAACCGACCGGGGAGCCTGTAATGATGAGTGCCATTGAGTGTCGGAACGCCGCCAAAGCCCTCAAGATTGAAGCTGGCGTCATCGGTATTTCCCCAAAGAAAGTCGCCCTGCTCACCAACATCGCCCACAGCTTAAGCGGTCTCGCGAGCCAGTTAGAAATGCTCGATGACCATGAACGGGAAAGCAAGCGAGGAGAGTAAGGCTGCCTCACTTGGCGCCCGCTTTCATGTTGTCGATGTGGTCCAGGTCGCCTATTGGCCCGTAGCTGACCTTAGCTCAGCGTGCCGCGAGGTCTGCTTTTGGGAGGCAAGCTGAAGCGGGCAACTCGAGCTACCAAGGGCAGCTTTTGACCCTTAGCTGACTTTAAGGCTCTCCTTTCGACGTCTTGGAAGGAGTGATGCCCAAGCGACGTTGCGGCCATTTTCGACCTATGAGCCAAGAAGAGGGAAGGCGGGCGAGTGCCGCCACGAGGCGGAGAAGGCCGTCAGCCAGGAAGCGTGGCTCCGGCTGGCGGGAGATTGGATCAGGCTTGCCCAAGAAGCCGAGAGGTGCCGGAGCCGATTTGACAGAGGTCCGGAGCAATCTGAACGGAGGAGCCGAACCCTGAATAGTTAATATGACTCGCTTCTATCAGTTTTGAGGCGCACACTCTCCCTCATCACAGATCGGACCTTGGCTGTTTTCTGTGACTGAGAACGCCGGTCGCGCTCCCGCCTTCCTCAATGGACAGGAGCCGCACCATGATGCGCCAGCGTTTCAAGCAGACCAAATCCCTCGAAGAGCGTCTAACCGAGAAGGCTATAAGTCTGCATGAGCAAGCCAGGATGCTTCCGCCCGGCCCTCTGCGCGATGCCGTCGAAAGGAAAGCCCAGCTGACTGAGACCGCCTCGGACATCAACGATTGGCTACGGTCGCCAGGTCTTAGAGCACCCACCACGTGAAGTCCGGGCCCCATTTGAAAAGCCGCATGCGCAGCTTGAACGGTGTGGATGCAGTCCCGCTATTCCCCGCTTATGGCGCCGCAGCCGCAATAATTCATTTCGACAGCGTGGACTTTAGATAGGCACTTGGCCGCACGTTGATCTTTGCAAGCTCGCGACGCTCGTTGTCCGACAACTGCCAATCCTCGCACTGACTGGAAAGATGCCGGAAAAGGTCATGCAACTTGCTTCGCGCAACCTTGACGATCTCAGTGTCGTCGAACTCGCGAGAGTTCAAGAAGATGGGCAACTAAACCTGGTTTCATCGCCTTCGAAATGGAATGTCAAACGAATGTCCTCGCCTCGTTCGTTCGGCTTGATCATTTCGATACGCGCGACATTTACCTTGAAGTTGCTCATTGCCTCCCCTCCTTAGATCGACCATCGGACGAGCGCGATGTCGCGGCAAGGCTGATTCAAGCGCTTTTCGAAAAATAACCGGCGACCATATCATAGGAGCCCCTGCTGCCTCTAACGTAAACCTTAGCGGCCGCGGCACATATCACATCGCGATTGCAATCAAACACGTCCAGGAAACCACGTTCATCATGGCAACCCGGGCGAAGCCGTCTCAATGCGTCTTCCTCTATGAAGAATGATGCTTCGATCGCGCTGTCGTATCCCCCAAAATGCACGGCACGCCGCGTTTTGTCATATGATCGACTATGATTTGGAAATCAATCACACGGCCAGTCCGATCAAGTTCAGCGGCGAAAACCTCGCCGGGTGGACAAACACTCCGAAGAGATCCGGCGGCCGACGAGTAACTGGCGACCCTGGACCGGATTACAAGCAGCTAGCGACAAATAAGTTGCTGCTGACCTTTCTAATTCAGTCCAGCGTCACCATGTGTCCCATATCATCGCGCGTCCACCCGGCTGTTATCGGTGACTGAGAGATCGTTGCGCTCCCGCCGTCTGAAGGGCGGTCCGAAATGACGAACATCAATAAAGCAAGCCTTCGCGAGTGGCTCGTACCTCCGGTATTGCTGCCGATCTTTTTTGCGCTACTGATCGTCGGAGCAATGGTGATGCAGCGGTAGTCCGGGACCCGCGCCATAGTTCGACCAAACTGCCGATCGGCTCCATAGCTCCCTAGTCGCGACGGCAGCTTTGCCAATTCGTCACAGCCACAACAAGCTGCGTGTAATCGGCGTCCTCGAACATCTGATCCCAGCACATCAGCTCGTGGGCAATCTTATGCGGAGTGTAGGCACGGAAGTCGAAGCCGCCCGCAAGGTGCCGCGCGGCGGCGACGTCCATTGTTTCCTTCGTGAGATCCTTCATAACGAGACCGGCTGCTGACCGAGCGGCTCCTTAGCCAAGGGGATGCTTGCGTCGGTGCGCCGCGCGTCTGCCAGCTCGCCTGAGCCAATCGAGATCGTCTCCATCATCAACCCGTGCGAGCCCTCCGCCGGCACCGGTGTCAGGTGATGCATCGTCGATTGTCACCCAAGCCTCGCTTATTAATGGAACGATTGATCTTGGGAATCCTTAGTCCTCAGCGATCGAAGATTTATCTCCGAGAGCCAGGCCCACTGACCGGTCGACATTTTGCCCCAATGCCCGGCGGAAGGCTTAGCGGCCTCGGATGCCCCTCGCACCGAGGCCGTTGCCTTAATCGAGGTGCGCTTTGGTTGGACAACAAGCCGTCCTCGCCGCCAGAGCACTTATATACCCCGTCTATCGACTGATTGCACGACAGACCACACTACAATGCTTAGTCTGCGAGCCGCGGGGCAAACGCAATCAGAACCTCGGTGCGCCCCGCTTCGGGAGGGGGAACGTACCGAGCAGCGCGAGTGCCGACTGACAACAGGCCCGCATCTCGCCAGGAGGTTCGACTGGCCGTGAAAGGAGTGATTCGGATGATTATGCCAGCTAAAACTGAGACGTCATATCCGACCGTCTTCGTTCTGGAGATCGACGGTCAGCCGATTCTGGCGTTCAGAGCCGCGACGAGTCGTCAGGCAAGAGAATTCGGCAAGGAGGACCGGCTGCAGGAGGGTTTGAAGCGAATGATGATTGGACACAGACCGCTTTGGGATGGGAAGTCGCCGATCAGGGTGCGCCGCGCCGAGCCAGAAGAAGAGGTGTATTACGTTGATGCGAAAAAGGAGAATGCTGCGGGCGACCTGGTCTATCTGGTTCGGCGCGACAAGGAAGCGGATGCAAGTAATCCCGTCACGCGTGGATCATTTCCGCCCCGGAGATGATTTCGAAATAACACCTTACCGATGGACGGGAGCAAATTGTTGAAGAACGAGAATATCGAGACCTGCTGCACTGATGCCGCGTTCTAAGCGACCGCCAGTTAGCGGCTGTCGCCTCGAGGAACTCTCGCCACGCAGTGATGTCATCGTGGCCTCCCAACGCAGTCGTTCTCCTAGTGGCATTCCCAGCGCTGTCTGCAATGCTTCGGCGACTGCGTCGGGGTCATACGGATTGACGATCTCGGCAGTGTTGAGCTCGTAGGCCGCGCCGGCGAAGTTCGAGAGAACGATCACGCGGGGTCATCGGGTCCTGTGCGGCGACATACTCCTTGGCAACCAGGTTCATTCCGTCGCGCAACGTAGTGAGGAAAGCGAAGCGACTGAGCCGAAAGAAACCAGCGAGCGAGCGCCGAGAAAAACTCCTTGTTCAAGGTTTCTGAGCTCGACTGCAATACGATCGGCCGTAGAGGCGTTAAACGGAAACGCCGTAATTCGGCGATATGCGCAATCTTCTTGTTAAACGCGATGAATTTTCGCACATGCTCTACCTTAGGAGGCACACAAGTCTCTCAGTTCGCCAATGCCATCCATCGAGTTTGGCGGTACACAACAACGCGATCCGACCCATTGCTCGCAATTAGGGTACGGTTGAAGATGGTTGCGCTCCGCTCGGCGGCTCTTTTGCCAAGCGGGAGCGATCGAACGCACGCCAACAGATGCGCACTTTCTTGGCAATCTTATTTATGCCTGGGGGTCGTTATTCAACCCTTCGATCCCCATATCCAGATCTAACCTGGTCAACCATCGAGATTGGCCGGAGTGCGCGGAGACTTCCAACGAAAGGGCTCTGCATATGTTCAAATCTCAGCAACATCGCGCAAGAGCAACCGCGTCTGGCGAACTCGTCAAGGGTTCGTCCCGCGCTGAGGAAAGCCGTAAATTCAAGACCTGGCGGGCCGACTTCATCTTATTGACGGAGCACAGGCGCAACAATGAAGTCGGTCGCAACAAGCTGCCTTTGACAAAGGATACGCCCAGCGTTGCGAGATCGGGCGCTGTCGCTCTGTCGCGATGGGAGAACGAGGGAGGCTCAGTCCGCGACGAAACGCCGATGCTAGTAAACGCAGAGAAACAGGAGGAATCGTGATGTCACTTACACAATTTAGCGTCGATGACGGCCCCCATAGCATGGATGGGCTACGGCTTTTTGCTCAGGATGGAACTGAACGCGTCGAGGCGTTCGTAGGCCGCAAAGTGATGGACGTCTGGGCCGAATCCATCGAGCACCATGGCGGACGGCAAAGTCTGTTCCGCGATCAATACAATGCGCTTGGCAAGCTGAATCTTGCGGCGATCCAACAGATTGTGAGCGCGAAATACCAGCGAGGAGCCGCGTTCAATCGGCAACATCCTTTTATCGAGGTTCTATTCTCGGACATTACGGAAAGCGGCGAGGCCTTAGATCTAAGTGAGCTCGTGCGAGAGGTTTTGCCGCCGGCATTTCATAGGCTGACTTGAGATATGCATCACGATAATGCCGCGAAAAAAGTCGCCGGACAAGACTCGGTCGTGATAGCCAGGCCCTCAAGGAGGATAGCGCGCCTACGATTCGATTCCCGCCCCCGAAGCAGCATCAGCTACAGCCTGCCTTTGCGGGGATAGCCGACATGATCGAGCGCAGGAGGGACGGGAGGGACGGATGTTCATTCGGATGCGAGATTCCCATTTTCGCTCCATGGTCAAAGCTGTCAGCTGGAGGATCACCGGTAGTATCGACACCTTCGTACTGAGTTTCATCTTCACCGGTAGCGTCAAGGTTGCAGGTTCGATCGCCGGTGCTGAGGCCGTTACTAAAATGATCCTCTACTATCTGCACGAAAGAGCCTGGTCCGTCATCCGCTGGGACCAACAAGGACAAACGGGCGGCGGGTCCGGTTCGCCCTGATCCGCTATTCAAGTGGGCGGATATCACGCGTTTGGCCCGGCGATCGGTCATACGCTCGACTTCGTCGCGCGGCGGTCAATCCTTCCGGTCTATCTCGGATTTGTCGCGCAGAACCGCGTTCAGAAGCGAGCTATGAACCTCGATCTTTCCATTGTAGCTGATGAAGCCGAGCTTACGGAACTTGTTCATGAAGAAGCTAACCCGTGATCGGGTTGCACCGATCATTTCGGCCAGCGTTTCCTGGCTGATATTGACGCCAATTGGCTGCGAGCTGGATTCCTTGCCGAAATTTGCCAGCAGAAGCAACAGGCGCGCCAAGCGCTTCTCGCTCGAATTGAAGAGTTGGTCAATCAAGTCTTCTTCAATCCGGCTGTTGCGCGCGAGCAAATACGCCATGAACAATTGAGAGAACTTCGGCTTGCCTTCGAGCGCTGCAATCATTGCCGTCTTTGATATTCTCGTTATGACACAGGCATCCATTGCCGTAGTAGTGGCAATACGCAATGGATGACCATTGAGGCAGCCCTCGCCAAAGAATTGTCCCGGCTCCAGAATCCCGACGACGGCTTCCTTCCCTTGGTCCGAAACGACCGTTAGCTTGATCTTTCCCTCTTGAATGTAGAATACCGCGTCCGCGACATCTCCCTGCGCGAACACGTTCCGACCTTTGCCAAATTTCAAGATCGATTTTCCGGCCCCGACCTTGGCAAGGAAGGCTTTGGGTTCAAACAAGTCCTTCGCCGTTTTCACCAAGGCAGGACTTTCGTTCGTTGGACCGTTAACACGCTGTCACACTACCACAATTAGAAAAGGATGTTAACCTGGAGGAAGGCGCGTGGCGTGCGACAATTTGGGAACTGAAATGACAAGAGGAAGCGTTCGACTCGACGTGCACTTCACGGATTTCGGCGTCCTCGAGCTGTTTGTTCAAAGTCGATGCGAGAGTTTTAGGGATTGACCATCTAGCGACAACTGTCTGGTCAGCCTTGCAAGACTCCCTTCCACTGCGCGAGATGCAGACATATTCGAGGGGCTGGCGCGTCTATGCGCAGATTTCCGCCGCGCGCGGACTTGCTTGATTATCCGCGCAGTTCCACAGCCTTGTTGCTACCAAGCGATTCGGCACAAGCTTTTGCAACGGCTGAGTTTGGCTCAGTGCTTCCCGGCATCGTAGCCCAACCGCCTTTTTCGACGAATTTGCTCTGGTCCCATGAATAGGTCGCCTTCTTCATTTCGACCAGATTCGCCGATGCATCGGCGGCTTGTCGAAATTTCTCAACGCAGATCGGTGTGAGAGCTGCCACGACAGCCGTCGCAGCACTATTCTTCGCGAGCGTCTCGGCGGTCCCACCTGTCACCCAGCCGCCCCAGCTGAAACCCACGATTGCCAGAGCAATTGCTCCGGCCAAGGCTCCCCACAGTGCCGGCCGCACGGCAGCTTTTGTCTCCCTAGAGATTTCCATGATTTTCACCTTGCTTGGAGGTACGTGCTTCACCCGTTAAGGAGGGTAGACACGTCGAGTGATCGGCGTCTGTACCAAATTGCTCACCTTCGGATCGCCTGATACGCCGTTCGCTGCAGTCTGGCGCCAGGGCCCTCCAGCCAGCATCTGCGCCGCGATGCTCCTGGAGATACATGAGATCCTCTGCCTTTCGCAGTTGAGCGCGGGCGGCGCAATATCGTTTCAGGTGTTCCTTTTGGACCAGACTGCGACGTCTCTTCCGGATTTATTCCATGCATTGTCTGACTTGAAATATACTACAGATTAGCCCGGCCCTCGTGGCCGGGCTTTTCGCTTGGGCGCCTCGGCAAGAGATAAAAAGCTTCCTCGGAAGAGTTCGCCGGACTGCGAGCTACGCAGGCGAGTCTCAACTTACGTGCCCTTCCTTTTGAGCTTCATTCTGCCTCCCGAAAATCGGTCCATCCTTTCTCTTGTCTGCAGTTCGGCCATGAGCGGGTTGACTTAGAAATCCATACCACCCATGCCTCCCATGCCGCCGCCACCTGCAGGCACGCCGCCGCCTGCGTTCCTCTTCGGCACCTCGGCCACCATGGCTTCAGTGGTGATCAAGAGAGCCGCGACCGAGGCCGCGTTCTGGATCGCCACGCGAACCACCTTGGTCGGATCGATGATGCCCTTCTTGACAAGGTCGGCATATTCGCCGGTCTGGGAGTCGAAGCCGTAAGCGTAGGCCTTGTTCTCCAGGATCTTGCCGACGATCACCGAGCCGTCTTCACCGGCGTTGATCGCGATCTGGCGAGCGGGAGCCGACAGCGCCTTGCGCACGATCTCGACGCCGGTCTTCTGGTCGTCGTTCTTGGTGCGCAGACCCTTGAGCTGCTCGGAGGCACGGAGCAGGGCGACGCCGCCGCCCGGCACGATGCCTTCCTCGACCGCGGCGCGGGTCGCATGCATCGCGTCATCAACGCGATCCTTGCGCTCCTTCACTTCGACCTCGGTCGCGCCGCCAACGCGGATCACCGCGACGCCGCCCGCGAGCTTGGCGAGACGCTCCTGGAGCTTCTCACGGTCGTAGTCCGAGGTGGTTTCCTCGATCTGCGCCTTGATCTGGGCCACGCGCGCCTCGATGTCGGCCTTCTTGCCGGCGCCGTTGACGATCGTGGTGTTCTCCTTGTCGATCATCACCTTCTTGGCGCGACCGAGCATGTTGAGCGTGACGTTCTCGAGCTTGATGCCGAGGTCTTCCGAGATCGCCTGGCCGCCGGTCAGGATCGCGATGTCCTGCAGCATGGCCTTGCGGCGATCGCCGAAGCCCGGAGCCTTGACGGCGGCGACCTTCAGGCCGCCACGGAGCCGGTTCACGACCAGGGTCGCGAGCGCTTCGCCCTCGACGTCCTCGGCGATGATGATCAGCGGCTTGCCGCTCTGTACGATTGCTTCCAGGAGCGGAAGCAGTTCGTTCAGGCTGGAGAGCTTTCTCTCGTAGATCAGGATATAGGCGTCGTCCATTTCAACGCGCATCTTGTCGGAGTTGGTGACGAAGTAGGGCGAGATGTAGCCGCGGTCGAACTGCATGCCCTCGACGACCTCGAGTTCCGTCTCGAGCGACTTGGCTTCCTCGACGGTGATGACGCCCTCGTTGCCGACCTTCTTCATGGCGTCGGAGAGGAACTTGCCGATCTCCTGGTCGCCGTTGGCCGAGATGGTGCCGACCTGGGCGATCTCGTCGTTCGAGGTGATCTTCTTGGAGTTCTTGACGAGGTCGGCGACCACGGAGTCCACTGCCAAGTCGATACCGCGCTTGAGGTCCATCGGATTCATGCCCGCGGCAACCGCCTTGGCGCCTTCGCGCACGATGGCTGCGGCCAGCACGGTCGCGGTGGTGGTACCGTCGCCCGCTGCGTCGGCCGCCTTCGATGCGACTTCGCGCACCATCTGCGCGCCCATGTTCTCGAACTTGTCGTCGAGCTCGATTTCCTTGGCGACGGTGACGCCGTCCTTGGTGATGCGGGGAGCGCCGAACGACTTGTCGAGCACGACGTTGCGGCCCTTAGGACCGAGCGTCACCTTTACCGCGTTGTTGAGAATTTCGACACCGCGCAACATGCGGTCGCGGGCATCGACGCCGAATTTGACTTCTTTGGCTGACATAGTGATCTCCGTTTCAACTGGTCAGATCCCAAAGACCGCGCAACTGGCGAGCTCTTGAGGGATGAGATTTGAATTGCGGGCCTCATCCTTCGAGAACCCGGCCACGCCGAATCCCCAGGGTAAGGAAAACTGGCTGGCGCTTACGCGACCTTCTTCTTGGCGGCCGGCAGATCCGTGAGAACGCCCATAATGTCGCTCTCCTTCATGATCAACAGCTCCCGGCCGTCGATCGTGACCTCGGTTCCCGACCACTTGCCGAACAGCACGCGATCGCCGACCTGCACGTCGATCGGCATCAGCTTGCCGGCTTCGTCGTGGCCACCGGGGCCGACGGCGATGACTTCGCCCTGGGAGGGCTTCTCCTTGGCAGTGTCCGGAATGATGATGCCACCAGTGGTCTTGACTTCGGCCTCTATGCGCTTGACCACGACGCGGTCATGGAGCGGACGGAATTTCATGCAATTCTCCCTGGCTTTTGTAAATATTTCTGGATTGGAAGTCGTAATGAACTACGTGCCGTAAACAAAGTCCTCCGCGTCCATTAAGACGTGAGTCTTCATTTCAAAAATTAGCGGCGACCAGATCGTAAGAACCCCTGCTGCCGCGGACGTACACACTGGCAGCGGCGGCACATATCACATCACGATTGGAATCGAATGCGTTCAGGAAACCCGATTCATTGCGGTGAGCGTTGGGTTCAAGTCGCCTCAGCGCGTCTTCCTCTATGAAAAACGATGCCTCTAGCGCGCTATCGTATCCCCAAAAACGCACGGCATGGCGCGTTCGGTCATATGAACGACTATAGTTTGGAAACTCGATCACGGTTGGATCCGATCAAGTTTGCGCAACGGGAAGAGCTGAAAGTGGTCCGCCGCGCTAACCCGTAAATGGCTACTCTAGAATCGGATTACAACCTGCTCACGACAATAAAGTTGCGACCGGCCTCGTTATTCGGCGGGGGCGTCACCATGTTCCTCATATCAGCGCGTCCCCTGGCTATTGTCGGTGACTGAGAGTGTTGCGCTCCCGCCGTTTTAAAAAGGCGGTCCCAAATGTCGAATACCGATAGATTCAATGTTCGTGAGTGGCTCGTACCTCCGGTATTGCTGCCGATCTTTTTCGGGCTGTTGATCGTCGCTGCAATAGCTATTCAGTGGTAGTCACCCTCGGCGGACCCGCGCCATCGGCTCAAGCAAACAGCTAGTTGGCTCCGATGAAATGACTAACGAGCCGAATGTCAGGGCCGTGGCAGTTGGTGCGATTAGGTATTACCGTCACGCGTACTGCGCTCAATCCAAACAGGTGGGCAGCGCGCAGGCTTGCCCACAACTGACCTTCCCGGGTCGGATCGTGACCCACAACAGACCTCGGATCGGACCGTCGAGTTCGGGAGAGTCCTGGAGTTGCCAATCTGTCCTGAGGCGCTAGGAGGTGCCGGCCTGTTTCCGATCCTAATGGCCGGTTTTGAAAACTGGCAGCGGTCTGTTTTGATTTCTTAACTTTTCCGAGGTGAGCCAAATTGACCAGCAACCTCACACGCTCTTCTCATTTAGGGGACAGTTGATCTACAGAGTATAGCTGATCGCCTCCAACGCTTATTTGTCCGCCGCCCCCTGTTTTGGTCGCGGAGGAGTATCTATATTAAAGCTATCGCCGCCCGGCCCATGGCATTTATCGGTGACTGAGAGCCTTACGCTCCCGCTTTCCGTCAAATAAGGAAGCGCGCTATGCAGGCACGAAATCGCTTCAAGCAATCTACCTCGCTTTATCAACGCCTAAACGAAGAAGCGCAACGTCGTCGCAAGATGGCAAAAAGCGCTCATCCCGGCATCGAGCGCGAACGATTCCTTCGCAAGGCACGACAGGCCGAGAATGCCTCTGACATCGACGAGTGGCTTTCATCTCCCGGCTTGCGAGCACCGACATGACAGGCCATTACCGCTCTCATGTGCTTTGTTGGCATTAGGAAGATAGCCGGCTTCCGTAAGCGAAGGTCGAATAAGTCCGACACGACAATCAAAGCGGCGCTCAATCACTTCCAGCAAACTGTGACAGAAGTGCCGCCCGAGCAACACGAGTGCAAACCAGTGCTGCACACGCCACCTTTGATCGCACCTTATGCGAAGCCGTATCCATCGTTGTGCTCAGCATGACTTTGCCAATCTCTTCACCGTCGATCATCCTCAGCGCCAACTCCATGTTTCGCGTGCTGCCACTTATGCCCGAGTGCAATGTAAGGCTTCGTGCGCGACTACTGTGCCAGAAATCTAAGAACGATGCGCCGGAGCTCGCGTTGAGGCACGTCCCATAGAGGAGGCAATCATGCAAGGACAATGCGTAGTAGCAGTATACAACTCCCGCAACGATGCGGAGCAAGCATACTGTGCTGTGGTCGGCGCAGGAGTTCCCAGCAGACCAGCCGGATCGACTTCGTTTGTGAAGACGAGGACAGCGCGCGCAAGAGCGCCCAGCAGTTTGTGGACGGACACGCTGTCGAGCTATACGAGAAGATAGAGCGGTTCGAGCCACCGCCGCGCGCGCGACCCTGAAAGGACTGGGCTCACCGGCCCGTCGCGGTAACCTAGTTAAATGCCGCCGTCGCCCAGGTCGGAATACTACGCGCATGCCAAGCGTTCTCCGACAGCTAGAAGCATCCGCACGCACACAGGCGGCGTTGGCCTCCGATCCGCGTGCGCGGGAGGCGCTCCTAGAGATCGCCGAGGAATACCGGATTTGCGCAGAAAACGAGGAATGCGCGCACTAACCTGTGATTGCCACCCACCCTCTAACCTAATCCAAAATCGGGCAGTTAAGGCTCGCAGGCTTCGCGGCGGAGACATTCGTGCCCCGCGGCGGTCAGGGAGGGCCCGATGTGTTTCTATCTTCTTCTCGAACGCTACAATGAGCTGATCGAGCGCCGATTAACGCAAGCCTCTGAGCTCGCAGAAGCGATCGCTGTGTCACGCGAGCTTCTTGCTCGGTCGACCGCTTTGCTGCAACAGCCGCCGCTCAAGCCTCGTCTTTTGGACGCACACGACCCGAAGAGCGATGAACTTCCTTGAAGGGAGTGGGCGATAGCAATAGCCCGAGCCCCTGTGGTGCTGTTGCCACTCGAAAGCGGACAAGATCTATACAGACAATGTCATTGGTGCCGTGCTAGCGTTTCGGCATCACCGCAAGGCCAGTAGCATATATCGGTGACTGAGAGCGGATATACGCTGTGTGGCCCACAGAATTCCCGCGAGGCGCATGCTTGAGGTGAGGCTGGACGCTCTTCTCCCGCAGAAGTGGGAGTGGCAGGTTTGGGAAGACGACGCCCTGCTGATGAGCGGCCATGAGACTTCGCGGGAAACGGCTCAGATAGAAGGGAATAGCGCCCTGTTTTACCTACTTCGTACACCGAATTGACAATTCGAAGCGCCCTAACCGAATTAGGTCGACTCCCTGCCGAATAGGGCGTCTAGTCGCTTCATCACCGCTCGGCCCACGGCTTCTATCGGTGACTGAGAGTATTGTGCTCCCGCCCAACCGGACAGGGAGCAGCGCTATGCAATCTCGGATTTTAAAACTGTCAGAACGGCTTTCCCAATTTGCGCAACGCGGGCGCGATCAGGCCGAAGGACTGCGGCCTGGCAAGGACCGGGACGACTTGCTGCAGAAGGTTCGTCAGGCCGAAGTGGCTATTCAAATCAACCAGTGGGTTTCATCGCGGGGCCTGCAGGCTCCGACATGATGGGACACCTTCAATCCCGTGCGCGCAATCGCGTGAAGAGAATAATCGACTTTCGAACGAGAGTGGCGAACAAGAGCGACTGGGCCATCAACGCCGTCCTGAACCACTTCTGGAGCAAGCTAAATCCCAGCACGCCTCCCATCCAGAAGAACAAGGACAGGCTCCGTCACTAGCCCCCAGGCATGAAAGCGGGAGCATCTCGGCTCTCGGTCACCGATTGACGCCACGAACCTAGGAAGGGGAGACGGCGATGGAAAGCGGGGCTGGACCTTCTTCGAAGGCTGAGCTGACGATCGTGGAGCGCCTTAAGCGCGCCGCGCTTGAGGACATGGATGGTCCCAAAATCCTCAAGGCTCTTAAAGAAATCGAGGACGAGATAAGAAGGCGGGGCTTGTAATCTTTTGAGGCGCACGACTGGCATGGTAGAGACACAATGCGGGCCGGACGCGGCGACATAGATTGGCACTTCGCCTCTATTGTTGTTTCGCTGATGCTGGCTGGCGTTGCTTTCTGCCACGCTTCTCGCGGTGCTTCTCCGTGGGCAGCCCTGAGGAGCGAACCGGTATCCCTGAATGGAGCAGAATGGCACTTGTCAGGGACGAATTGAACCCTGCCTATCATCGCGCATTGAAGACGCGTCACCGATCAGGGCTCTTCCTGCAGGCGTCGGTGGCCGGGAGACCGCTTTTGCGCTCCCCTGCCAGCCATGAGAGGGGCAAAGATGGCCCACCCGTTCGGCGTCGAACACTTCCCGATCGCACCCGCCTCGATCCCGCCGACAACACCTCTCAAGGCCGCGAGCGGGAGATTGGTTGACTTAGTCCTCGGCTCACTCTTCTTTGCTACCATAGCCATCGCGATGTCCGGCTGGCTGTACGTGCTCTTTCTGCTTGCCCAGGCTGTCGCACGGCTGCTGGCGTAGTAGCCCCTCTCCTGAAGGGAGAGAACAGTAGCCCACCACTGCCGTTATCATACGGTAGCAGGCTTTCGAGGCCATTTGGATCAAGACGCCTGTTGGCCCATAGCTGACCATCGTCAGGCTGTTCGGATGGTCTGCTTTCAGGATTAAAGTAGACCGAAAGCGCTGCCGATCACGACTTCGGCTTGTGTCTTCAAGGCCGACTCCAGAGCAGTACACGACAGATCAGAACTGCGTTGCCACCGTCAGCGGTACGGCGCTCGGCTCTGCGGGATGAAAGTGTCGATCGGGGATGCCGTCGATAGGTTCAACGGGGAGCCGCGAAAGGTAGGCATATTCGATCTGGTTTGTCTGTGCGTTGAAGTGATCGAGCACAGTCTCAAGATATGCCCCTCAAACAAAAAGCCGCCGGGCGTTACACCGAACGGCTTTTCTTCGCGGCTCCCAGTCTCCTAGTTCTGCCGCCAGATTCAAACCGCCGTCCCACACTTTGTTCCCTTTGATGCGCTCCCTCGGTGGTCATAGTTTCAAACAGCTCCCTCTCGCAGGCTAAATGGCGGCCCGCCAAGCACATGCGAGTAGCAGGTCGCGTGCCCGCTTAGGCAAACGGCGGTACCTCGACCAGTGTTCCGATTAGGCGCAACAAAGCTTGCTGTTCGGGGCCCTTTCCGTCGCGCAAGAAGTCGCCCAACTCGATATGAGAGAGGCGCCCGCCCGATGGCGGATTAGGCTGGTGAATAATGAAAGCATAACCATTCGTCGGCTCACGAGCGATGAACCATGCATCGCCATTTGGACTGCGATAAAGCTCCCGGCGGTCTGACATGTCTTTTCTCCGAACTGCCCCCTTCAATGTGGGACGCGAATGGTAGTTTCGATAGGATATAACGACTTGAAGCGGAACTGTCCCTGCTCGGCCGAGTAACGCCGGTGGGCGCACAGCTCGGCCCCAGCTGCATCCGGGAGAGCCGGCAGTAGTCGCGAGAGGAGGAGCGTGAAGTAGAACTGCTGGTAACGCGCCCAGAGCAGGTCTTTCCGCGTACACCAGACTCGCCCTAACGGGGCGCCAGAGCAGGTCCCGAAGACTCGGAAAGTCATCGGGGTCTATTTCGACGGCCTCCACCGCGCATCGAACCAATCTGATGCTGGAAGCCAACTTAATCGCACGGGTGGTACATTGGCTGCTCGACAGCGCGCGCCATATGGCAGCCGAAAGGACGTGCACACTCAATTTGGAGGACCAGTGACAGTCCTAAGAATAAAACATCAGACAATATATAGCTTTGAAAGCGGAGTTAGTCTGAACCCGCATCGATTACTGCTACGCCCTCGCGAAGGCCGGGAGTTGCGGCTTCTTTCTCATCTAATTACAATAGCGCCCGCGAATGAGGTAACATGGGCGCAGGACGTCTTCGGCAATGCTGTGGCCATGGTAAATTTCATGGCCATGACGGACAAGCTCGTTATAGAGAGTTTGTCAGAGGTTGAGCTGAGCTCCAGCGCGTGGCCCGTGTTTCCGGTTGCTGCCTCGGCCGTATCCTATCCATTCCGGTACAGTGACGAAGAGTGGACGGACCTGGGAGCGCTCGCCGCGCCTCAATACCGTGATGGCGGCGATGCGGTCCGCAACTGGGCCCAATCATTTGTGCTTGGCAGCACGACAGACACTTTGTCTTTGCTCAAGGACCTGAACCAGGGGGTCACTCAGTGGATACGTTATGAAGCCCGGGACGCTGAGGGCACGCATTCTCCGAATGAGACACTGCAGCTCGGCATCGGGTCGTGCAGAGATATGGCGATGCTTTTCGTGGAAGCCGCCCGTTTCCTCGGGTTCGGGAGTAGAATTGTTTCCGGGTACCTCTACGACCCGGACATGAGCCGCGTGGGTTCAGCGGGTTCGGGTTCGACCCACGCTTGGGCCGAGATCTACGTTCCGGGCGCAGGCTGGATTACATTCGACCCGACTAATCGTAGTGTAGGAGGCCACAACCTGATCCCTGCCGCTGTTGCGCGGGATATTCGCCAAGTGATGCCGGTGTCAGGAAGCTACTTGGGAGCGACCTTCTCCAAAATGACTGTGGAAGTCACTGTTTCCGCAAAATAAGTGCTCACCAAGAAGGCATTTGAGCGCTAGTCGACAAATGGGCCTTACCTCCAGCCGGGCAGCAGCAGCGCGAGTAATTTCCAGCGACGATCTGACCGCAAGTTTATTGTCCTTTATCGTCGGGCGAGGCGTCCTCTCTTTGGCGTCTCTGTCCGAGAGAGTGGAGTTTGATCCTGCCTGAATGCGTCTTCATGGAACGCTTTTTCTTCGACATCCAAAGCAGCCGAGATTTCTTCGCGGATGAAGAAGGTTTACGCCTGCCCAACCAAAAAGCAGCACAATTGGAAGCGTTGCAAACATTGGCCGGCATCGCGAAAGAATCGATTTCTGGGGGCGAGCGGCCCGATTTAGCAGTCGAAGTGCGCTCGACGAGTGAACGCTTGTTCTGCGTTTCTATAATCCATCGAAATGCGACTACGCAGCATTGAGGACGCCTAAGCGCGGCCAGGCGCTGAACAGCGCGGTTCATTGCCTTAATGAAGCATGCATGAGACGACGATGGCATGGTGGGACGGCCTTACTCTTCGCGAGCGAGCTTTCGGAGCTGATCCTTTAACTCGCCAATCAGGTCAAGCATGGTCTCGTTCACTGCCCCTACAGGGAAAGCTTCCGACAGCGCTGCGTACTTTGCGAGCTCGCCTTCCAGCCGGCTTTTTTCCCGTTGGCGGTCCATAAGCCGCGCTAACATATGCGGTGGGCTATTGTTCCTACACAAGGAGAGGTCGCGAACGCGTTCCACGGAGCTGACGTTGTTGGTGGATATCTAAATCAGCGTCGCTGGCCGCACGTTAATCTCCGCCAGCTGGCGGCGCTCGTCTTCCGATAGCTGCCAATCCTGGCACTGACAGCAAAGCTGACGGAAAACATCATGTAACTTGCTGCGACCGATCTTGACGACTTCAGTGTCGTCGAACTCGCGAGAGTTCAGGAAGATCGGCAAGTTAAAACTGGTCTGATGCCCTTCGATGTGAAACGTCAAACGAATGTCTTCACCTCGTTCGTTGCTTTCGATCATCTCAATGCGCGCGACCCTCACTGTGAAATTGCCTATCATCTCGCTTCCCTTATCGATTTCTGTCCCATGCGTCCAGATGTGCAGTGCTCGCCAAGGCCTGCACCTAAAGGTGACATCTCTCAGACCCGTTTGGAAAAATGACGAGCGTCCAGATCTGGTTCGGATCGCTGAGAGAGGTTCTGTCAGCTGTTGGATGGGCTTGCGTCGGTATGCTGCGCGTCCGACACGTCGGCAGGGCTGATCGAGATGTCCTGCACCGTCAAGCCCCCGAGCGGTTAGCCGGCACCTTGATAACGGTGGCAAAGCGACGGAATGCTGCGAACCAAAGGCTCTCGATCATCTCCTCGTCTGTGATGACTTCGTAGACGCCAGCCGGCAACTGTCGGTCCATGCCTCTTATTCTGAACGGATGATTGAAGTGATGACTTCGCGTCGGGAGCGGATCGTCATCCGCCGGAGCCTTTCGCGAACGCTCGCTCGCGCAAAGTTCTCTTAGTGGGAAACGGCGAGCCAATTTCGCGCGCTTTTTGCCGGACGGAAAACATGGATCGTTTCATCACCACCGCCGCTCGTGCGACGGAAGCATCCCCGCTGACGAGCTCTTGCAGGCGATCAAGTTTTTCAGCTGTCCAAGAGACAGATGTTACGCGTGCCATTCGTGCCGCCTTGATATGCGCTGCCGAGATCTGTCGCCAAAGGCTGTGGAGATCAGCACGTTAAACAGCGACATGTAATTTCGTTCCTCTGATTAAGACGCCTGACAGCGATTGGCAGGCGGTCTTGCCGAGGGACTATCTGTGTAGCACCCCTTAAATCGCACCCGAGAGGATCTAGCTAACATCCATCCGCCATCCAGTGGGATGGCAATAAATGGGTGTCAGCTATGGGCGACAATGTGCACGAGTTCCGACCCAAGGTCCCCGATACCGAGAAGATCACGATCAACCTTGGCTATGTCGACCTGGGACATGTCGATCTCATGGTGCAGGAAGGGTTCTATTCAAACCGGTCCGATTTCATCCGGACAGCAATCCGGAACCAGCTCGAACGCCATGCAGATGTCGTCAGGCAATCTACGGCTCGGAAGAGCCTGGACCTAGGCTTGCGCAACTACACCCGCGAGGATCTCGAAGCAACGCGGCGCGCCGGCGAGATGGTGCAGATCAATGTGCTTGGCTTGGCCACCATCGCCCAGGACGTCACTCCCGAGTTGGCTCGCGCCACCATCGCGTCTGTCTCTGTACTGGGGGCGCTTCACGCAACACCCGCGGTCAAGGCCGCTCTCGCCGACCGAATGAGGTGAACGATGCTGAGTCAAGACATAGTCCGGGAAGCAACCCGGCTCACGCGTGCCGGCCGACTGGCCGAGGCTACCATGCTCCTGCAGCGCATGCTTCGGGACGGTAGCGCGCCAACACCGGAGTCTCGCCACGCCCCTCAAGCTCGACATCCGCGGCTCGATCCGCTTACGATTGAGGCCACGGCGGACGTCGTCGAAGAGCCGGAAGCTTCGCAGATCTCGCCGAGCTCTGCTCAAGGACGTAGACGCTCGTCGCCGCTTGACGTCATGCAGGATTTTTCCGGGCTCGGGCTGCGAGGTCCGATCGGACGCACGCCGCCATCCACGCCGGACATCGCGCCCGAGGGCACACGGTTTATCGCCGGTACCTTCAGTAACGCCGCGGGAAGCCGGACGTACAAGCTGTTCATCCCAAGCCGCTGTCACGGACGATGGCTGCCGCTGATCGTCATGCTTCATGGCTGCACCCAATCGCCGGACGATTTCGCGACCGGTACCCGGATGAACTTCCTGGCGGAAGAGCAGAATTGCTTCGTTGTGTATCCCGAGCAGCCGAGTGGCGCCAACCAGTCGAAGTGCTGGAACTGGTTTCGCACCGGCGACCAGCGCCGCGGCGGGGGCGAGCCTTCGATGATCGCCGGCATTACCCGCCAGATCATGCGCGACCATGCGATCGATCCGAAACGCGTATACGTCGCGGGTCTCTCGGCCGGTGGGGCCGCCGCCGCCATCATGGGCGCAACATATGGCGACCTTTACGCGGCCGTCGGTATTCATTCAGGCCTCGCGTGCGGAGCCGCGAGTGATCTTCCCTCCGCGTTCGTCGCGATGCGGCAGGGTGGGGGCTCCAGGGCAATTCCGAATGGCAAAAATTCGGTGCCGACCATCGTTTTCCATGGAAATCGCGACACGACGGTGCATCCCAAGAATGGCGATCAGATTATCGAGCAGTCCGCCAGGGCAATGAGACCGACGACGAAGGTACTTCGCGGACGCGTACCCGACGGCCATGCCTATACCCGAGCGGTCCTTACCGACGGGGCAGGTCGGGTGATCTCCGAACACTGGACCATCGATGGCGGCGGACATGCGTGGTCAGGCGGCAGTCCCGCCGGCTCCTACACCGATCCTCATGGGCCGGATGCGACGAGAGAAATGCTGCGCTTCTTCCTTGAGCACTCGCTCGGTGGATAGTGTCCTTCACCGGCGCTCGGGCTGTCCTGGAGCACGTTGTCGAGGAAGAATTTTGGCATCGGGCTGAGGAGTAACTGCAATCTGATGCGCAGGCGGCATATCCACCATCTGCGTCCCGGGACCCAGGACCTGATACGGAGCCCGCTTCGCGAATGTCCGC
The DNA here is from genome assembly GCF_011602485.2 of Bradyrhizobium sp. 1(2017). NCBI lineage: Bacteria > Pseudomonadati > Pseudomonadota > Alphaproteobacteria > Hyphomicrobiales > Nitrobacteraceae > Bradyrhizobium > Bradyrhizobium sp. 1(2017). Next base: position 7,278,132 of record NZ_CP050022.2, on the reverse strand, counting down.
AGTTCGTCCATAGCTTGCGTTGGTGCGGTGTCACTGCATGTCGGCTCCGAGTGCCACGGGAACTTGCAGCTGGGGCTGCGTGAAGTCGCTTTTGCGCCGCCATCAGGCTCACTGCTGACACCCCGACCCTGCGCAAAGGAGCGGGTCCGGCCCATTGCATTGGATGTCCGCCTCGGTCCTCTAAGCGGCTAGCTAACCGCTTCCGCTAGCACGAGTTTCTATTCTAGTGCTTGCGTCGTGGGCGCAGTGGAGAAGGTTCGACCCCGGTTTCTCTCCCTCCACCAAAGTGCACCATACGCGTGCACGTCCATGCCCGCTTGTCGGTTTCGATCCCCAGCGACTTGAGCCGTTGCTTCGGGCTCGAAAAGGCGGGGATTGCCAACGCAAAATGCGCATAGCCGCTGCTTCTGGCTTGACCCCCTAAATGGATTCGTTCTAATTTTGTTCTCACGGGGCGGAGGCCGATTCCGCCGGTCCGTAGCCAATTTTTTAATGACAACAGCAGCTGCCCCGACTCGGACAGGGAAAATGCACGAGATCATCTGTCCCCACTGTGACAAGGCCTTCAAAGTCGACGAATCCGGCTATGCCGAGATACTGAAGCAGGTCCGTGACGCCGATTTCGCAAACCAACTGCACGAACGGCTGGAATTGGCCGAGCGCGACAAGCAAAGTGCGGTGGAACTGGCCAAGGCGCAGGTCAGCAGCGATCTGCAGAAGACCGCGGCCGCCAAGGATGCCGAAATCCAGGAGTTGAAGTCCAAACTTGAGGCGACTGAGGTTATCCAGAAGCTCGCCGTCACCGAAGCCCTTAGTGCAGTAGAAAAAGAGCGTGACACGCTCGCGACTGCTCTGGCCCAAGCGGAGCGCGAGAAGAAGGCTGCCTCGGAGCTTGCAGAGGCGCTTTTGGCCAGCGAGCTGCATAAAATCTCCGCCGCCAAAGACGAAGAAATCCAGGAGCTGAAAGGCAAGCTCCAGGGTGTCGAGCTTGAGAGAAAGCTTGCGGTGACCGAAGCGGTGGGCGCGCTTGAGAAAGAGCGCGATGAGCTGAAAAACGGCATCAAGCAGGTCCAGCTTGAAAAGCAGCTCTGCGAGCAGTCGCTCAAGGACAAGTACGAAACGCAGATCAAGGATCGTGATGACGCGATCGAGCGCCTTAAGGATATGAAGGCACGCCTCTCGACCAAGATGGTCGGCGAGACCCTCGAACAGCACTGTGAGACCGAATTCAACCGGGTGCGCTCGATGGCCTTTCCGCGGGCCTATTTCGAGAAAGACAACGACGCGCGGACCGGCAGCAAGGGCGATTACATCTTCCGGGACTCGGACGAGGCTGGCACCGAGATCGTCTCGATCATGTTCGAGATGAAGAACGAGAGCGATAGAACCGCGACGAAGAGCAAGAACGAGGACTTCCTCAAGGAACTTGACCGGGATCGCACCGAGAAGGGTTGCGAATATGCCATCCTGGTCTCACTGCTCGAACCCGACAGCGAGCTCTACAACACCGGCATCGTCGATGTCTTCCACCGTTATCCGAAAATGTATGTCATCCGGCCGCAGTTCTTCCTGCCGATGATTACGCTTCTGCGGAATGCGGCCATTAACTCGCTCAAGTACAAGACCGAGCTCGCGCTCGTGAGGACTCAGAACATCGACATCACGCAGTTTGAGAGCCAGCTCGAAACGTTCAAGACTGCATTCTCGAAGAACTACGATCTTGCTTCTAGACACTTCCAGACGGCGATCGCTGAGATCGATAAGTCCATCGATCACCTGCAGAAGACCAAGGATGCGTTGATAGGCGCCGATCGGAACCTCCGCCTTGCGAATGACAAGGCGCAGGACGTGACGATCAAAAAGCTGACCCGGGGCAATCCGACGATGGCGGCGAAATTTGCCGAGCTTAAGAGCCCGCCTGCTGAAGCCGCCGAGTGAGACAGCCAAAGTAGTGCCTCGGTGCGCGTGAACTCGTGTAATCGCATTCACGAGTTTCAAGGTTTAACGCCCGAAGAACCAAGTCCGGCTAGCGAACTTCGTCGGCTGTGGAGATCGGTCTGTTTGGGAATATTCTGCAGTATCGCATGATCCTCTGTAGCAGTATCGCTTTCCTGGCTTAATAGGGACAGAGTGACTTGACCAACTAGCCTTGGAGTTCACCGATAAGGTTGAGCATCTTGATCAGCGTCTGTTTGGAATCACCGAGCTTTTTCGCGAGAATCAAGTCACTCCTGCCGGACATGCGCAATACCGCTTCCAGGACTTCATCGGAGATGCGTACAAGATCAACCAGGTGTCGACCCGTTGGTCCATTCTTGGCCGAGAACCAGTTCTTTACAGCGCGCTCGTTGGCTTTTGTCAGGGCAACGACGGTCTTGATGGCAGCGTGGGTCTCACCAAACTCCTTGTGGAGAGCCTCTGCAATCTCGCGTGCGAACTCGGCGCTTCCGAGGTCTGTCGCTCCATCAGGATGAGAGTTTCCTGAAATGGACTGAATCTTTCGGTCCTTTTTCGGAAGCGACATTCCAGCTCTCCCTTGGGTACGCTGAACTATCGCGAGGCTCGACCTGAATTCAGGTTGATCAATGACCGAGTAGCTTTCCGTGCGACACGCAAGACAAGCAACTGCCGAAGAGCCAGCGAAAGGCGCGGCACAGGCGGCGCAATATGTGCGCATGTCCACTGACCACCAGAAATATTCGACAGAGAACCAGAAAGATGCGATCGCAGCCTACGCGGCGCGGCATAACCTCACGATTGTCCGCACCTATGCTGACGAGGGGCGCAGCGGACTGCGCATGGAGGGCCGTGATGCCCTTAAACAACTCATCGACGACGTTCGAAACCGCCGGACTGACTTCAGCGTCGTGCTGGTCTATGACGTGAGCCGCTGGGGCCGGTTTCCGGACGCCGATGAGAGTGCCTACTACGAATACACCTGCAAGGAAGCAGGCATCCGGGTCCAATATTGCGCCGAGCAGTTCGAAAACGACGGCAGCCTGTCATCTACCATTATAAAGAGCATGAAGCGGGCGATGGCCGGCGAGTATAGCCGGGAACTATCCGCAAAGGTCTTTGCCGGGCAGTGCCGGCTGATCGCTCTCGGCTTCCGGCAGGGCGGCACGCCCGGATATGGTCTCAGGCGTCAACTGATCGACGAAGATCGGACGCCGAAGGCCGATCTTGGTCGCGGCGAGTACAAGAGCCTGCAAACCGACCGGGTCATCCTGAAGCCGGGACCGCCGCACGAGGTCGAGCTGGTGCGGCGCATCTACAGATGCTTCGTCCTCCAGCTCAAATCGGAAGCCGAGATTGCCGCCATGTTAAACCTTGAGGGCATTCCGAACGAATTTGGTCGGCCGTGGACCCGCGGGACAATCCATCAGATCCTCACCAACGAAAAGTATGTCGGCAACAACGTCTACAATCGCGTTTCCTTCAAACTGAAGCAGACGCGTGTGATCAATCCGCCGGATATGTGGATACGCGCTGATCACGCGTTCAACGCCGTCATCGACAGCGACTTCTTCCTTGCCGCCAGGCGCATCATTGAGGAACGCAGCAAGCGGCTCACGGACGCCGAAATGCTTGAGCGGCTAACAACCCTTCTGAAGCAGAAGGGACACCTTTCCGGGCTGGTCATCGACGAAATGGATGAGATGCCCTCAAGCTCTGTATATCGAACTAGATTTGGCAGCCTTATCCGGGCGTACCAACTCGTCGGATACGATCCGGGGCGCGACTACCAGTATATCGAAACCAACCGCGCACTCCGGACGATGTTTCCGGAATTGCTTGATAAAGTGAGGGCGGGGATACGCGAAGCGGGAGGAACGGTCGAGTTTGACAAGCTAACTGACATTTTGAGGATCAACGGCGAGTTTACCGCCTCGATCATCATTGCCCGCTGCCTGCACACGCCGGCCGGCTTTCTTCGCTGGAAGCTCAGACTCGACACCGGCCTGCGCCCCGATATCACGATCGCGATCCGCATGGCTGCAGAGAACAAGGAGATACTCGACTACTATCTCCTACCCAGCATCGACATGTCGACCGACCTACTGAGACTCGCGGAAGAGAATGGCATCTACCTGGATGCCTATCGCTTCGACGATCTCGACGCATTCTTTGGACTGAGCGCGCGCAAGGGACTGGGAGTTGCCGCATGAACGACGAAACGGCTCCGGAAATTGTCAAGGTTCCTGTAACGGACATCAGGGTCATCAACCCCCGGTCACGCAACAAGCGGATCTTCAACGAACTTGTAACAAGCATCGCCCATCTTGGCCTCAAGAAGCCGATTACGGTTAGCCGCCGCAATGGCCACGGATTTGATCTCGTCTGTGGTCAGGGCCGGCTGGAAGCCTTCATAGCGCTTGGTCAGGCGGAGATCCCCGCGATTGTTATTGAAGCCTCCGAAGAGGATTGCTTCGTGATGAGCCTCGTCGAGAACCTCGCGCGGCGGCATCACTCTCCCCTGGAACTGGTCGCCGAGATCGGCAGCCTCAAGAAGCGAGGCTATTCGATTGGGCAGATCGCGGCGAAAATCGACTTCAGCACCGAGTATGTCTATGCAATCTGCTCGCTCCTCGAGAACGGAGAGCAACGGCTATTGACCGCGGTCGAAAGGGGGCTCATTCCGCACAGCATTGCCATGGAAATTGCGAAGGCCAAGGACGGTGATGTCCAGAAGGCGCTTGCGGAAGCCTATGAAGGCAATGCGATTCCCGGCAATCAGGTCCTCGCAATCCGCAAGATTATTGAACAACGTAATCTGCTGGGCAAGGCAAAGACGCCGACAGGGCCGCGGCGACAGGCAAAGCGCGTAACATCCGGCGCCCTTGTGCGCGCCTACAAGAAAGAGGCTGATCGGCAGAAACTACTTGTGAAAAAGGCTGGCCTCGCCCAAAGCCGCCTGCTCTTCACCGTTAACGCCCTGCGGATGCTGATGGCAGAGGTCTCGTTCGTCAAACTGCTGCAGGCGGAGGAGTTGCATACGCTACCGAGGCCCATTGCCGAGCGACTCCACGGCGCGGGAGGACAGTAATGAACACGGCCGCTGTCCGGATAGCTTTCGAGCAAAATATCATTGTCGTTCCCTTTGATTCGATCCTGCCGCTCAAACAAATATCCGACGAGACGAAAAGGCTGGTCCGGTACAAGCGCGTGGCCCAGTCGATTGCCGAAGTCGGATTGATCGAGCCGCTGGTCCTGTCGAAGCACCCTGACGAGAACGGGAAATATCTCCTGCTCGATGGTCACTGGCGCCGCGCAGCACTGCTGGATCGCGACGAAACCAGCGCGCGCTGCATTCTGTCGCATGACGATGAGACCTTCACCTATAACAAGCGCATCAATCACCTCGCGACGATCCAGGAATACTTCATGATCGTGCGGGCGCTTGCGCGAGGCGTTTCGGAAGAGAAGCTGGCGAAGGCCCTCGACGTCAACATTGGCCACATCAAACGGCGGCGGGCCATGCTGGATGGCATAGGCCCAGAAGTCATCGAGATGCTGAAGGACAAGATGGTCAGCACGGTGACGTTCGATGTAATGCGAAAGATGGGTCCAATGCGCCAGGTCGAAGTCGCGGAATTAATGTTGTCGGCCTCAAACTTCACCGTCGGCTATGCGCGGGCGCTTCTCGCGGCGACGAAGCAGGCTGATCTGGCGAAGCCCGAGAGGGCAAAACGGATAGATGGCATGACGCCTGAGCAACTGGCACGCATGGAACGCGAAATGAGTACGCTTCAGCAGGACTTCAAGGCTGTCGAAGCATCCTATGGCGCGGATGTGCTGCATCTGGTGATTGTCTCGGGTTACATATCGAAATTGATCGCCAACCGGAAAGTCGAGCGCTACCTTGATCAAAATCACCCAGAGATACTCGAAGAGTTCAAGGCGATCGTTTCGGTCACGTCCCTCGATCACACCGTGCCCGAGTCCACCGCGCGGTAGTGGCGGGCGAAATGCGTTCGGCAATGGCCGCGTACTTAGGGGTACGGGAGACTAATCAGGGTTCGCTGTCTCCAACCTGTCAACTTGTCAACCGTGTCAACCCAGTTTCGGGACTTTGCCGCTGGAGAGTTCTTGGGGCGCGCTTGAGCCGTGTGGGGGTGGGGCCAAGAGGGACCCGTCGTGGTAGGCGGTGCTTTCGAGGGTGCCGAAGCAAAAAGGTCATTTAGGATGCGATGCATGATGCGGCGTGAGGATTGTTGGGTGGAAAGGCATCGCGCCGTGCGGTAACGGTGCGGCTGCGCGAGGCGCTTACCCCGCGCAGCAAGCCAGAACAATTAGATTGGTACAGGCCCGTCCCACAGTTTTCCGAGCCAGACGTCGTCCCCGGCCACGGAAATCTCAACGCATCGGTACACAGCCATCGCAAGAATGATCTCGCGTGGAATGAAGATGCGCTCGGCGCAGAAAATCCGAGAGCGCAACTGAGCAATCGCGATTGCGCCCGTGTCGAATTTGCCGCTCTTCGACAATCGGTCCAGCCATAGTAACGCAGTGCGGCAATACATCTCGCGAATTGAAGGTGTGGCTAGTCCGCCGGTTCCGCTGCTATTTGCCGGTTTTGGGAAGGCGTAGGTTTCAGCATTCAGCCGCGGATGATAGAAACGGACCGCTTCAAGCGCTTTCGACAATATCTCGTCGAATTCCGTCATTCGCTAGCTCCCCTGATTTTTCGCAACGCTCAACCGAGCGGCGTTTATGTCGAGGGGTGTCAGGGATCCGCTCTTTGCCTTCCTGCAAAGTTGTTCGACGGCGGTTGCATCAATCCTGTCCAGCTCTTCGAACACCCCGACCATGTCAGGTCCGTAATCGCTAACAATCTGCGCCTCGTATTTGCCGCGATCCTTGAAACGTTCCCCAAGACCTTCCCCGCCGAGCCCGATTAAGAAGGTTTTAGGTTGGTTAGATAAGTAGGTTCGGCCGACACTGGCGTCCCTACGCGAAGGACTTGGTTGTCGCTCAGTCGGGACATTCCTGTCTACCTTTCGTCCTGCCAACGCAGGTACAGGCTTGCGTCCCGGCGGCCAGCGCAAGCGATATCGGTTCGAACAATTCGCCTTTCGCTCAACTTCCAGCCACCCCGTTTCTTCGAGCTGATCAACCGCCCTATGGACCGATTTCGTGGTCATGCAGATCTTATTGGCCAAGCTCGCAAGGGACGGCCAAGCGAACCCCACGGTCCGGTTTTGGTGATCAGCGATGAGATAGGCTACTCGGAATGTTGTTGGTCTGATCTCGCACTCATGGCTGAGGGCGTTGATCCACTGCATTTTGTTACGCCTAAAAGCCCTTTCGTCCATGGGCATCGGTCTCACTTGCCGAAACCAGCGTCCGATGTCGACCGGCGCCGGCGAGACCCCATCCAGACATCGAGATCCGCCGATGCATACCTAACTGAACGGCCCACCTTAATCGCAGGGGGACCGTCCCCAGAAACAAAGAGCTTCGCGAGTGTGCTCTCGCCAAGCCGCAAATAGGCTGCGGCTTCCCTCCTGGTCAGCCAATTTGATCGTTCGTTCGAAGCGTTGATAGTCATTTGGTTCCCCGTTTTGGATGCCAATTCATTATCGGCACGCCAGTCCTACACGGGGAAAGCTGAGAGCTGTTCAGACAACGATGGACATGTCTCGCTTTGTCTTATTGTCCGAGCATGTTGAATTCTTTGTAATGGCGTTGAAGGCCCTTTCGGATCGAACTGTAGGCAGAGTTGAGCTGCCGCGTCCTCTTCAAATATTCGATCAGAAGGTTGAAGACCTTGTCGAACCCGAGCGGCTCGGGGCTGTGGAGATACTTTCCGCCTTCGATTTCCTTCAGGAACTTGGGGTATTTCTTGTCCAACGGTGGACTTGCCTTCGCTCGGACTGCCCCTGTCGGAAATGCCCGCCGCAGGTCACTTTCAAGAAAGACGATTTGGTCGATCACCCTGTGGAACCCAAGTTCGTTTTCCTTCATGCCGGCCACGAGTTTGGAGGCCCGCTGGCTCAGGTTTTTAAGTATTTCTGCACGGTAGGCGTTGAGCGAGCAAACAATGAACTCGGGAATGTAATCCACCTTTTTCTCGATGCGCCGGCCCTCGCTATCAGCGGGGAGAAACTCGAACTCCGTCCACGTCCAACGTTCGATGAGCTGCACAGGCCCTGCATCCAGAGAGCCATATCCCTGAAGTGTTCCGTCGAGCAGAGCTGCTTCAAGCCGATCCGCGCTTTCTAGTGTTGATGACCATCCATCGCTCTTCGACCCATCCATATGCCTAAATTCAATCCACCAAAGGGCCTCGTCCAATTGGGCGAAAGGGGGTTGGACCAGGTGAAAATCGGATTCATCCATCTCAGTGAACTCGCTCGCTTCGTTATCTCGGGTTACGCCGATAGGGCATCAATCGCCCATGGCTTCCGCCAGTGCTTTTGCGATGTGGTCGGATGCTCGACGCAATGGATCATTGTCCAGATGCGCATACCGGGCGGTAGTAGCGGGCTGAGAATGTCCAAGCAACTTGCCGATAATGGGCAGCCCAAAGCCCGCGCCCGCCCCATAGCTGGCGTGCGTATGCCTTAGGTCATGAATTCTCACCCCCGCCAAACCCGATCGCGTGCTCACGAGCTTCCATGGCTTGTTGAGATCATGGCGCGGTTGGCCGGGAATATCGCTGGCAATCACGTAGTCATCAACCCGCGGAAGCTTTTCAAGAAGAGCGACGGCCGGAGCGTTGAGAATGATCGCCTTCTGCCCCGTCTTGCTATCCGGCAACAGGAGCAGTCCGCGCTGGAGGTCGACATACTCCCACTTGAGTTCAAGAATTTCCCGAAGCCGAGCGCCGGTGAGGATCAAAAGCCGCAGGGCGGCGGCGACATGCGGCCCGATTTTCGTGCGACCGTTTTTCGGGATGTGCTTCGCGTTGGGCTGGTCTTTGTCCACAGCCCACGGAATGCCCACCGTTTCAGCCTCGCGAATGGCGTCCCCGAGGCGGCCGAGTTCCGCTGAGCTCAGGAACCGTTCGCGGCGCTGCTCGCGGAAGGCTTGGACGTGACTGGCGGGGTTGTGCCCCTTGGCGACGAGGCCGCAGACGGCAGCGTACCGAAAGACGGATCCGACGAACTCGACGACCCGATTCGCAGTCATCGGCGTCTCCTTGCCGATCTTCCGGTGCATCTTCGAAACGTCGGCGCTGTCGATCGCATCGAGCTTGCGGGTGCCGAGGAGGGGAGCGGCGTGCTTACGGAGATAGATGCGGTAGTTCATGACCGTGCGCGGCTTGAGCTTTGTCTCGGCCTCCTCGCTGAGATAGCGTTCACCGAAGTCGGCGAATGTTGGCATGGCGCGCTCGGTCGAGCGCTTGCGGGCGGGATCCTGTCCGAGGGCCACAGCGGCAAGCGTCGATTTCGCCGTAGCGCGCGCCTGGTCCGGCGTCATGCTTGTGGTGGATCCGAGCACCATCCGCGTCTTGCCGACGCTCCGTCCGCCGGCGCCACTGCGGTACTCGACGCACCATCTCTGGATGCCGGAGGGAAGGACCTTGAGGCAAAAACCGGTCAGTTCGCTGTCGTAAAAGATGGTCGGCTTGTCGACCGGTTCTATTGCGTCAATCGTTCTCCGCGTCAGCTTCAGTACCGGCACCAGGACCTCCAGAATCGCCACCGAGTCGCCACCGTGACGGGAATGGCAGGATATCTCGGGAAATTGCGAGACCGGAGTTCACTAGTATTTCGAGTGGCTTAGGTAAAGCTGGAAGTCTTGGGATAAGTCCAGAAAACTGTGAAATTCATACTCATAACCTGAAGGTCATAGGTTCAAATCCTATCCCCGCAACCAAGGATGCAATAAGCCCTTGAAATCATTTTGATTTCAAGGGCTTTTTGTATTCTAATACCACTGAACCCGCAACCAGCAGAGACGACGAATGGACGACACCGAAAGTCGTTCCGTTGCCTCGATTGCGTTCGACCATACCTCTCAAGAGAACTTTTCCGGAGTTGCCGGCTGACGTGCAGCGGTCGCTCCGCGAGTTTGTTCGCGCGCTTGCACGCACCGATGCAATCGCAGATTACAAGAACAAACTAAAGCGCCAATCGCGCCGTCGAAAACGCTTCGTTGGCGAGCGCTGACCTTCACGTTGATAGGATGCTTCAATATGCGCATCGAGGCCGCAATCGTCATTTCAGCGCAGATACTGGCCACGGTTGCGAATGCTCAGACCCTATCCGAGAAAGCCGTATCAATGCTCAATGAGGTTTGCATTGCCCCGTCCTCTTCGGAGGGGAAGGTGGCCGCTGCTGAAAGGCATGCGGCCAAGGAAAATTGGAAACTGGTCCGATCGGAAGCCGCTCCGATGCCTTTCATGCACAATGAAAACGGTGTGAAAAACTCTTTCGTCACTGCTTGGGATTTCAATTTGCCTGGGGGGTCGCGAGCTCACTTGTATATTTCGGTTTTGCGTCCCGAGCCGTCCGACTTCAGATATACAGTCTGCCTCATTCAGCCGGACATCGACCTGGATAGTGACGACTTGGCTCGATCCATCGATCGTCAGTTCGGATCAGCCGTAGCAGAGGACATGTCCGGAAGATTTACGGATCAAAAGAGCTGGTTTTTTGCTGCCGAGAAGTCGAAAGGCAATTGTGGCAAGCAAATCTACTTCTCGCTGAACCGGTCGAGCAATCGCGGCAAGCCGAAAACTCTGATCTTCACCGACTTCGTGTACCCCAACGACAGTCCTATCGCGAAGTCAACTTGGTGCCCGAGGTAACGGTGATGGTTTCGATCGAAGGGAACGCTTAGGCCACAAATCGAAGTGCTGGCGGTCTCAGGGGGCGGCTGTTGCGCATCCCCGCAACCAAATTCGGATCGACCGGATCCGATACGAAAATGGCCCGCATCATGCGGGCCATTTTTGTTTTGGGGACACTGCTCGGGGCGGGAGCGTCCGCCTGACCTTGTCACCCGCAAAATCTGCGCGGCGTGAGCGAATGCCTCAGTCCGGAAAGCTCAGGATCATTTTGAGCAGTTTTGGAAATCGCGCATTGATGTCCTCCTCGCGCAGGACATTGCGGTGCTGGACACCTTGCTTCGACGTCCGGACCAGGCCGGCCTCCCGCAGAATGCGAAAATGGTTCGACAGGGTCGACTTCGCCATATCAGGGCAAGGCGCCGCCTCGGTGCACGACATGCAGTCCTTCTGCGCTGCCAGACTCTTGACGATGCGCAGGCGCATGGGATCCGCGAGGGCGCCGAGCACCCCAGCCAGCGTAATCTCCTCCCGCGCCGGGTGAACGAACTGTGCCATGCCCAAAATGTAGCATGTCCCTTGAATTCGTCCAATAGTTCACTAGTATTGAACTATCGAATATCGGCCCCTGCCGGAAAAACGGAGACAGGCGATGACTAGGAGACTCGAAGGAAAAGTTGCGCTCGTGACCGGCGCATCCAAAGGCATCGGTGCCGAAATCTCCGCTCGGCTCGCGGCCGAGGGTGCGGCGGTCGCCGTGAACTACAGTGCAAGCAAGGAGGCCGCCGACCGCGTGGCTGCCGCCATCATCGCCAAGGGTGGCAAGGCCGTCGCAGTCCGCGGCAACCTCGCCGATGCCAAGGACGTGAAAGGCGTGGTCGCGGAGACCGTGAAGGCGTTCGGTGCGATCGACATCCTGGTCAACAACGCGGGCATCTACGAGTTCGCGCCGCTCGAGACCATCACGCCTGAGCATTTCCACAAGCACTTCGACCTCAATGTGCTCGGCCTTCTCCTGATCTCGGGGGAGGCGGTGCGACACTTCAACGCCAAAGGCGGGAGCATCATCAACATCAGCTCCGGCGTATCGACCATCGCGCCGGCGAACACCGCCGTCTACACTGCGACGAAAGCATCGGTGGATGCGATCTCCGCCGTGCTGTCGAAGGAGCTGGCGCCGCGCAAGATCCGCGTCAACGCCGTCAATCCCGGCATGATCGCCACCGAAGGGGTAGTGTCCGCCGGCCTGCACGAGGGCGACATGCGCAACTGGATCGAATCCACGACCCCGCTTGGCCGGATCGGCAAGGTTGAGGAGATCGCTGCCGCGGTGGCCTTCTTCGCGTCGGACGAGGCGTCCTACATCACGGGCGAGACGCTTCACGTTACCGGAGGCCTGCGCTGACGAGGGCCCGCTCGGGCAGAACTCAGCGCGACGATGAGGCAATGGCCCGCCTTGCGCGGGCCATTGTTGCTTGGCGACTCGCGAGCTCTCAGAACTCCTTAATCACCTTCCCGTCCGCCCCAACCAGCGTTGACGGCGCTTCGCCGAACACTAGCCCCTCCGGCTGAAACCTGATCGTCTTCCCGCCTTCCACGAAATCCGCGAAATTCCGCGGCGTCGCCGAGTGCACGCCGTTGGCGAGAAAGTCGTCGATCTCGTAGCAGGTGTCGGGCTTGCCGCCGGAGCCTTCGCCCAAGAATTTCTGGAACGTCTGGCTCGTGATCCTGGCCTTCTTGCGCGCCGACCAGTTGGAGTAGCGGCGGTAGAGCTTTGGCAGGATCACCGGCCCCTTGTCGGTCGCGAGCACGGCGGTCTCGCCGGCCTTGGGCTCGCGCAGGCCGAAGTCGAAGGCGGGAATCGTCTTGGCGAGATGCTTCCAGACCGGCAACTTCCTGGTGCGCGCCGTCTTGGCGAGCGCGAGAAAGGTCCTGATCTCGTCCTCGTTCATCGACGAGTAGAACGTCGGATAGGCAAAGCCCCGTTCGACCAGCCAGTTGTTGATGTCGATGGTCTCGTCGCCGACCGTCAGCTCGATGTCGCCGACCAGCCGTCCATAGGTGTCGAACACCTCGTTCGGCGCGTCGACATGGGTGAAGACGCGGCAGGGAATCGTCGCTTCGCCGCTGCCAGCGAGGAAATCATGCAGCGCCTTGGTGGAGGTCGCGCCGAGGAATTGCCGGTAGGAATGCGTGACCTCGCGATAGGCCTGCCTCTTGGCATCCGGGAGACCCTTCTTCTCCGCCGCCGACAGCGGCGAGGGCTGGTAGTGCAGCTCGGGCGCGTCGATGCCCTGGAGGCGGACGGTGAGCTTGCCGTTCTTGATCGGCGCCGTCGCGGTGCGACCCTTGACCTGGGCGTCGTCGAAGACGTGGGTCGGCCGGAACGGCGCCGAGTCGTTCTCGCGGAAGCGGATCGCGTCCGGCGCGACATTCACCACTACCTTGGTGGTGTCGGCATCCGACCGTCCCTCCGGCCAGAACTGGCCGACGTCAGCGGTGCCTTCGACCTCCAGCAGTCCAACGGGCATCGGCCGCTCCTGTCCAACGGACGCGACGGTCGCTGACCGGGAAGGCGACTCGCGTACACGATGTGGAGCAACGGATCATCTTCGTGCGACAGACCCATGACGGCAGGCGGGACAGGCCGCGGCGACGGCTCGCGGCTGACGCGAAGCTGACAGCCGCGTTGCCGCCGAGGATGGCGCGACAGGATCGCAGAGACGATCGAGCGGACGCGATCCGCTGATCATTGCTCTCCCGCGCGCCGGTGGGCGCGCGAGAGGTGAGGACCGCGATGTCCTCGATCGAGCCAGATGCGCTCGAAGGATCAGTCCCTGTACGGACAGACCATCGTCAGGTGGAGCAGCGTCGGCTTGTCCGAGCCTTTTTTATATTCCCATTCCAGCCGGATCTCGTGCCGGTGGGCGTAGGCGTCGTTCGGCGCATGGACGATGATATTGGTCTTCATCGGGATCGGCGGCTCGGAATTGAAGCACTTACGCACGCAGGCATCGAGCAGATCGCACCGGGTCAAGGGAATGACGCCCGGCTCGTCCCGGGAGAGGGGGACCGTGTTCGGCTGGGTGCTGAGGTCGAGACGAGCCCGGCCCTTCTCCTTGTGCCAGTATTTCGCGCTCCCCTGCGGCCACTTCGAGGCTGGCGTCAGGATCAGATGGTACTGGCCGTATTCCAGAGTCGGCAGATCGATGTCGTCCGATGCCTTGAGCTTGGCCACGCTCCTCTTCATGTTCGCCAAGGGATAGTAGTTGGCATTCATCAAGTCCCTGAACGCCCTGCCATTGTATGTCTTGCCACCCATCGCCTTGTCCTTCGATATGTTCTAATCAATCAGGGTGACGTGCAGCCCAGCAAAGCTCGTTGGCCAGAACGAAAGCCTCGGCGCCCCCTAGAACGCGCGGCCCCCATATTCGCGCGCGCAATTGCTATCACTCGAAAATGTGCTTCGTCCAGAGAGCTGCGGGTTGGTGATGCAGCCATGTTGCCGCGCAAGTTCGATTGCCACGAATCTTCCGATGGGTAATCTTGCGTCAGGCTCCTTGCGAGCGCCGGTCGGCAAAAGACGGCGCTGCAGCTTTTGAAGGCACGGAAATGCATTGTGTCGCGTGTCAGTCGGCGATCGACCCAGGCGATAGCTGGTGCTCCAAATGCGGGGTGGCCGTGCGCCGTTCCGAGCCGGACAGCGAACGCCGGTTCGTGACGATTCTCCGCGCCGACGTCGTCGATTCCACGGGGCTTGTCGCCGATCTCGATCCGGAGGAGGCGGTCTCGCGCCTGGAGCCGGCATTGGCGGCGATGAGAGGCGCGGTGCGTCAGTTTGGAGGCATCGTCAGCAAGGAATTGGGCGACGGGCTTTCTGCGGTGTTCGGTGCCCCGATTGCGGACGACAATCATGCTCCGCTGGCCTGTCATGCGGCGATCGAATTGGTCCGGCGCGTCGTCGGCCTGGGTGATCCCGGGCTTCAGGTCCGGGTTGGTTTGCACTCGGGCCATGTCGTCGCCTACATGGTCTCCAGCGAGTTTTCCAAGGTCTACGAGATCGGCGGTGCCGCCCAGCATCTGGCCGCCCGCCTGGAATCTGCGGCCGAGGCGAATCAGATCTACGTCTCGAAGGCCTGCCAGGAGCTTGCCGAAGGGCATGTCCGATTCGAGTATCTCGGCGGCAAGCCGTTGCGGGGCTTCAACCAGTCCGTGCCGGTCTACCGGATCGTGGGGGCGAGCGACCTGTCCAGCTGGCGGGTGCGGCGGGCGCGCAGCGTCTCGCGATTCGTCGATCGTACGACCGAGCGGGCGTTGCTGGCCCGTGCCGTCGAGAGCGCCAGAACGAGCCGGCGGACGGTCCTGCTGCTCGGCGACGCGGGCATCGGCAAATCGCGGCTCGCGCACGAATTTGTCCAGGCGCTCAGATCCCATGGTTGGCGCCTGATCGATGCCGAGTGCAGCCCGAACCTCCAGGGGGCCCCGTTCAGCACGCTCAAGCGCGTTCTGCTATCGGCCCTGGAGGTCGCCGCAAAGGATCCCGACAGCCCGTCGGATCCGCGGAAGGATCTCGGGGAGATTGCGCAATGCGCCCTCGACGCAGTGCTCGATCTGCCGACATCGAATCCTGACTGGGCACAGCTCGAGCCCCACGCCCGAGGACGCGCGATCTCCGATGCAAGCAGCGCCGTCATCGAGGACATCGCGCGTCGTCAACGAACCATCCTTCTGCTCGAGGACCTGCATTGGATCGACCGGGCGAGCGATGCGGTGATGGCTGCGATTGCTTCGCTTCAGGCGCCGGGTCTCCTCGTCCTCCTCACTTCCAGGCCCAACGGCATGCCGGTCTGGATTGCGCGCTGCCACGCCGAGGTCGTCGCGATGCAGCCGCTCGACGATGATTCGGGGCTGGCCATGCTGGCCGACATGCTTGGCCCCTCCGCGGCCAACGACGACCTGAAGAATCGGATCATTTCGCACACGGCAAACGTCCCTCTGTTCATCGAGGAGGTGTGCCGGGGCTTGAGGGATAGCGGAACGCTGCACGGCCAGTGGGGAGATCTGGCGCTGATGCGTCCGATCGACGAGCTTGGCATTCCCTCCAGCATCCAGGGTGTGATTGCGGCGCGCCTCGATCGTGTGTCGCGTCAGGAGCGTTCCGTCTTGCAGATCGCGGCAGCGCTTGGTCCGCGATCGAGCATCGCCATGCTGCGAAATCTCGTCGAGCTGCCCGAGAGCGCCCTTCAGGATTGCCTTGCGGTGCTCGATCGTGCCGAGCTTCTGGTGAGGATCGACAGCGAATTGGACGACGCGCTCGAGTTTCGGCACGAGATGGTCCGCCAGGTGACCTATGATTCGATGGTCGAGAAGGTGCGCGAAGACATTCACGCGCGCATTCTTGCGCGGCTCGACCGCGACGGAGTGGGCGCGGATGAGCCCGATACGCTGTGCTATCACGCGGTGCGTGCCCGCGATTGGTACAAGGCGTTCAGCTACGGCAAGAGCGCGGGACGAAAATGCTTGAGCCGGTCGGCATTTTCGGACGCGGCCAGCTATTTCGAGATCGCGATGGGCTCGCTCGACAAGACGCCGATGACGCCTTTGCGGGAGGCCGACGCCATCGATCTGCGGATGGAAGCACGCGCGGCCTTCATCGCATCCGGCCAGGTCTCCGATTGGCTGGATCTTGGAAAGGATGCCGAGCGGCGGGCGGAGGCGATCAACGACATCGGGCGAAAGGTCGCCGCGATGACGGTCAGGGCCGGTGCACAGAACTTCTACGGAGCACCGGTCGAGGCCGTCGCGGTCTCGGAAGAGGTGGTCCGCCTCGCGCAAGAATGGGGCAATCCGGGTTGGCTCAATCTCGCCCGATATGGTCTCGGACAGGCCTATTTCCTCGCCGGCCGCTACCGGGAAGCCGAACAGACTCTGGCACTGGCCCGCGCCCAGTTGGCGGGTCCGGCAGCCAGCGCTCCGATCGGGACGACGCCCAGATATCTGCTTCTGCTCTGCTGCATGATGAAAAGCTTCACCCACACGGTCATGGGCGAGCTCGATGTCGCCGAGCAGCTCCAGCGCGAGGCCGCTGCGATTGCGGAGGAGACGGGCCGTCCCTACGATCGCGTCGCGGCCGCTTATAGCGGCGGGTGGCTGAAGCTGGGGCAGAACGATGCGGCGGCCGCCGCTTCCATGCTTGAGGACGGGTTCGTCCTCGCGCAGAAGCACGGCATCCGGCTGTTCGTACCCGTGCTCGCCTGCCATCTCGGCATAGCCTACCTGGAGCAGGGCCTGTTCGACCGGGCGCGGGGCATGCTGACGGAAGCGCGCGAGGAGGCCAGGGCGGTCGGCTATACCTCGGCGGTGTTGCGCAGCGCGATCTACCTGGCGCTGGCCGCCCACCGGCTCGGCGACGTCAGGGCCGCGCAGAACATGCTGCGCGAGGCCCGCAATACGGCGCGGCAGCAGGGGTTTTCGGGCCTCGAGGCCGAGGCCCTGTTCGGCGAAGCCGTGGTGACACCGCCCTCCGATGCCGTAAGCAAGACGGCCATATTCGCGTCCTTGCGTGCCGTCATCGCGATCGCCTCCGAGAGCGGCGCCCGGCCGCTCCGGCACAAGGCCGAGGCGATGCTGAACGAGATGCTGGCGAAAGGCGGCGAGCTCACCTGACCGCGTCCCTCATGGTCCTGCGATCGTTCCGGCCGGGCCGTTGCCCGACGCGACTTTTGGATTTCGTAGGCAGATCAGGGATTTACGAGACTGCCTCTACTGTGCATGGGGTTGTTTTTGCCATTTTTGATAGGGCGGGCCGCCGCCGAGCTAATGAATCGCGGCATACATGATCCTCTCCTCCGTCGCGTCGAGTGCAGAGAATTCCTCCACGACCTTGCCCTGACGCGAGACCAGGATGCGGTCGGAGAGCGCCATGATCTCCGGCAAGTAGGACGAGATGACCACGACCGCCTTGCCCTCGTCGGCGAGTTGGTTGATCAGCTCGTGGATTTCAACGATGGCACCGACGTCGACGCCGCGGGTCGGCTCGTCGAAGATGATCAGGTCCGGCTCTTGCACCAGCGACTTTGCGATCACGACCTTCTGCTGGTTGCCGCCGGAAAGCTCGACCACCTTGGCCTGGTCGCCGATGGCGCGAACCCTGAGTTTCTCGATCCAGCTCTTTCCCACCGTATCGGTCTCCCGGCGCGACAGTAGCATACGTCCCCTCGGAAACTTCGACAGCAGGCCGAGATAGATGTTGCGCGCGATCGAGGACGTCTCGAAGAAACCCTCGACCTTGCGGTCCTCGGTGACGTAGGCGATGCCGGCCTTCACCGCCGGCGCCGGCACCCGGTAGCGTACAGGCTTGTCGTGCAGCAGGATCTCGCCGCCGTGGAAGAAGT